>NZ_DASUNI010000325.1:0-6479 GCF_036277215.1 Microbacterium sp. | reverse complement strand
TGCGATCGCGCGCAGGGTTATCTGCTGGGCGCTCCGATGCGGATATGGGACGTGGACGCGCTGCTTGCAGCATGACCTACACGTCGGGGAAAGAGTCCGCTTCGCCCGCATCGTCCGAGGGGCTGCCGTCGCCGCCCACGTCGATCTGAGTCCAGACCACCGGCATCCCCGGCGAGAACAGGATGTCGATCCCGGGTCCTGATCGCAGGGGTGGGATGTTCACGTACCCGCCGCCGGATCGGACGGCCTCAAGGATCTTCTCGCGAAGCTCGGTGACGGGGTCGGGGAGGAAGTAGTCGCGGCCGTCGACCGTGAGCCTGTTGACGATTGTCATTTCTGCCTTTCGTTCCTGCTCCCGAGAGACGCTGCGCGCCCTTCCGGATCTAGGCGCGCTTGGGAGCGAGCGCGGGATCGGGTTCGTCCACGAGTTCGAGGCCGCCCGGGCTGTTGGCGGTGGTCATCAGCGCATCGATCCACGCGCGATTGAGCGCGGGCTCGCGGCCGCCGTAAAACTCGAACTGCAGCGGAATGGCCGGATGAAGCCACAGCGAACTGCGCCCCTTGCCATACGCCGCCTCGAATTTCCACGAGAAGCTGAAGCTCTCCGCACGACGCAGTTTGGCGATGATGACGATGCGCAAGTGCGCCAGCGCTCGGTCTTCGAACTCTACCGACCACGTCGGAGCACCATAAACGAGTTTCCCCACGAGACCTCCAGTCCACCGGCAAGTCTGCCACGCCGCGGCGAGTCGACGGCTCCGGGCTCGCTTCCCGCAAGCGGAAGGTGATCCGGGCGCTCCACCTCGACTGTGCACGGGCGGATATCATCGCGGCATGGTGGGCCGTCCTCCTGATCAGTCCGTCCGTCGCGCGGGACCCGCAGACGCCGACGTCGTCGCCCGCCTTCTGCACGACTTCAACACCGAATTCGACACCGCCAGCCCGGGAACCGCCGTCCTGAGCGCGCGACTGCGATCCCTGCTCGCCGAACCGGGCACTCGTGCGTACCTCGCCGGCGATCCGGCGGCCGGCGTCGCCCTCGTGACGCTGCGGTCCAACGTCTGGTACGACGGACCGGTGGCCCTGCTCGACGAGCTGTACGTCGAACCGGAACGACGTGGCCAGGCGCTGGGCACGGCGCTGATCCAGCGGATGCTCGAAGACGCCCGGGACGACGGAGTTTCGGCGATCGAGATCAACGTGGACGCGCCGGACGTCGACGCCCAGCGGTTCTACGAGCGCCACGGCTTCAGCGGCGTCGACCCCGACACCGGCGACCGCGCGTTCTACTATTCGCTGGAGCTGTGACGCCGCTCTAACGAGCGGCGAGGGTCGACGCGGCCATGTCGGCCACGACGCTGAGAAACGCCTCTTCGTCGGTGTCGAACGGATGAGCGCCCCCGAACACATCGCTCAGGATCCAGTAATGGCTCACCGCCCCCATCAGGATCGTCGCGACCGTCGGCGGATCGAGGCTGCCCGGCCCGGCGTTCACGGCCAGCCAGCGAGCGAGCCCTTCGTGCACGCGCCGCAGCTCGGTGTCACGAACCATGGTCAGCAGGTCAGGGAAGTCCCGCAGGTCGCGCAGCAGCAGTCGGTTCAGGTCGCGCTCGTGCCGGAGCCTCTGGAGCCCGGCACGGGCGAGGGCGAGCAGCTGGGATCGGACGTCATCCGGGTCGGCGGGCACGGTCAGGAACGACGCCAGATCCGGCCCGCTCTCGACCTGCCGTTTCAGGCTCGCCGCCAGCAGCGCGCGTTTACTCGGGAAGTGCCGGTAAAGGCCACCGGAGCCGGGTGAGAGGCCCGCCGCCTTCTCGATCTGCGCAACCGTGGTCGCCTGGTAACCCTGCAGCCCGAACAGCTCTCCTGCCACCTCGAGGACCTTGGCCCGGGTGGCGCCCTCACCCTGCTTCGACAAGAGTCAGCTCGTAGTGCTGCGTGTCATACCGCCGAACCCGATGAACGAGCGGCACGAGCACGCCGTGCAGCACTGGATGCCGCCGGCGCAGAAGTCTGCGCGTCGTCGTCGACTCCCCCTCGTCGAGCAGGCGCGCATTCCCGGATACGGCCTCGCCCGTCGGCTTCCCGAGGAACGTGCACGGTGCGGCGTGGACCTCGGCGAAGTTGCGCAGCCGCTTCGCCTTGCCGGACTGCTCGTACGTGCGGAAGAACAGACGGTCGCCGCGCAGAACGAGACTGACCGGCGTCGCGACCCAGGTTCCGTCGCGCTTGCGGGTCTCCAGGAGGATCGTCTTCTGCCGCGACCAGTCGACGGCCGCGGAAGCGCGCTTCGTGTCCATCTCAGCTCCATAAGTAAGCGATTACTTACAGAGTACCCGACGAGTTCTGTCAAGGCCTCGTCGGTGTGGAACCGTCCGGGTATTGTCGGCATCGGCCCACTCGCGCTACACCGATATCTCCGGAGGTTGCCCCATGAGCATCAATGACGACGACATCACCACCAGCTCCCCGGGCAGCGGCGAGGGTCCTGCTGACGGGGGCGCCGATCCCGCCGGCCACGACGGCGGCGCCGACGGATCAGCCGACAACGGTGAGGGCCCGGCGGACGGCGGCGCGAACCCCGGCGGTCACGACGGCGGCGCCGACGGATCGGCCGACCCGGGCGAAGGCCCGGCGGACGGCGGAGCCAACGCCGAGGGCCATGACGGCGGCGCCGACGGATCCGCTTGAACGAGGTCGTTGAGCGCGGGCCGAGCGATCGGCCCGCGCTCGCTCGTCTCACCGGCATCCCGACCTCGGATTTCGCGGAGCGCTATTGGGGCGAGCAGCCATTGCTCGCCCGACACCCGCCCGCGTTCGAGGACCTGTTCAGCGCGAGCGCTGCCGACGAGCTCATCACCGACCGCGCACTGCGCACCCCCTTCGTGCGCATGGCCGCCGAGGGCGCGATACTTCCGCCGGACTCATTCACCGGGTCGGGCGGCTTCGGCGCCGAGGTCGCCGATCAGCTGGACTCGGCCAAGGTGCTCGAGCAGTTCGCCGGTGGTGCGACGCTCGTCCTCCAGGGCCTGCACCGCACGTGGCAGCCCATCGCCGCCTTCACCCGGCAGCTCGTCTCGGACCTGGGCCACCCCGCACAGGTGAATGCCTACATCACGCCCGCTTCGTCGCGCGGGTTCGACCCGCACTACGACACGCACGACGTGTTCGTGATCCAGATCGCCGGCGCGAAGCACTGGACCATCCACGAGCCGGTGCACCGGCATCCGCTCGCCGACCAGCCGTGGTCGGATCACCGGGACGCAGTCGCCGAGCAGGCGCGCAACACGCCTCTGATCGACGAAGTCTTCGAGCCCGGGGACGTCCTGTACCTGCCGCGAGGGTGGATCCACTCGGCAGTGGCGCAGGGCGGCACATCCATCCACCTGACGATCGGCGTTCGAGCGGCGACCCGGCACGACCTGCTCGCATGCCTCCTGGCGGCAGCGAAGAACGATCCCGCACTGCGGCGGCCGCTTCCGCTCGGCGTCGACTACGCCGACGCGTCCTCCCTCGACGCCGACCTGGCTGCGACGGTCACCTCGGCCCACCACCTGGTGGATGCGGCAGCCGACGACGGCGCGATCGCGGCCGGACTGCAACGCGTGTTCCAGGATGCCGTCCGCCCCGCCCCGGTGCCGCCCCTCGCCACGGTCGACCTGATGGCGAGCCTCGATGCCGCGGCAACCCTCGGATGGCGCACCGCCCTCAGCGGGCGGATCGAGGACGACGAGAAGACGGTGCGCATCGTGCTGCCGCGCAAGACGATCACCCTTCCCGCGGAGGCCTCGGCCGCAGTACACGCGCTCCGCACCCAGGACCAGCCTGCCGGCGCCCTGCCGGGACTGGACCCGCAGTCGTCGCTGGTGGTGTCACGGAGACTGCTGCGCGAGGGGGTTCTGGTGCCGAGATGAGCGCGCGATCGTGAGCGCTACCGCCCTGCCTTCGACCTACGGTCCGACGGAGGCGTGGGAGCCGTGCAGCGACCGCTCCCTCGAACGCGGCGATCCGCTCGCGGGGACCGGCGGCTACGGCGCTCGCTGGTTGCTCGTCGAGATCGACGGCGCATGGGGCACGCACGCGTTCTTCCAATCACGACTCAACCCGTCGATCGGGCGGGCCCTGGTCCGTCGGGCGGAAGGAAGCGGCATCCGGCCGGTGGCGATCCGGCGATTCGGCCTCCGCGCCGACGAGCGCCGTGGGCAGAAGCGGTGGCGGTGGGCGCTGGCCGACGCGCGTCCCGGTCTTGAGTCGATCAAATGGGGCGGCGTCCACGATCCGGCAGAGCTGCTCGACGTGCCCCTCGACGGGAGCGCCGGTGAGGAATCCGATCGGCCGGCCCTGCTGGTGTGCACCCACGCCCGACACGATCAGTGCTGCGCCGTTCGCGGCCGTCCCGTGGCCCAGACGCTCGCCGCCGCCTTCCCGCACGAGACCTGGGAGAGTTCGCACCTGGGCGGCGACCGCTTCGCCGCGACCATGATCATCCTGCCCCATGGCCTGTATTACGGTCGGGTGCCCACCGCGGATGCGCACGCGACCGTCGATCGCTACCTCGACGGCCAGATCGTCGAGCGGTACTACCGGGGGCGCAGCTCGCTGAGCAATGCCGCGCAGGCCGCGCAGTCGTTCGCCCGCACCGCGACCGGGGACGTCCGCATCGACGCGTTCCCGCCGGTGCGCGAGGAGCGGACCGCGGAGGGCTCGTGGCGCATCGACCTCGCCCACGAAAGCGAGCTCCTGACAGTCACTCTGCGGGAACAGATGTCGGCCCCGCTGCTGAGCACGTGCGCGGCGACGCGGCCTGCTCCCGTGCGCGAATTCGCGCTGGGGTCGATCTCTCGGCGCCCGGCCGACGCGTAGCTCGCCCGTATGGTGGAGCAGTCATCACCAATGCCGGCGCGAACGGCGGCGACGTGCGGGCGCTCGTCTACGTCGACGCCTTCATCCCGGACGAGGGCGAGACGGTGGTCGGCATCCTGGACGGATCCAGTTCGGCGCTGGCGGTGGCAGATCCCACGGCCGTCCTCGACGTCGCCGGGTACCCCGGAGCGCCGGAAGGGGCCGCCGAGGCGTTCCTCAAGCCGGACACCGTGCACAACTTCTTCGCCCAGGATCTTCCCGAGGCTGACCGGTGGACCATCGTGGCCACGCAGCGCCCGGCGTCGTTCGTGGCGAACGTGACCCCGTCGGCCGCCCCCGCGTGGAAGAGCATCCCCAGCTGGGCGGTGCTCGGCACTGAGGACCTGATCATCCCGATCGACGTGCAGCGCCGCATGGCGGAGCGTGCCGGAGCGACCATCACCGAGGTCGACGCCTCGCACGTGTCGATGGTCTCGCAGCCCGCCGCGACGCTGGCGGCGATCCAAGCGGCGGTCGACTCGATCAGCTGACGCGGCGTCAGCGAAGCTCGGTCATCCCCGCTTCCGACACACGGCCGCCTACCTCGACCTGCCGGCCGAGGTAGCGCACGTGGGTATGCAGGAGAGACCCTCTGCCCTGCACGATGTCGAGATCGCGCCCCTGTTCGGCCGTGAGCCGCATCGCGGCCGAACCGGTGGCTTCGTCTTCGCGGATCCCGAACTCCGGTGCGAAGATGCGTGCCCGGACCCGCCCGGCAGGTTCGTCGAGCCATGCCCACACGTAGTGCAATCCGTAGCCGTACGCGTCCGGATCGACAGCCTCGACCTCTTCCGGTGACGTGAGCCGGTTGAGCTCGAACGCCGGAGTCCACTCCGGCAGGCCGGTCACGAACACCATGTCGCCGTCCATGCGCACCCGCACGTGCCCCGCCGGGACCTTGATGGCGTCCACCTCGTCGTCGTTGGCGCGCAGCCACGCCGCCAGCCCGACCGTCGGATGCCCGGCGAACGGCAGCTCGCGAGTGGGGGTGAAGATCCGTGCAGTGGCGACCCGATCGGCGACCGCATCGATGAAGGTGGTCGCGCTGAAGCCGAGGTCGGCAGCGATCTGCTGCTCGTGTCTGCGCGTCGAGGGCGATGACCAGACGATGCCGAGCGGGTTGCCGAACGCGCCGTCGTCATCGACGAACACGTTGACTACATCCACGAGAAGGTTCACGTCAGCCCATTCTGACAGGGGATGCCGGGGCCCGCTGCAGCATCGCGGGCCGCGGGAATCAGTCATCCGCTGCAGCGCGGGAGTTGACTACGGTGGAAGCAGGCCGGACGCGGCCGACGACTCGGAGGTCCCGGCGTGAAGGTCATCGCGGTCTACAGCACCAAGGGCGGCGTCGGAAAGACGACCGCCGCGGTCAATCTGGCGTGGGAGGCATCGAAGCAGAGCACCTGCCCCGATAAGCACCGGACGGTCACCGATGTGGTCGTGCCCGCCACCGTGCAGATCGAGCGGATGGGAACCGAGAGGGCCCCGGTCGGAAGCTACGCCCCCGGGGTGGAGGCGGTGCGCGCCCATGGGGAGCTCTGGTGTCGCGTGCAGACCCTGGTGAGACCGAAGTC
>NZ_DASUNI010000324.1:0-4492 GCF_036277215.1 Microbacterium sp. | reverse complement strand
GACGCCGCGGTCGGCTTCGCGCGCCGGCGGGGCGCGCGTCGAATTCTGCTGATGGGCTGGTCGATGGGCGGCGCGATCGCTCTGCAGCTCGAGCTGAACTCGGCCCACCGCGACGTGATCGCCGGGCTGATCCTCGAGTCGCCGGTGGTGGACTGGCGCGCCGTGCTCGGCTACCAGGCGAAGCTGCTCAACCTCCCCACCGCCGTAACGGGCTTGGCGATCGGTGCTCTCAAGACGGAGTGGGCGTCGCCGATGACCGGCGCCGGCGCCGCCATCCCGTTCGACAGCCTCGACGTCGTCGCGCGGGCGGCCGAGCTGCGGCATCCCGTTCTCATCCTGCACAGCGACGACGACGGATTCGTCCCCTCGGACGCGTCCCACGATCTGGTGGTCGCTCGGCCGGACCTGGTCGAGATGCAGGTGTTCGAGATCGCCCGGCACACCAAGCTGTGGAACTACGACCAGGAGCGCTGGAGCGACAGCATCCGGATGTGGCTCGAGCGGCACGACCTGACGCCCTGAGGGCGCGGGATCGCGCTGCGACCGGCGCCGCTACGCGGCCCGCTTGGCGGCGACCTGGCGCTTCGCGCGCATCAGCATTCCGGTCATCCCGGACAGGCGCAGCGGCGAGACCGCACGCGTGAGACCGATGCTCTGCGGGAAGTCGTCCGGGATCGCCAGCACGGCGTCCGGCGTCAGCCCCGTGATGCCCTGCACGAGGATGCTGGCGAACCCCCGCGTCGTGGGCGCCTCCGGAGGCGCTGTCGCGTGCATCGCGACCAGTCCGTCCTCGTCGAGGTCGATCACGATGTAAACGGGGGACTGGCACTCGATCACCCGCTCGCACAGCTCGGGGTGGCCGTCGTAGCGGGCGGGCACGGCCGGGAGCTCGTTCGAGAACTCCAGCAGAAGCTGCAGGCGGTCGGCTTCGGGCAACTCGAGGAACTCGTCGCGGATGTCGGCGAGGGAGTCGGGCAGGACGTGTGCGGTCATCCCCGCAATTCTCCCACGCAAGCGGTCAGGCGGGCACGTCCCCGGGCTCGGCGCCGGTCGCGATCGGCACGCGCACCGCGCTGCCCCACTCCGTCCACGAGCCGTCGTAGTTGCGGACCTTCTCGAAGCCGAGCAGGTGCTGCAGGACGAACCAGGTGTGGCTGGAGCGCTCACCGATGCGGCAGTACGCGACGATCTCGTCGCCGTCGGCGAGGCCGACCTCGTCGCGGTAGATGGCATCGAGCTCGGCCCGGGTCTTGAATCCGCCGTCCTCGGCCACCGCGCGCGCCCACGGCACGCTCTTGGCGGTGGGGATGTGTCCTGCTCGCAGCGCGCTCTCCTCCGGATATGCCGGCGCCGAGGTGCGGGAGCCGTCGTACTCCTCGGGGGAGCGCACGTCGATCAGCGGCTTTCCCAGGTGCGCGAGCACGTCCTCCTTGTACGCCCGCAGGGTGCTGTCATCACGGGGAACCACCGGGTAGTCGGTGGCAGCGCGGGTCGTCGCATCCGTCGTGAGCGCTCGCCCCTCGGCGATCCATTTGTCGCGACCGCCGTCCAGCAGGCGGACGTCCTCGTGGCCGAACAGCGAGAAGACCCACAGGGCGTACGCCGCCCACCAGTTGTTCTTGTCGCCGTAGACCACCACGGTGTCTTCGCGCGAGATGCCCTTGGCGCTCAAGAGGGCGGCGAAGCCCTCGCCGTCGACGTAATCGCGCACCACGGGGTCGTTGAGCTCGGTGTGCCAGTCGACCTTGACCGCTCCGGGGATGTGCCCGGTCTCGTAGAGCAGGACGTCCTCATCGGATTCGACGACGACGAGGCCGGGCTCATCGAGCCGGGCCTCCAGCCATTCGCCGGTGACGAGCCGACCGGGCTCCGAGTACTCGGCGAACTTGGGGGATGACGTGTCGAACGCGGCGGACACCGGCTGCTCCTCGGGTCGGGACGGCGGGATCGACGGCGTAGGGTTGGACCGTCCCTTCGACCCTAGATTCCCGGGCGTCGGGGCGCACTCACTCTGTAAGACGGAGACACAGGATCAGCAGGATGACACCCACCGCGACCCGCACGGGAATCGTTCACCTCACCGACCTCACACCGCAGATCACCGGGGCCGAGATGGTGGCCTCACTGGTGCCGCCGCCGCAGTTCACGGACGCGACGTTCGAGTCCTATCGCGCGGATCCGGCTTTCCCGTCGCAGCAAGAGGCCAAGACCACGCTCATGGCATTCTCCGGCGTGGCCGCGCCCGAAGCCCGCGGCGGATTCTTCCGGCGGCCGAAGAAGGGTCCTGAGCTCAAGCCCGGCGTCTACCTCGACGGTGGTTTCGGCGTGGGCAAGACCCACCTGCTGGCCGCGATCTACCACGCGATGCAGGTCCGCCGGAAGTACTTCGGCTCGTTCATCGAGTACACCGCGCTGGTCGGCGCCCTCGGATACAAGAACACCGTCGACCTGTTCCGCGGTGCCGATCTGCTGTGCATCGACGAGTTCGAGCTCGACGATCCCGGCGACACCATGGTGATGACCCGCCTGCTGGCCGAACTCGTCTCGTCGGGGACGCGGCTGGCCGCGACATCCAACACCCCGCCGAACGCCCTGGGGGAGGGGCGGTTCGCGGCGCAGGACTTCCTCCGCGAGATCCACGCGATGGCGGCGAGCTTCCAGACCATGCGGATCGACGGCACCGACTACCGCCATCGCGCGCTCGACGGTCATGCCGCCGTGCTCGGCGCCCCCGAGTACGAATCGACGATCGCGGATGCCGCGACCCGCGGTCTCGTGTCGGATGACGGCTTCGCCCAGCTCGTGGCCCACCTGGCGAAGGTGCACCCGTCGCGCTACATCCGCCTGATCGACGGGCTGTCCATGATCGGGCTCCGGGACGTCGCACCGCTGACCGATCAGTCCGCGGCGCTGCGGTTCGTGGCCTTCATCGACCGCGTGTACGACGCGGAACTGCCGATCCGCGCGACGGGGGAGACCCTGGACCTGGTGTTCCCCGAGGAGATGCTCGCCGGCGGCTACCGCAAGAAGTACCTGCGGGCGATCTCGAGGCTCGTCGCGTCTACTCTCGATTAGCGCCGTGGGCGGCTCGCGGGCACGATTCGACTCGTGCTCACGGCATCCGGAAACCTGATGTTTACCTCGGTCGGGGTCGTGTAACACACGCGAAACAGACCCTCGTCGCCGGTTGAAACCGACTGTCGCGACACTGGGCAGACCCGACGCTTTACCTGCGTCCCTGCAGAGAGGTTCATTTCGAGATGGATCAAGGCAATACAGCATTCATCCTGATAGCGGCAGCACTCGTCCTGTTGATGACGCCAGGACTCGCTTTCTTCTACGGTGGTCTCGTCAAGGCCAAGAGTGTCATCAGCATGATGATGCTGAGCTTCGGCGCGATGGGGCTCATCGGGGTCCTCTGGGTCCTGTACGGCTACGCCATCGCGTTCCCGTCGGCCGACGGACTCGCGTTCCCCTGGTCCATCGACTGGTCGGCGATCGGCCTGCAGAGCGTGCTCGAGACTCCTGAGGGCGCCGCGTACCCGCCCCTCGCCTTCGTCGCGTTCCAGGCCACCTTCGCCATCATCACCGTCGCGCTCGTCTCCGGCGCGATCGCCGACCGGGCCAAGTTCGGCTCCTGGATGATCTTCGCCGCGATCTGGGCGACGGTGGTCTACTTCCCGGTCGCGAGCTGGGTGTTCAACTTCGGCCTCGCCGACGACGGCAGCTTCGCCTACGGCGGCTGGATCACGTACGGCATGCAGGAGTTCTTCGGCGTCGGCGCGCTCGACTTCGCCGGTGGAACCGCGGTGCACATCAACGCCGGTGCTGCTGCGCTCGCGCTGGCCCTCGTCCTCGGAAAGCGCGTCGGATTCCAGAAGGGCGTGCACGTCCCGCACAACCCGCCGTTCGTACTCCTCGGAGCCGGCCTGCTGTGGTTCGGCTGGTTCGGCTTCAACGCCGGCTCGGAGCTGGCCGCAGACAACGCCGCGGCGCTCGCGTTCGTGAACACCATCGCCGCTCCGGCGGCGGCGCTGCTCGCCTGGCTGATCGTGGAGAAGATCAAGGACGGCAAGCCGACCTCCGTCGGTGCGGCATCCGGTGCGGTTGCGGGTCTGGTCGCGATCACCCCCGCGTGTGCCTTCCTGACGCCGATCTGGGCGATCGTGCTCGGCCTCGTCGCCGGCGCCGTGTGCGCCCTGGCGATCGAGCTCAAGTTCAAGCTCGGGTTCGACGACTCGCTCGACGTCGTGGGCATCCACCTCGTCGGCGGTCTCATCGGAACGCTGTACCTGGGCTTCTTCGCCAACGGCACCGGACTGTTCATGGGCGGCAATGGCACGCAGCTGCTCGTCCAGGCGATCGCGGCCTTCTCGGTCCTGATCTACTCGTTCGTGCTCGCATGGATCATCGGCTTCGCCATCCAGAAGACGGTCGGCTTCCGCGTGAAGAACGAGGACGAGATCGCCGGCATCGACACCATCGTGCACGG
>NZ_DASUNI010000323.1:0-3074 GCF_036277215.1 Microbacterium sp. | reverse complement strand
GAACATGCCGACGAGGATGACCACGTAGGCGATGAACTCAGTGGTCTTGAAAGCGGCCTTCGTCTCGGTGGACAGACGGGACACGCGTGTGGTCTGCGGGGTGGTACTGCTCATGGTTAGTCCTTGCTGTGACTATCGGGTGTTGTCGTGGTGCGTGGTGCACCGGTGAGTCCAGGTAAACAGACGCAGCGGATGTCGCTCCGCCCCTTGCGTTTGCGACGAAGCGTCAGGAGAAATCAGGAGGAGAAGCGCAACGGCTCGGCCGTTTCTAACATGGTGGCCATGGCAACCATCGACTACGTCACGTTGGGGGTGGCCGATACGACGGCCGCGGAACGCTTCTACGGTGTCGCGTTCGAACTCGGAGATCGCGTGCGCTTGCGTTCCACTGACGAGCCGACGTCCGGATTCCGCGGTTTCACGCTCTCGCTCGTCGTGTCGCAGCCATCGTCTGTGGACGGTCTGATCGACAGCGCCCTTTCGGCCGGCGCGACATCACTGAAGCCGGGCGCGAAGTCGCTGTGGGGATACGGCGGAGTCGTCCAGGCGCCGGACGGCGCCATCTGGACGATCGCGTCGTCCTCGAAGAAGGACGCCGGCCCCGCCACGCGGCGGATCGACGAGTTCGTGCTGCAGCTCGGCGTCGAGGACGTCGGCTCGAGCAAGCAGTTCTATGTCGACCAGGGGATCCCGGTCGCCAAGGCGTACGGGCGCAAGTACGTCCAGCTGGGGGACCCCGGAAGCCCGATCACGCTGGCGCTGTACCAGCGGCGGGGCCTCGCGAAGGTGGCGGGGGTGCCGGCCGACGGGTCGGGATCGCATCGGCTGTCGATCACCGGGGATGCTGCCCCGTTCACGGATCCCGACGGTTTCGAGTGGGCGGCCGCGCAGTAAGCGGTTGGGATGCACGGCGCAACCGCGGGCCCCACCTCGGCGGGGCGCTTGCCCCGGGACTCATTCAGTAGAACCCGCCCTCCGGATTCGGTGCCAGATACACGTCGACGACTTCGTGGTGCAGGACGAATCGGATGTTCGCCGCCGGCTCCCCGGATGGCGCGCGGGGGACCAGGTTGGGGTCGATGTCGAAGTCGACGATGGTGTCGAGCGACGGTGCTGCACAGCGGAACACCGAGATGCGGTTCTCCACGACCACCGCGAGGCACCGCTTCGCTTCCGGCTTCGTGGTGCTCCATATCTGCAAAGCTCCGTACGAGCCGTAGGAGACGAAGTCGGCCTCGGTCACTCCCCAGTTCACGGCCGTCTCCTCGTCGAGAGGAATGGGGCCTGAGGCAGGATCGGTTTGCGTCAGCTGTGCGACCGGCTTGGGATCGCTCGATTCATCGACGACGAGAAAACCGATCGCGATGGCCGCCACCAGCACGGCAACCGCGGCGATGACCCAGGGCAGGTTGCGTCGAAGCCGACCTCGAGTCGGGTTACTTGGTGGGGTCTCAGTCGCCACAGGCGAGGACTCGTTCATCGGTGCGTCCCTCCGGTTCGGATCAGCTGCGCTGACTGCTCTTTCTCTAAGGAGCTTTGCCGCGCGATTGCTGCTGGACCAAGTGAACGGTGGCCCGTTATCGGCCGGATATCGGCGAGCGTCACCGCGATATCGGTGCGATATCGGCCGTCATTCCTCGGGTCTGACGAACACGATCGAGTCGAAGATGGCGCGTGCCTCGGTTGTCAACGCCGGATTGGTCGTGTCGTGGAATTGGCCCACCGCGAGCACAGCACGCTCGCCGTTCAGGTCGACCACTCGGTAGGTTTCGCGCTCGCTCGGATACGAGTACCAGCGTCCGCACTCCCGCGCCCTGTCGGAGTGGATGCATAACCTGCCGGTGTCACACGCGCGGATGTCCGTGTCGCCCTCGACGGAGTGGTCGAACTCGAACCCGGAGTAGTCGCCCACCATGACCTCGACGGGTGCAGTGCTTGCCGTCGATGTCTGCGCCGTCATCGCATCGACGAACGCCTCCGCCGTCGGACCGACGGGGACCAGTGCCTCCTGCCACGCGCATGCGTCCGTCGGGACGTAGTCGGCGGGCCAGAAGATCACGAAGACGGCCCCATCATCGGGGTGGTCCGGGTCGTCCTTGACCAGCCCTGCGCCCTCGCCGGACGACCAGCCGCCCGGGACGGTGATCTCGAACGGCACCGTGTAGCCGGTCACGAGGTACGTGCCTGCGGCTATTTCTCCGCTCTCAGGAAACGGTGCGGGCGCGTCCGCCCCGGCGGTGGATGCCGGTGACGGCGCATCGGCCGCAGTGCACGCGGTGAGGGAAGCCAACGCCAGCAATGACATGACGACCGCCTCCCGCCGCGCGTGCCCGCCCCGCGTCGCGCCGGCTTGCCGTGGTGAGGTCCACATGTCATGTCCCCTTTCGACCCGTGCAGCGCGATACTGCTCGATCAGTGGAGGACCCGCCGATGTAGGACAGGATATCGGCGGGTCGTCGGCTCGGTATCCACCCGATATCAGCCGTCTTGACCTACTTGCGAGTCGGGCGCACAGTGACCCTATGCAGGTGCGCGTTCTCGGAGCGCTGACACTCGACGACGGCCGGATTCCGCTGGCCCCGCGCGATCGTGCCGTGCTGGGTGCCCTGACTGTCCGCCTGGGTGCGGCCCTGCCGGTCGAATCCCTCGCGGCGGCGCTGTGGGGTGACGACTGGCCGGCCTCGTGGGCCAAGATCATTCCCGGGTGCATCATGCGTCTGCGCCGGCATATCGCGCCGGCAGAGATCGAAACGACCACGCACGGCTACCGGCTGAGCGACGAGCACATCGAGATCGACGCGGAGCAATTCGAACGACTTGTCACGCGAGGTACGCAGCAGCTGGCGCTGGGGGAGCCCGAGCGAGCCGCGCATACGTTCTCGGAGGCACTCGCGCTGTGGCGGGGTGAACCCTTCATGGAGCTCATCGACTGGGAGCCGGCGCAGATCGCTGCCGGTCGCCTCGAGGAGATGCGTCTCGGCGTCGAGGAGCTGCTCCTGGACGCCCAGCTCCAGGCCGGGGAGGTCCGGGAGGTCGCCGCTTTGGCGCCCGCCCGCGTCGCCGAGGCACCGTTG
>NZ_DASUNI010000322.1:0-2586 GCF_036277215.1 Microbacterium sp. | reverse complement strand
GGAGACCCGTGCGCTGGTCCCGCGGACGCCGATCATCTCCGGCACCGGCTACAGCGTCGACCTCACCTCCAGCGGCGCACCGATGCCGTCGCGTCCGCTGTTCCTCAGCGAGGCGCGCGTGGCCGTCACCCCGCTCCCGGGCGCCCTGCGGATGGCGGGGACGATGGTGCTCGATCGCAATCCGCGTCCCGGTGTCGATCGTCGCCGGCTTGATGGAATCCACCGCGCCGGCATCGAGGCCCTGCCCTCGTGGAAGGGCGCGTCGCGCTCGGCCGGCTGGGCCGGCGCGCGGCCCTGTACCTACGACGGCCTGCCGAGGATCGGCTGGACCGATCGTGAACGCGGCGTGCTGGTCGCGAGCGGCCACGGCATGGTCGGGGTGACGCTGGCGCCGATCACCGGTCAGCTGGTGCGGGGCATCATCGACGGCCGCCCGGACCCGCGGCTCGACATCCTCAAAGACATCTAGGAGATCAATGAGCACTTCCATCTTCAACGGCACCCTCCCGGCGCTCATGACGCCGTGCACGGAGGACCGCACGCCCGACTTCGACGCGCTCGTGCGCAAGGGCCAGGAGCTGATCGGCCACGGCATGTCCGCGGTGATCTATTGCGGCTCGATGGGCGACTGGCCGCTGCTGACCGACGCGGAGCGCATGGAGGGCGTCGAGCGCCTGGTCGGTGCGGGCATCCCGGTCATCGTCGGCACCGGCGCGATCAACACCCGCACCGCGGTCGCACTCGCCGACCACGCCCGCCAGGTCGGCGCCAAGGGCCTGATGGCCATCCCGCGCGTGCTCTCGCGCGGCTCCGTCCTGGCCGCGCAGAAGGCGCACTTCAGCGCGATCCTGTCCGCCGCGCCCGACCTCGAGGCCGTCATCTACAACAGCCCGTACTACGGCTTCGCGACCCGTGCCGACCTGTTCTTCGAGCTGCGCAAGCAGCACGCCAACCTCGTCGGCTTCAAGGAGTTCGGCGGTCACGACGATCTCCGCTACGCCGCCGAGGCCATCACCAGCGCCACCGACGACAACGTCGCGCTGACGGTCGGCGTCGACACCGGCGTGTTCCACGGCTACGTCAACTGCGGGGCGACCGGCGCGATCACGGGGATCGGCAACGTGCTGCCGACCGAGGTGCTGCACCTGACCAACCTCTGCGTGGCCGCGGCCAAGGGCGAGGCCGAGGCGCGCCTGCGCGCCCTCGAGCTCGAGCAGGCGATGGGCGTGCTCGCCTCCTTCGACGTCGGGCCCGACCTGGTCCTCTACTTCAAGTACATGCTCGAGCTGCGCGGTGAGGCGGAGTACAAGCTGCACTTCAACGAGACCGACGAGCTGACGCCGAGCCAGCGCGGCTACGCCGAAAGCCAGCTCGCGCTGTTCGACGCGTGGTACGCGGACTGGAGCCAGCTGCCCGGCGCGGTTCAGACCTACAAGCCCTGAGGGGCGTCACTGCAGGAACGCTCCGCCGTAGGCGTTGAGCGCGGGTTGCCCGCCGAGGTGCGCGTAGAGAACGGTCGATTCGGATGCGATCTCGCCGCGCTTGACAAGGTCGATCATGCCGGCCATCGACTTGCCCTCATAGACGGGGTCGGTGATCATGCCCTCGAGGTTGCCGGCGAGCCGGATCGCGTCGATCGTCGGCTGGTCCGGGATGCCGTAGGTGCCGCCGTGGTAGCGGTCGTCGAGCACGATCTCGTCCTCGCGCAGCTCGCGGCCGAGCTCGATCAGCTCGGCGGTGTTGCGGGCGATGCGCGTGACCTGGGCGAGCGTCTCCTCCGGGCGCGCGGAGCCGTCGATACCGATGACGCGTCGCTCGCGCTCCTGCGCCGCAAAGCCCGCGATCATGCCCGCCTGCGTGCTCCCCGTCACCGAGCAGACGACGATCGTGTCGAAGAAGACGCCGAGCTCGTCCTCCTGCGCTGCCACCTCCTGCGCCCAGCGCGCAAAGCCGAGGCCGCCGAGCGGATGATCGGAGGCGCCCGCCGGGATCGCGTACGGCTTGCCGCCCCTGGCCCGCACGTCCTCGAGGGCCTGCTCCCAGCTCTCCTTGAAGCCGATGCCGAACCCGGCCCGCACGAGCCGCACGTCGGCGCCCATGATGCGGCTCAGCTGGATGTTGCCGACACGGTCATAGACGACGTCGGGCCAGTCGACCCAGCTCTCCTGCACCAGCACGCAGCCGAGTCCCATGCGCGCCGACACCGCGGCGACCTGGCGCGTGTGGTTGGACTGCACGCCGCCGATCGACACCAGCGTGTCGCAACCCTGGGCAAGCGCGTCGGCCACGAGGTACTCGAGCTTGCGCGTCTTGTTGCCCCCGTACGCGAGGCCGCTGTTGACGTCCTCGCGCTTGGCCCAGATCTCCGCGCCGCCGAGATGCGCGGTCAAGCGCTCGAGCTTGTGCACCGGCGAGGGACCAAACAGGAGAGATTCGCGCGGGAAGCGCTCAAGGGCCGTCGTCGGGGCAGGAGACGTCCTAGGGTTCATTCGGGGCTCCGTCGTCGGGAAAGGAGGCGTCCAGGAGCGTGGCCAGCGTGAGCCAGTTCTCGCGAACCGCTTCCGCCGTGCCGACCGGGTCGCCACT
>NZ_DASUNI010000321.1:0-12634 GCF_036277215.1 Microbacterium sp. | reverse complement strand
TCCGACACCGATCCGCAGCAGCGTGAGCGGGATGGTTCAATCGTGCGCCGGTCCGCCACGAACAAGGCAGGGTTGCGCGCGTGCACAGGGTCGCCTACCCTGCGGCGCAGCGCCACTACGCCGCCGACGCGGTTCGGCTCGGCGGGCGCCGTGGCCATCCCCGCTAAGCCCTCTGCCGTCGAGGTTACCGCAGGGGTGATGGCCTCCTTCTGCGGTTCCCGCTGCCGGGGTAGGGGCCGATGTCCACCGCCTGGAGCGGCCCAAATCGTGGCGTCACTGCACACACGGCCCTCCCGGTCAAGCGCCCCGTCATTCGCGGAGCAACTGGCAACGTTGGGGGCAGACCCCCGATTCACCTCCTCGAGAGGAGCGAGCCGATGAACTATGCGCAGAGCAAGCACAGCGAACGTGTCAGTGACGGCGCCTTTCAGGAGGGCGGCCACCCCCCCGCCACCAGCGACGGAGCACGTGCATCGTCGAGAGCGTCCAGGCCCTAACCGTGAAATATCCCCAGCCAACTGCACAAGGAGAGACCGATGACTGACAACCCCACCGCCACAGATGCGCCCACCGCACCAGACGCCGCTCGTCCCGAGGCGGCGGAGGCCGCCGACGTCGTGGTCGACCCGGGCGCCGAGCTCTCTACGTCTTCGGATGGAGATACTCCCGCCGCCACGGAGCCGGCCGCCGCACAGTCCAGCCTCGCGGCTCCGCGTGGTCTGAGCTACGCCGTCGACATCGTGTTCTGCATCGACGTCACCGGCAGCATGACCCCGATCATCGACGCCGTGAAGGAGAACGCGATCGGCTTCTACGACGATGTCCAGGCGAACCTGACGGAGAAGGGGAAGAACGTCTCCCAACTCCGTGTCAGGGTGATCGCGTTCCGCGACTTCGTCGCCGACGGTGCCGCTGCGCTGGAAGAGTCCCCGTTCTACACACTTCCCGCCGACCGCAGCGGGTTCTCGGAGTTCGTCAACGGGCTTATCGCCCAGGGCGGCGGCGACGCGCCCGAGTCAGGGCTTGAGGCCGTAGCTCTGGCGATCAACTCCCCGTGGACCACTGTCGGTGACCGCCGACGCCAGGTCATCGTGGTGTGGACCGACCAGCCGGCACAGCCGCTCGATGCGAGCGTCGTCCCCGCCGACTTCGCCTCCAGGGTCCCGGCCGACTTCAGCGCCCTCACCGATGCGTGGGAAGACGAGCAGGGCACGATGGGCTCCAGTTCCAAGCGGCTGATCCTGTTCGCGCCCGACGGGCCGGGCTGGAGTGACATCTCCGCGGTCTGGGAGAACGTCGTGCACAACCCCTCACAGGCCGGTGGCGGACTGTCCGAGGTGGACTACGGGACGATCATCGACTCCATCGGCAACTCGGTGTGAGCGAGACCGCGACGACTGGTGGGGGGACCGTCCCAGGTCTTCCCGCGCCGGGACCGACGGTTTCGTTCGGCTTCAATCTCGGCAAGATCCCCGACCACGGCGAGGATTCCGACCCGATTCTGCGCGACGGACCCGATCTCGGCTTGCTGGCCGTCTTCGACGGTATGGGTGGCGCCGGCGGAACGGTCTACGACACCCCCGACGGCCCCCGCAGCGGCGCCTACCTGGCCTCACGGATTGCGCGAGATGTCGTCGAACAGGAGATGCTGAATCTGCTCGTTCCGGACTGGAACCTGAACGGCGAGGCCGCCGCGGAAGAACTGCAACGTGCCGTCCGGGACGCGTTGCAGGATCGCCTGGCGGAACTGAAAGCGCCGAAGAGCGGTCTGCGGTCGCGGTTGCTGCGCGCCTTGCCTACGACGATGGCTGTGCTGGCCTTGCAACGCAGCCACCGCGGCGGATCGAAGTGGCTCATCCATGTGTTCTGGGCAGGCGACTCCCGCGGGTACGTGTTCGAGCCCACCGGCGCACGCCAGCTGACCATCGACGACCTCCGCGACCAAGGAGATGCGATGTCCAACCTCCGACGCGATTCTGTGGTGAGCAACGCGATCTCGGCCGACACCGAGTTCCACGTCAACTACCGCCGGGTCGAGCTGGAAGCTCCGTTCCTCCTCGTCTGCGCCACCGACGGATGCTTCGGCTATCTGCCGTCCCCGATGCACTTCGAAGAGTTGGTGCTCGGCTCGCTCGCCGCTGCAAGAAGCGTGACCGGCTGGTCACAGGCCATACAGGACGCGATCGTTCCGGTCACCGGGGATGATGCCGCGATGGCAGTCATCGCGGTCGGCGCCGACTTTGACGAGCTGAAGTCGCTTTATACGCCCCGAGTGGCCGATCTGGCCGCCGAGTACACCGGCCCGATCGATGCCCTCAGCCGGTCAGTGGAGCGCGCCGAACAGGAGCTCCACCGGCTTCAGCAGCGCCAACTCGACGACACCGAACAGCTCTGGACGCGCTACAAGTCCGGCTACGAGCACTACCTGCACGGTCCCATCGAGCCTCACGCCGATGCTCCCGAAACCACTGAGCCTCTCGTCGTGGTCCCGGCATCAGAGCCCGTGAGCGAGGCAGCGCAGGCCGAGACCACCATCGCTGACGACGTTCACGACGGGTCGCCGAAGATTGAGGGAACGTCATGAAAGCCGGCGACGTGGTCAACGGCTACTTGATCTTGGAAGACTTCAAGGTGGTCGGTGCAGGACTGAGCAAGTGGACCTATGCCGAGCGCGGTGGTCGGCAGTTCTTCATCAAAGAGTTCCTGGCGCCCACCTACCCCGACGACGCGGCGCCGGGCAGCGAGAAGATCAAGGCGAAGAAGCGTGCCCGCTGCGCCGTCTTCGAAGCACAGCACCTCGGCATGCAGAAGGCGTTGGCGCCGCTGTCGACGTACGGCGGCAACCTCATCGTGACCCTCGACTTCTTCCGGTGGGGCGCCAAGTACTACAAGGTGACCGAGAAGGTCGACAGCGAGGATCTCGGCCCGGGTGGTGTCGCCTCCCTGGGCCTGCGCAGGCAGCTGGTGCTGATGAAGTCCGTGGCCCACAGCCTGAAGATCCTGCACGACCTGCGGATCGTGCACGGCGACCTGAAGCCCAGCAACATCCTGGTCAAACGCACCGAGCTCGGCTACACCAGCAAACTGATCGACTTCGACAGCTCCTATATAGCCGGCAATCCGCCGCCGTTCGATCAGATCGTCGGCACCATCAACTACTACTCCCCGGAACTGCTCGGCTACATCCAAGACGCCGGCGTCCAGCCCAAGGAGCTGGGTGTCGCGTCCGATATCTTCGCGCTCGGGCTCATCTTCACGGAGTTCCTCACCGGGGCGATGCCGCCCTTCGACGCAGCCCGCTACCACGAAGCCGCGGTTGCCATCCGACACGGCGAGGTCTTGCGCGTCCCGCGCACCGGCGTGCTTCCGGTGCTGGCAGATCTCATCGACTCCATGCTGCTCGCCGATCCGAGCCGACGCCCCGCCATCGCGCATGTGCACGCGACGCTGATGGGGATCCGCCTGCCCAGCGATCACTCGCCCACGCGGGCCCCCGGTGCTCCTTCGTCTGTTGCACCGGCGGAGACGCGCGCACCGTCGAGTGCTCTTCGGGGCAAAGGACTGCGGCACGCCACTCCTTCCGGGACCGGGACGGGGCCCGAGCCGCGTCCGGCCGGCGGACTGGTCGGCAAACTCGTCGGGAAACTGACGGGCCGGTCGCCCCGATGAATCCACTGGGCCCGGTGTGGCGTTGCCGCGTCTGCGAAGGCGTCAACCGCACAGGCAGGGTCTGCGCTACCTGCGGCGCGGAAGTGCCCGTCGGTGAACCGCTCCGCGCAGCCGTCCGCACCATCCGGCCGAGCAGCACCCGCCCCGCCGCTCCGCCACCGGTACCCCCCAATCCCACCCGACACGATCTGCGCTCACACCCGATACCCGAGGAAATTCACCCCGTCGACTCCGACGACCCGCTCGACTTCACCAACGGGTTCAGCATCACCCCTCTGCCGTTCGGCTGCATGATCAACCTGGGCCCGCGTCGCGATTCGCTCTGATTGAGGATCACTCCATAGCGAATGCGGTCGCTCGGCTCGTGGCCGGCGATGAACAGCAACTGTTCTGGAGTGGTTGCCGGTTGGACCCCGCGGACTCGATCGGGGGGCGGCGTCGATCCCGCCCGCCACCCAACGGAGGACGAGTGATTGTCATTCCGCATGTCGACAAACGCAAGGGGGTACCTGGTCGCCCTCGGGCCTGCTTCGGTGGTTATGGGCGCACACATCGCCCGAATCAACCCGATGAAAAAAGGAACACTCATGAGCACGAAGGTCGAAAAGAGCATCCTCGTCAATGTCCCGCTCAGCGTCGCGTATAACCAGTGGACCCAGTTCGAAGATTTCCCTCGCTTCATGGGCGGCGTCAAATCCGTCACTCAGCTCGACGATGAGCACTTGAACTGGGTTGCCGAGATCGCCGGGGTCCGCCGGCAGTGGAACGCGAGAATCCTCGAGCAGGTGCCTGACCAGAAGGTCTCTTGGGCGGCGACGGAGGGCGCAACGAACTCGGGGTCCGTGACATTTGAGGATGTCGGAGGCGGACAGACACAGGTGCGTCTGGTTCTCGAGTACGAGCCCGAGGGGCTGGTCGAGAAGATCGGCGACAAGCTGAACGTCGTGGAGAACATCGCCGAGAAGGACCTGGACCGGTTCAAGGCCTTCATCGAATCCGAGGGCTATGCCACCGGAGCGTGGCGCGGATCGGTAGCAGGTGGCACCACCGCTGACGAGCCTGGCATCGAGACCGCGGCCGCCTCGCGGGGTGACAGCGGCAAGGCGGGGATCTCGGGCAAGGTCGCCGCGGGCGTCGGACTCGCCGCCGCAGGTGCAGCAGCTGCGGCTGTCGGTGTCGCCGCCAGCAAGCAGAGTCCCGATGACACCGCCGATGTGACGTCGACGCCTGCCCCGTCTGCATCATGGGACGCGTGGAATTACCGGCAGCCGGCCCGTCGGACGCAGGGCGCCGGAAGTCTGGTCGGCTATGGGGTGCATGCAAGCGACGGTGATATCGGCAAGATCGATGAGTCCAGCGACGAGGTGGGCACGAGCCGTCTTGTGGTCGACACCGGCGCGTGGATCTTCGGCCGCAAGGTGATCCTTCCCGCCGGCACCATCGAGCGGGTGGATGACGCCGACCGGAAGGTCTACGTCGACCTGACGAAGGACCAGATCAAGAACTCTCCGGAGCTGGATCAGGACACCGACTTCGATGACGTCGCCTACCGAAACCGCCTCGGCGACTACTACGGCGGCTTCTACCGGTGACTGACTGGTGCCCGGCTCTTGCTGGCCGGGCACCCTGGCGTCACACGCCGCACGCGCGACGAGAGTCCGCTGATTGGCTTGAAGGGTTCGATCCGCGCGGGAAGCAGCTTGAAGGCGTCAGGATGCGAACGGCATCACTAGCCAGGGGGCCTTACTCGGCCGTGGGGACGTCCGCAACCCCGCGCGCACCGGAGGCACCGCTTCTAGCGTTGCAGCATGTCGCGCAGCTCCCGGAGAGACGTCGGCGTCCCGACGCCGATCGCAGATTACGCGATGATCGGCGATCTGCACACCGCGGCGCTCATCTCATCGGTCGGTTCCATTGACTGGCTCTGTCTGCCGCGTTTCGACTCTCCTGCCTTCTTCGCTGCCCTCCTCGACAGCGACGACGCGGGTCGGTGGACGCTCTCGCCGACCGGCAGCGTTGTCGACGTCCGCCGGTCGTACCTGCCGGACACGTTCGTTCTCGAGACGAGTTGGAAGACCCCCGAGGGCGAGGCGGAGGTTTGGGACTTCATGCCGCTCGGCGACCAGAGACCGAACATCGTCAGACGGGTCCGTGGCGTTCGCGGAAGCGTGACGTTCCAGGAGCAGATCGCCATCCGCTTCGATTACGGGTCGGCCGTTCCCTGGGTGCGTCAGACGACGTACGGTGATCAGCCCGCCCTCCTCGCGACGGCCGGGCCGGCGACCGTGATCCGGCGCGGCCCGCAGATGCAGCCCGAGGACCTCCGGCACGCGGCGGACTTCACGGTCGGTGAGGGCGACGTGGTGGATCTCGTCGTCACCTGGTATCCGTCTCATCGTGATCCGCCCCCGCCGCTCGATGTGGACCGAGCTCTCGAGGTGACGATCGACTGGTGGCGCGATTGGGCCGCCCGCAGCAAACCGCCGAGCCCGTACGACGAGCAGGTGCAGCGGTCGTTGCTCGTCCTGCGAGCGCTGACCGACGAGGACACCGGGGGCATTTCGGCGGCGGCGACAACCAGCCTGCCGGAGACCGAGGGCGGCGGCCGGAACTGGGATTACCGGTATGTGTGGTTGCGGGATGCTGCTCTCACGATCAGCGTGCTGCTGACTCACGGGTATCGGGCGGAGGCGGAGGAGTGGCGCGGGTGGCTGCTGCGGGCCATCGCGGGGGCTCCTCGCGATGTGCAGATCATGTACGGCATCGGCGGAGAGCGTCGCCTGCACGAGTACGACATCCTCGAGCTGGCCGGCTATGGCGGCGCCGCCCCGGTTCGGGTGGGCAACGCCGCGTACGAACAGCGCCAGTGGGACATCTTCGGCGAGGTCATGGTCGCGCTGCACGGTGCGCGCGCCGCGGGGCTGCAGGAGACTGAAGCCTCCTGGCCGCTCCAGTGCGCGCTGCTGGACTTCCTGGAGGAGAACTGGCAGAGCCCCGATCGCGGCATCTGGGAGATCCGCGGCGAGGAGAGGCACTTCACGCATTCACGCGCGATGGTGTGGGCGGCTTTCGATCGCGGTGCCCGGGCCGTTCGAGAGTTCGGACTGCCAGGCGATGCGCGGAAGTGGGCATCGATCGCGGAACGGGTTCGCGAGGAGATCCTCGACCGCGGCTACGACCCCCGACGGAACACCTTCGTGCAGTACTACGGCTCCGCGGAGCTGGACGCGGCGCTGCTCCAGCTGCCGCAGATCGGTTTTGTCGAGGCGGACGACCCCCGCATGCTGGGCACGGTCGCTGCCATCGAGGAAGACCTGATGCGCGACGGACTCCTGCTGCGCTACCGCACGTCGGCCGGAGTCGACGGACTCAGCGGGGAGGAGCATCCGTTTCTGGCGTGCTCGTTCTGGCTGGTAGAGCAGTACGCCGCCTGCGGTGACGTGCGGGCCGCCCGCGCGCTCATGGATCGCCTGACTTCCTTCGTGAACGACGTCGGGCTGCTGAGCGAGCAGTACGACCCGGTTCGCGCGCGACACATGGGGAATACCCCTCAGGCCCTGTCGCACCTGGCGCTTGTGCGGGCGGCCGATGCCATCGCGGCGGCGGAGAAAGGCCTCGCGGACGAGCTTCCTAACGTGCGGGGCGAGTCCGAGGGAGGCCAGGCGGGGCAATCGACGGATGCCGGGTCCGCACCGGCCGAGATCCCGACTGACCTAGGGAACACACCGCAGGAGAGCCGCGCCCAGGCCGACATCGACACCCCCGACCTCCGCAGATAGGACCAGCTACGGGCTATGGGGTATCCGTCCGAATCAGAGAGTCACGAGACGCTTACACCGGACGCCGTTCGATCCCCTCGGGATGCGAGCACAGCCGTGACGTACTCGGCCTTTCGGAGCGCTCACGCGGAGCAGGGTCGGGGTCGAGCCTCGGCTCAGCGTTCCCGCGGGGTTCCTACCCGGCATCGGGCGAAAAGCCGGCAGCGACCCTTTACCAGGAACCGCGACCGGCGGCACGACTTTTCACCAATTGATAACCGCACGCCGCGGCATCCCATGTCGGGTCCTCCGCGAACCGCACGGTGGACGAACGCGACCATGCGGAATTGTCAACCCGTGGCGGGGAACGGCTGCGGGCGGGTGAAGTGGCTAAATGGACAATGACAAGCAGAACACGCAGGGCACGCCTGGCGAAGACGAGGAAGCCGATACCGCTTCCGGTGGTGCGCCCGAGAAGCCTGACACCACAGACGACGAGGGTCGCCCCGTGGACAACCCCTCGGGCTGATCTCTCGACCGAGGTCGTCTCGGGCCGGAGAGTGGCCCCCAGCTCAGATGGAGACGCGTCGGCTCGCGATCTGCTTCGCCACGTCGCGGAGCCGTGCTCCCGTGCGACGGGTCGCACCCGTTGCGATTGGCGAGGATGCTGGAGTGATGAGCATGAAGGGGCCGTTGACGGCTCGGGAGGTGTGGGCAGGAATCGCGCTGCTCGGCGGGGCGGGGCTCGGCTTGGCGGCTGCCGTCCAGCAGGTCCTGACCGTCCGGGATCGTCGGCGCTTCGCACCGCCTGGCGTTCTGGTTGACGTGCACGGTCATCAGATGCACTTGCTGATCAGCGGACCTGATGGGGATGGGCCGGCAGTCATCCTCGAGGCGGGAATGGGGTCCTTTTCGCCGAACTGGTACTGGGTACAGCGCGAATTGTCCGACATCCGAACCGTTGCGTACGACCGACCGGGGCTGGGCTGGAGTGAACCCACAGGAAGACCCCGGGACGCCCGAACGATCGCCGAGGATCTCCGGCAAGCGATGACCGCAGCAGGCATCGAACCGCCGTTCGTGCTCGCCGGGCACTCCTTCGGCGGTCTCCCGGTTCGCGCGTTCGCCGACGTCTATCCCGAACTCACCGCGGGACTGGTCCTGGTGGACGCATCACACCCCGACCAGTGGGCGCGCTGGCCGGTGCGGCACGCGGATCGGATTCTCGCGGCCTCGCAGCGCCTGCTGAGTGTGCTGGCCTGGTTCGGGATGTTGCGGGCCCTCGATGCTTCGCGGGCGATCTCGAACGGCCTGCCGGCCGAGCAGGTAGCGCAGTTGCGGGCCGCGTCGGCCCTTCCCCGGTGCGCCGCCACCGAAGCGGCTCAAACCAAAGCCTGGGAAACGAGCCGGAATCAACTCAACGCCGCCGCCCCGCTCGGCGAGTTGCCACTGACCGTGCTCGCCGTCACCGACCAACCGGTCGGGGGTGACCTGCTGACCGCCCTGCAACTAGAGCTCGCTGGACTGACCGCGAACGCCCGATTCGAGGTCGTCGACGGCGCTAGCCATGAGTCTCTGGTATCGCAGCGAAGGCACGCACGCAGAGTTGCGGCGGCAATTCGTTCGGTAGTTCAAGCGGCACAGGACCGTCAGTCGTCGGGCTCGACCACGGCCTAGGATCACCGCCGGCACCCTCGCGGTTGCGCCCACATCGTGAGTGTCGGCATACGCCCGACGCCGTCGAAGTATGCGGGTCCGTTTCCGCTTCCACCGGCACAGTCGACGTCGCTCGAGACGGGAACGCACGCGTCCGCGTGATTCGAATCGCATCCTGACGGTGCTACCGGGGCCGGCGCAGGTTCGACGTAGGCGCCGATGCTGGTGGTCTCGGTGATGGGTGCCACGGTGACCACGTCGGTGACCAATTCGCGACTCGTCTCCGACCGCGACCGAGATCCACGGCGTCCCGCCTCGACCCTCCCGGACAACGGCCGTGTCTACACCGCACCGTTCGGCGGCGGCCGCAACGCATTCGAGCATCTGCTGCCCGTCCTCGGAGTGAAACAGAAGAACGGATCCCCCGGACACCCGCAGACCCAAGGCAAGATCTGTGAAGACTTGTGGTGGTGCTGCGCCGGGTCGGGTCTGACCCAGGTCAAGAATTGGGGGCTTCTGAAAAGTGACACATCTCGCGACTCATCAGCGACCTATGTCGCGACTCATCACAGAGCGGAGGATAGGGGATTCGAACTCTCATTTCTGAGGTGCAAATGAGCTATTTTACCGCGTAATTACGGGGTTTTCGGGTGACCGAAAAAGTGGCACACCAGCATCCCCCTGCCTTTAAATGCGCGGCGTGTCGCGCTCAACCGTGCCACAACTGTGCCACGAGCTTGGAACGGGGAGCCAGGGATGCGCATCTGGCTCACTGGCAGCCGAACCGCCGTAGAACCGATCGACCGGCTCCCCCCTCAGCGCGATGTAGCTGTTCGAGCTCCTTCGATACCGCGCTGAGCCGGTCGAGCGCACCGCGCGGAGACCCCCAGCGACGGAGAATCTGTCGGGTCTTGGCCGCTCGCGCTTCAGCGGCGGCATGGGCACGCTCAGTCGATGCGGGACGAGGAATGGATCGGGCTCGGCGCGAGCGACTCATGACGGACGGGGCGGAGATCCTTTACCGCAATGGCGAGGACGAGCTCGTTGTCGTGCGGAACCACATCGACGGCCGCGGATTTTGCCACGGCGGCGCGAGTTTCCGCGGCTTCTCGCTTCGCGTTTCGGCGTCCTCGAGCCATGTAACCAGGTTGACACGCGATCCCAATCAAGACAAAGGATCCGAGCGCGCACACTTATAGTGCCTGCGTGCGCTGAGAAGAGCGTTCTCCAATCCAATCTCCTCACGAAGAACCTCGACCGCTGGACGGATGCGCGCCATTGGCAGCCCCACTCGGCGGAAGCGCGCGCGTCTCCATACTGCTCTGCAAGGGTTTGGGCGTCCCACCCCGCATCGCGCAACCTCGACACGAGCGAACGCTGACCCAGCGACCGGTCGAGAAGGAAGCGCGTCACTGGAGGTTAAGCCGCTTGCAGGACGAGCGAGGCCCACGCGATCTATCACCATGACGCTCGCGTGATCGTCTTCGCGCGACGGCCTCGTTAAAGACGCCTCGATGCGCCGAGTTCCTCAAGAGCATTAGCTACCAAGACGGGTTCGCCCGGTTACTTCGACTGCCGGCGTACGAATCGATTGAGGTGATAGTCGACCCGACTCGCAACTCGGGCCAACCCACCGTCCAGAGACTGGGTGTCCGAGTCGAGGATGTTGTCAGCCGCGTTCGAGCGGGCGAAGCTATGGATGACGTCGCCGAAGACTTTGATCTGGCGAGAAGTGAACTTCGATCGATTGCCGTTGTTGTTCCTCGCTCCTTCGCTGGCCATTTCTCGCCGGGTGAAGGTGTCCAGAGCGGGAAAGTGCGTCGCGTAGCCGCGGCCGCGTCTGGGTGCGTTGTCGTGCATCCGTTTCGAGCGCCGTGTTTGCCCCCCTATGAAGCACCTGACCGTGAAAACTAGTGCTAGCGGGTCCTACGGATATTCGCCACTCTGGCCAAGCCGAAAGTTTGCCGACGGCCGATAGGGAGACGTTGGCGTCGCGCTTGCCGATTCCTGAACGGGCCGAACCGGGACCGCAGCCAACTCAGTTTTCGCAGAGAAGTCGGTTAGCGCAAGCCCTTGGCGCGCAAGCCTTCGTTGGTCCACGTTGCCCATAGCAGCCCACCTTTCACGACCCGCGTGACGATCCGTTAGGTCCGCTCACCGATCGAGTTGCATCCGCGCCCACGTGTGCGTGGTCACTCCGCCGAACGCGATGGGGATGGTGAGGACTGCGAGCAATGCTGGCCATGGCACGGTGTCCGGAGCGATCGCCCAAAGCGCGGGGGCGACGAGCGGAATCCAGACGCTCGCTCCCAGCAGTGCACTGACTTGAGCAACGATCAGCAGCACGATGGTTGCGGCGATGCCGGCGAGGGTGCTGCGCGCGAGACTCGCAACCCAGCCCGCCGGCACGGCGAGCGATGCCGTGAGGAGTGTGAGAAGGGGAATCCTGAACAGTTGGGCGGCGTTTTCTGGATCCGATGTATTCAGTCCGGATGCGATCCCGGTCAGGCTGAGGATGACTGTGAGCGCGATTGCCATAGCCGCAGCCCACGCCAGATAGACAAGAAGCTTGCCCACCGCGACGGCCGAGCGTCGCACGGGGAGAGCGAACAAACCAGCGATGGTGCGGTCCGAGAACTCGCGACCGTACAACCAGGCGATGAGGATGCCGCATGCTCCGAATCCTCCGGCGGCGAGGATCTGTGTTGCGGTGCCAACGAGGAGTGTCCAGCCGTCTTCCCCGGCGAGTGGTCCCAGGCGTGCCAATACTCGCTCGTCGCCGGCATCGGCCGCGGCGAGCAGCCCCCCGGTGAGGGCCGCGACGCCGACAAGGAGAATTCCGGAGGTCCACGGCACCACCCGTGAGCCTACGGCTTTGCGAGTTTCGACCGCTAGTGCGATGCGCAAGGCGTTCATGCCTGCCGCCGTGAGAGGTCATCGGCGTGCACGAGCGAGAAGAACGCTCGCTCCAGATCGGTGGCGCCGGGATCGAGAGCGCCGATGATGCGGCCGTCGTTCATGACGCTGATTCTGTCGGCGATGCGAGCGACTTCGTCGAGGTGATGACTGGAGACGAGTACTCCGGCACCTAACTGTGCGCGGCGAAGGATCACCTCTCGAAGCAGGATCACTCCTGAGGGGTCGAGCGCGTTGGTCGGTTCGTCCAGGACGATGAGGCGAGGATTGTGCTGCAGCGCTGTGGCCAGTCCGAGGCGCTGTCGGTTGCCGAGTGAGAGACGACTGACGCGGATGTTCAGGTACCTCCGCAGATCCAGTTCGTCCGCCATGGACTCAGTCATGGCCGTCGCATCGTTCGGGGTTGCGCCGTGCATCCTGGCAGACAGGCGCAGGTTGGTGCGCACGTTGAGTTCTGGATATGCGAGCGCCTCTTCGACCAGATGGCCGACCTCCGCCCAGGCGCGTGGAGGTAGGGCGGCCAGCGGCACGCCGTCCATCAAAACCTCACCGCCTTCAGGGCGGATCATCCCCAACATGAGACGCATGATCGTGGTCTTTCCGGCACCGTTCAGACCGACCAGTGCATGGATCTC
>NZ_DASUNI010000320.1:0-3335 GCF_036277215.1 Microbacterium sp. | reverse complement strand
CGCCGTCGTGGACAGCAACGAAGACGGTCAGGGCTTCGGCGCCGAGCAGGTGTGGTTCTTCGCCACCCTCCTCACCATCGGCTACATGATCAGCCGTGGCCTGGCCAAGTCCGGCAGCCGCGAGCACTACGACCGCGACGAGCGCAACGACCGCCGCTGACACCGGCAACCAGCCGGGTAGCCAACCTTGGCTGAGTGTCACGAACGAAGGCCCCCTGTTCCGCAGGGGGCCTTCGGTTTTCTCAGTGCCCATCGCGGACGCGGCCGCCGGTGACGGCATTGAACGGTTAGCGTGGGGGTGTTGCCCTGGACCCTGGCATAGACCCTTTCCGTGACCCGAAAGGCTGCACACGATGGGACAACTGCTCTATGGAGCCGCCCCCGCGATCCAGATCGAGGATTGGGGCCTGCAACACCTCCAAGCCGTCATGCTGACGAAGCTACGACGCGATGAGAGCTTCAGCTTCAGCTGGGACAACGAGCCCGATGTCGACGGGGATGCCACCGAACCCGTAAGGGGCCACCACGGCACTGTGTGGATTTCGAAGAGCACACCCCTGTACTTCAGTTACGACGCCCCCCGACATGGCCCACTGAATAAGAGATGGCTTGCCGCTCTGGCGGTTGCCGCGGGCTCCAGCAGCGGCACTTTCCGCCTGCTTCCCGAACCCATGTGATCGGCGCCCCGATGTCGCCAGGGCGGCGACCGTGACGACAACCTCTTGTCGCCGGCTTCGATCTGGTCGACGCTAGACCTACTCCGCTCGTCACCGCCGCATCGAAAGGACACCATGAGCAATCACGAGTTGACGATCACATTCCAAGAGCGTCCCGTCGACGTGCACGAAGATGCCATCCTCGAGCGAGCCGCACAGGCGATGAACGCCGATCAGGGCGTCGTGCGCTCGACTCGCATCGTCGAGAAGCAATGGTCCGATAAATACGAATGCACCGTCGTCGTCTTGGACGTCCAGACGTAGAGCAGCCGCTGCGGCCCCGCTCCTCCACGCTGGATCGGCTGCTCGTGGTCACTCGTGTTCCGGCAGCAGCGGCGTCGACCAGCCTGAATCGCGACCCAGCTGCGTTGCCCGGGCGACGGATGCCGCGCCGAACCGATCGCGCACCGCATCGAGCACTGTGTCCAGACGCGCCCCGTCGTCCCAATCGATCGGCAGCTCCGGCTGGATGCTGTCGGCGCGCCCCAACTGCGACAGTGAGACGCCGAGAAGGGTGATGCCGCGCTCCTCGATCACCGGCTGGGCGGCGGCGAGCAGACCTCGCGCCACCGCGAGCAGCACCGCAGTGCGGTCGGTCGGACAGCGGACCGTGTGCGATCGTGTGGCCTTCACGAAGTCCCCGTAGCGGAGCCGCAGCACCACCGTGCGGCACACCCGGTCGCGGTCGCGAAGGCGGCCGGCGAGCCGATCGATGATCTGCGACAGGATGACGTCAAGTTCGTCGCTAGAGCGGGGCCGGCTGCCGAGCGCGCGTTGAGAGCCGATGGACCCGCGTCGGCGCGTGGCGTCGACCGGGCGCGGATCCCGCAGCCGCGCCAGCGCATGCAGGTGTGCGCCCGTCGCCTTGCCCAGCAGCCTCTCGGCAGTGGCGGCCTCGAGTTCGGCCAGCTGACCGACCGTGCGAATTCCGAGCCGGTGCAGCTTCTCCGCGGTCACCGCCCCAACGCCCCATAGCCGTTCGACGGGCAGCGGGAGCAGGAACGCCTCCTCCCGCTCCGGTTCGACGACGAGCAGCCCATCGGGCTTGCAGACCGCGCTGGCGACCTTGGCGAGGAACTTGGTCCGCGCGACTCCGACCGAGATGGGCAATCCCACCTCCGCACGCACTCGCTCACGCAATCGAACCGCGATCTGCTCGGGCGATCCCGCGATCCGTCGGAGACCACCGACCTCCAAGAACGCCTCGTCGATGGACAGCCCTTCCACGAGCGGGGTCGTATCGCGGAATATGGCGAACACGTCCCTGCTGGCTGCGGTGTAGGCGTCCATCCGCGGCGGGACGGTCACGGCATCCGGACAAAGGTCGCGCGCCTGCCGGCCCCCCATCGCCGTGCGGACCCCACGGGCCTTCGCCTCGTAGCTCGCCGCCAGCACGACACCGCCGCCGACGATGATGGGCCGGCCGCGCAACTCCGGTGCGTCTCGCTGCTCGACCGAGGCGTAGAAGGCATCGAGGTCGGCGTGCAGCAAGGTCGCCTCGCCCCGCATTCCACCCTCCCGCCGGTCGTCGCTCCCTCGGATGGTCGCACGCACCGGCGACATGCCGCGCCGTCGGACCAGTCATCAGCATCCGCGAACCAGTCCTGACCCGGCAACAACGTCGGATCATTCCCACCGGATGATGCGGGGGCGAAGGATGCGCCGTTGACTGCTGTCACGCGGGCGCACGGATGCCATGTGCCGGATGTCGAGGCGAACGTGGGTGATGACAGCACGCTGGGACTCACTCTCAGTGGCGGCGGCGCATACGGCGCCGCGCACGTGGGTGTGCTCCAAGAGCTCGGGAAACGCGGCATCCGTCCCGGCATCGTGGCGGGCACCAGCTCCGGAGCGCTCGTCGCCGCCGCATACGCAGCCGACGTTGCGCTGGAGGCGATCGAACGAGCCGCGCTGGCGTTCCGCTGGAGTTCGATCGCCCGCATGTCGCTGACCCCCCGGCTGGGTTTGCTGGACTCCGGCGCTGTGACCGACGCCATCCATCGCACCCTCGGCGCAGATCCGCTCATCGAGGAGCTGCCGCGACGCTTCGCGGCGGTGGCGACCGACCTGCGCACGCGAAAGCCGGTGGTGATCGACGAGGGGCCGCTCAACGTCGCCCTGCGCGCGACGATCGCCGTTCCCGGACTCCTGCCGCCGGTCCGTCGTCGCGGCCAGGTGCTCGCGGACGGAGGCATGGTCGACAATGTGCCGGTCAGCGCCGCCCGCCACTTGGGCGCTTCGACCGTGATCGTGGTGCGCCTGCATGCGAAGTGGGAGAACGTCCGCATGATGCGCGTCGCCTCGAGCGCTGCTGAGCTGGAACAGGACCCGTCGATCGTGCTGATCCAACCGGAGATGACGGGCCTGGCGCAGTGGTCGATGGCCGACGTGCCGCGCCTGATCGCCGAAGGTCGCCGCGCGGCGCGCCAGGTCTTGGACGCCCGGTGACCACCGGCCCCATCCCTGCCGGGGGTGAGCTGGAAGGCGTCGCGATCGCCGAGATCCGGCACGCTCGGGTGTGTGGTTGTACGCCTCCCAGGCGGATTTCGCCAGGGGGTCGCCGGCCTCGGAATCGATTGCCTAGCTTGAACGGGCGCGACCATCATGGCCGCGCATCGA
>NZ_DASUNI010000319.1:0-5792 GCF_036277215.1 Microbacterium sp. | reverse complement strand
GACTAGCTCGTTGACGACCTGCGTCACACCGCCGCGTGTCGGCGACTACGCGCGAACCGTCGCCCGGGTCAACTTCCCGCCGGAACCCTCGTTGCCTGAGACCACACCACCTGCCAGCGGCCCCGGCGGTGCTCGTAGATATCGGTATGCCAGAACAGCCCATCGTCATGACCGTCCGGAAAGTCGATCTCGATCAGGGCTTGGTAGCGAAGAACGCCGACATCCTCATGCGCCCTCACGCTGACCTCCGAAACGGCCTCGAACACCTGGTAGCGCAGCGCACCGGACCGTATCTCGTCGAGTAGTCGCGCTTGGACTGGGGGCTCCGCCCGGAGTGATGGGCTGATAGTCATCGGCGTGCTGTTCTTCGGCCGCGTCGAGGTCACACTCGACCAATGCCGTGAGCCGCAGTCGCTCTAGGCGAGCAGGTCCTCCGACGCTACCTCCGTCATGCTTTCACTATCAGCGCGCGTCACTGAGGCGTCCACCGTCGGGGGCGATGGGTCACGTCGCCGCGAGCATCCCTGCCGGCCAGCAGAGCGCAGTCTCCCCGCCTTCCTCGTGGCAGCTTGTCGCCTGCCCCTACGGACCAGCCAGCTTCGGCCAGCCGCCGTACGGGACGGTGAGGATCTCCAGGATGTGACTGTCGGGGTCCAGCCAGTACAGACCGCGGCCGCCGTCGTTGGTGTTCATCTGCTGCGGTCGACGCCGGTCGGGGTCGGCCCAGTAGGGGATGCCACGAGCCAGGATTCGCCCGTGGATCTGGTCGAACTCGCTCTCGTCGACAAGGAACGCGTAGTGCTGCGGGTGCACCGTCCCCTCCTCGAGAAAGTCCAGCGAAACGTCGTTCGCCACCTGGACCACTGAGAACGGTCCGAAGCTTGTCGGGGCCGGAAGCCCCAGGATCTCGGAGAAGAACGATGCCGAGGCCTGTTTGTCGCGGCAATAGACAATCGTGTGGTTCAGGCTCACCGGCATGCGAACCTCCTCTGTCGGATCATGCGGCGGTGCGATCGCGGTTCTCCGCAGACCGGGTTATCGCCCCCGCGACTGTCGGACAGCGTTGCCCCCGCCCCCGTGGAGTTCGGAGACCAATCTAGTGGGTGCGAGGGCTCGTCCGGGACGTGAGCGTTGACGCTGGCAGACGGTCCGCGTCAGGCCCCGTCGCGGGTGGCTGGCTGGTACTGGATCCGGCTCTGCCCCACGGTGTGCATGGCCGTGTCGAGGTTCCGGTCGCCGTAACGGTTGAGTCGATGACGGGTGGTGACTTGGCGACTGTTCGCCGGGATCGGTGCCACGCCGGCGAGCATCGCGAACGCTGCCTCCGAGTGGATGCGCCCCGGGATGGGACCAGGCGCACAACATCGTCGCCGCGACGATCGGTCCGACACCGAACTCCTCGAGCAGGTCGGGACGCCATTTGCGGATGATGGCGACGATCGCCTTCTGCAGCTCACGGGCCTCCTTCAGCATCGCGTGCGCGCGACGTCGACTTTTGGGCACTTGTGGATCTCCTGGGTGCGGCGGACAGTGGGACGAACCGATCCGATCAGGTAGGCGAGGCGCGCCCATGGATCCCGACGAGTTGGTCTTTCACCCTTGGACGATGCAAGGACCCCGCGACGTGCCCACCTTCGTGGGTGGTTCGGGAAGCTACGTGATCGACGAAGGTGGCCGGCGCTACCTGGACTTCAGTTCGCAGCTCGTGTTCACGAGCCTTGGTCACCAGCACCCGGCGATCGTGGCTGCGGTCAAGGAGCAGGCCGATCGGCTCTGCACGCTGGCTCCGGGCCATGCCTCGGACATTCGCGGCGAGGCGGCGCGGCTCATCATCGACGTCGCGCCGGCGGGCTTGGGGCACGTCCTGTTCACCACTGGCGGGACGGAGGCCATCGAGCACGCCGTCCGGATGGCCCGCCTGCACACCGGGCGGCCGAAGGTGCTCGCCGCGTACCGTTCGTACCACGGCTCGACCACGACCTCTATCCACCTCACTGGCGACCCGCGGCGTTGGGCGTCGGACACGGGCACGGCAGGCGTTGTCCACTTCTTCGGCCCCTTCCTCTACCGCTCTGCGTTCAATTCGAGTACGGCCGAAGAGGAGGGCCAGTCGGCCCTCGGGCATCTCGAACAGGTGATCCTTCTCGAGGGTCCCTCCACCATCGCCGCGCTGGTCCTGGAGCCAGTGACCGGCAGCTCAGGGGTCATCGTGCCGCCAGCGGGATATCTCCGCGGCGTTCGGGACCTGTGCACGCGACACGGCATCACCTTCATCGCCGACGAAGTGCTCGTCGGGTTTGGTCGCACCGGCGCCTGGTTCGGCGTCGATCATGACGGCGTCGCCCCAGACCTCCTGGTTTTCGCCAAGGGAGTGAACTCCGGCTATGTGCCGCTCGGCGGCGTGCTGATCGGCGACGACATCTACGAGACGTTCACCCGGCGGCCGTACCCCGCAGGCATGACCTACAGCGGGCACCCACTGGCCTGCGCGGCCGCCGTCGGCGCCATACGCGCGATGCACCAGGAACGCACGGTGGCGGCAGCAGCACGACTCGGGAGAGACATCCTCGAGCCCGGTCTCACCAAGCTGGTCGCGAACCACCCATGTGTCGGGGATGTCCGTGGCATCGGCGGGCTGTGGACCGTCGAACTGGTCCGCCACCGGGAAACCAAGGAGCCGCTCGTCCCGGTCGGTGCCACCGGCGAGGCGAATGCTCCGATGGCCGCGTTCTCCAAGGCCTGCCTGGAGCGCGACCTGCTCCCGCTCGTCCTGGGCAACCGGGTCCACGTCGCGCCACCGCTCAACGTCAACGACGAAGACGCTGCGACCGGGTTGGCGATCCTGGACGACGCTCTGACTGCAGCCGACTCGTTCGTGGATTGACAGAGGCGGCTACTGGCTCCCGCCGCCGGAGGCGCGTCATATCGCCGCGAAAGGGATCGCCATGCTTGAAGACGTCGTGCTGCACGCGGCGGGTCACGTCATGATGGGATGCATGAGATTCACCGAGCACGAGCTCACCGCGGCATTGACGGGGGCGGCCAAGTCCGTGCTGGCGTCTCGCAAGGAGGTCCGCAAGAGCGGTGTTGACATCGATACAGCCTGGGAAGCCATGGGTCGGTACGAGCGGTTCCAGATGCTCGATGCCCTCGGTGGCCAGATCCTGCCGGTGCTGGTGGCGCTGCCGAACGTCGATGTCGCGCCGGGGACCCGACCGTCCTACTCAACGAAACAGGTAAGTGAGGTCGTCGCCGGGCTGGTCGAGGACGACGTGTCCCGACTGCGACGCGTCGTCGTCGTCAAGGCCCGCACCGCTCTGGTGCAGACGGCGCTCGCGCACGTGCCGCCGCGACTCGACCCCGACTCCCTCGGCACTACCAATGGCTCGTAGCGGTTGATGTCGCTCGCTCCGATGTGCCATACCGCCGCCTTCCGGCCACAAACGACGCATCCTTACGGTGTTGAGGTCGCTGGGCAGTCACGTCAACGAGCGACTGGAGACGAGTACCTCGCGTGTGCTGCCCCCAGCTCACTCGGGCATGTCCAGCTGAGTGATCCTGGTGACCCTGAACGGTGCCGCCACGAGCTCGATGACCGGTGCGTACTACCCGGATGCCATCGCCTGCGCGACAGCGGCAGCCTGCTCCTCCGCTGAGTCCCATTCGGCAATCTCCACCAAGGCGTCCGGACTGTCGACAACTTCGTGCACGACGCTGCCGAGGAAACCAGCGATGCTTGGCCCATGGGCTGTTGAAATGCCTCTGAGGATGCCTGCCAACTCCGCACGCGCGCCCGGCTTGGCTTGGAACTCGACGATGACCTTGATCGTCACGGAGCGCTCCTCTGGATCGGCGGATACAGCGCCGCCGAGCCAGCGGTGTTCGAAGGCTAGCCGCCGTCCACAGCCGCGTCCATGAACCTAGCTCCGACCCCCAGGTGCGTCACATCAGCCGTCAGGGACGCGCGGAGTCGGCTCCTAGCCGATGAGCGGACCGGCGTTCAGCGTGCGGTGCGACAACCTGCGACGGCAACTCACGGTCCGGACATCCACCGCCTCCCGGGCACGCACTGGGACTAGTGGCCACGCACCACCAAACGGCCCGGTCCCCGCCGCATTCTCTGAACGGCGAGGATTGAGATGCAGCGCGAAGGCCACTTCGCTGCCAGGGCGAGGTCGACCGAGCTGGCGGCTCTTTCCCCAATGATGCGCCCTTGACGATTCGGCTCTACCCGCGAGACGGGTGGTCGGTGATCGAGATCGACGGCGAGCTGGACATCCAGGGGGTCCCTTCGGTCCGGCGGCTGCGCAGGCGCGCTGGGCCTCGCGTCTTGTTTGACCTGCGTCAGGTGACCTTCGTCGACTGCAGCGGACTGCGAGCGATCGTGGGCGGCGCGCCCGACGGCTCCGGGCCGACCCGCAGCGCTCTCGTCTAACGCGCGCGCCCGCAGGCTGCTCGAGTCGTTGGACGAGGCAGTTCGCGCGGGGGCATGAGCCCACATCCCACGCCCACTCGCAACGAACTCCTGGTGCCCGAGTCCCGATTGGGACCACTCGCGAACCTCCGCCCCATATCCGCCATGAGGGCCGCTGTCCAGCTGCGACGCTCCTATGCTTCGTCAAGCCGCTGCGGCACTCCGGCGGTCACACCAATGGTCACCAACCCACAGCCCAACACCAGCACGCTGCGTTGGCGATCCTCACAGTCACACCGCCGCCTGCGGGACGCACTCACCTGCCCGCCGACAGTGCGCCCGCACTCCTGCGGATGGCCTCATCAGGTCCATTCACGGTCTCGCCCGCCCTCTACAGGCAGGACCACGCCATTGATCAAACCGCCGCGGGGAAATCAGATGGCGACGGCTTCGGCAGCCAGCCCGGCCTGGGGCTGGAATCAGAGACAGCGGCCGGACGATGCTGGGCGAGTGGCTCTCGCCGTCTGCTTGCTCTTCGACGCCCGGTCGGACCTCCTGATGCGGGAGTTGTGGTCGCGACTCGAGAACGAGGGAGTCTCCACGCTGGCAACCCACACGCATGGCCGCCATTACCCGCACCTGTCCTTTGCGGTGCTCCGTAGCTGGGACTTGGAGCGGACGCAGGAGGCGCTCGCCGCACTTCCTGCTGCAGAGCCCTTCAAGATGTCCTTCCACGGCACGCTCGCGTTCCCGCGAGGCCGGGTTGCGCTCGCGCCGGCAATTAGCGCCGATGTGGCTTTGCGCCAGTGGCGCATCGTCACCGCCCTTGAGGCCACCGGCGCAGAGCTGCACCGCAACTACGCGGCGGGCCAGTGGGTGCCGCATGTCTCGGTGGCCACGCGGGCCCAGGGCGCCAAACTCGCCATCGTCGTGAAGGCGATCGCCGACGTTCTGCCGCTGACAGTCCGCGTCGACAGGGCCGCACTCGTCGACAGCGCCACCGGACAAACCTGGCGGCTGCCGCACATCCCTTGAGCTAGGCAATGTCGCAGTCGCCCTGTTGCTTCACTCGCGGCGAGCGCCCTCCTCGAGCGCGAGAGTCTCAGGCACGAGGCCAGGAGCGTCAAGGAGCCTTGCAAGACAGTCTTCACATGCGCGATATGCGCGTTCACGGGGGTGCGTCTATCCACCGCGTGAGGACCGTCCCGCTCGGTCAGTGCGCCGACATGTCTCGAGGTCAGAGGGTCCGCGCTCCGCACCTCGGGTTTGGCGACATCGGGTGCGTGGCCGCCTAGAATTCCAGCCGTGAAGCGCACCTTCACTACTACGAGGGGGCTCGCGGGTTGGGTCACGGGGCGCGGCCCCGAGGTGTTGCTGT
>NZ_DASUNI010000318.1:0-10009 GCF_036277215.1 Microbacterium sp. | reverse complement strand
GCCGTCGTCATCATCGCCTCCGGGTCGCTTCTGAACTGATGGTCTGTGCTGCCGGCCCGCCTCTGCGCCGAGACTGCATCCGGACGTCGAGACTGCGGGCCATACCCGCAGTCTCGACCTGCGGTTGCAGTCTCGCGGTCGACGGCGCGGGCTGCCGTCGTCGTCGACAGGCGGCTCAGATAACTATGCACATAGGTATCTGTGAAAGCAACCCCTGCCGACCGGACGTGCTACTGCTCGAGGCCGGGATAAAGCGGGAACTCCGCGGTCAGCGCGGCGACGCGGGCGCGCAGAGCCTCGACGTCCGCGCCCGGCAGGAGCGCCAGCGCGATGATGTCGGCGACTTCGGAGAACTCGGCGTCGCCGAACCCGCGCGTTGCGAGCGCGGGCGTGCCGATCCGCAGGCCGGACGTGATCATCGGCGGGCGCGGATCGTTCGGCACGGCATTCCGGTTCACGGTGATGTGGATCTCGTGCAGCAGGTCCTCGGCCTGCTTGCCGTCGATCTCGGCGTCTCGCAGGTCGACGAGCACCAGGTGCACGTCCGTGCCCCCCGAGCGCAGGGCGATGCCGGCATCCTTCACATCCTGCTGGGAGAGCCGCTCGGCGATGATGTGCGCGCCGCTCAGCACGCGCTCCTGGCGCTCTTTGAACTCCGGCGTCGCGGCGAGCTTGAACGCCGTGGCCTTGGCCGCGATGACATGCATCAGGGGGCCGCCCTGCTGCCCCGGGAACACCGCCGTGTTGATCTTCTTGGCGATCTCGGGGTCGTTGGTGAGGATGAAGCCCGAGCGCGGACCGCCGATCGTCTTGTGCACGGTCGATGACACGACGTGCGCGTGCGGCACCGGGCTCGGGTGCAGCCCCGCCGCGACCAAGCCGGCGAAATGCGCCATGTCGACCCACAGCAGGGCGCCGACCTCGTCGGCGATCTCGCGGAAGGCGGCGAAGTCGAGCTGGCGGGGATAGGCCGACCAGCCGGCGATGATGACCTTGGGCTGGTGCTCGATCGCAAGTCGTCGCACCTCGTCCATGTCGATGATCGAGGTCTCGGGGTCGACGCCGTAGGCGACGATGTTGAAGAGTCGCCCGGAGAAGTTGATCTTCATGCCGTGCGTGAGGTGGCCGCCCTGGTCGAGCGAAAGACCGAGCAGCGTGTCGCCGGGGCGCGCGATCGCGTGCAGCACTGCGGCGTTCGCGGTCGCGCCGGAGTGCGGCTGGACATTCGCGAAGTCGGCTCCGAACAGCGACTTGGCCCGCTCGATAGCCAGCTCCTCGGCGACGTCGACCTCCTCGCAGCCGCCGTAGTACCGACGACCGGGGTACCCCTCGGCGTACTTGTTCGTCAGCACCGAGCCCTGCGACTGCAGCACGGACACGGGCACGAAGTTCTCGGACGCGATCATCTCGAGGTACCCGCGCTGGCGCTCGAGTTCGCGCTCGAGCACCTCCGCGATCTCGGGGTCGACCTCGGCGAGCGGCGCGTTGAAATAATGGTCGGTCATGGCGTTCTCCTGACTACGGCGCGTGCGGACCCTTTCGGAGTCCGTTCATCGAGCAGCCCGCGGGAGCGGGCGGATCCAATACGCATCGACCCAGGCGTACGGTCGAGTGCCGTGTCGGTCGCTCCCCGGTGGTGACCCACCTCAACGCCAGTCGCGACACCCCGAGCATAACGGATGCCGCAGACAGCCGAGTGCGCCGGTGCACCGTTCCCGGTAGTCTGTGAAGCGTATTTGTTAGGACGCCTTACATGAAGAGCAGCCTTCGATGGACGATCGTGTTCGCGGTCGCGACCGTCGCGCTGCTGGCGGGCTGCACGCCCGCCGCCCAGAATGGAGCCACTGTGCCAGCAACCGACTCGCCCCGCGGCGTGGTGCCCGCTCCCGCCTCGATCGAGGCGGGAGCCGCGGGTGCGCGGTTCCGCCTCGACGACACCGTCCGGATCACCGGCGACGCGGATGCCGCGACCGCGCTGGCCGCCGTCCTCACCGCACGCACCGGCGTCGCACCGGCCGACGGCGCGGCAGGGAGCAACGCGGATGAAGGCGTCATCGACCTGCGCATCTCGGGCGGCGGCTCGTCCGAGTCGTACCGGATCGCAGCGGATGCGGCATCCGTCGTCGTCACCGGCGCCGACGCGGCCGGGCTGTTCTACGGTGTGCAGACTCTGGGGCAGCTGGTCGCTCGCGACGGGGACTCGTTCACGATCCCCGCGGTGCAGATCACCGACGCCCCCCGCTTCGCCTACCGGGGCGTGATGCTCGACGTGGCGCGCCACTTCCACTCCGTCGAGACCGTTCAGGCGTACATCGACCGAGCGTCGAGCCTCAAGTTCAATGCTCTGCACCTGCACCTCAGCGACGACCAGGGCTGGCGGATCCACCTCGACTCGCGCCCCGAGCTGACCGCGCTCGCCTCGACGACCGCGGTGGGCGGCGATGCCGGCGGGTTCTACTCCAAGGCGGACTATCGCGAGATCGTCCGGTACGCGGCATCCCGTCACATGATCGTCGTGCCCGAGATCGACCTTCCCGGTCACACGCACGCGGTCGGCCTGGCGTATCCCGAGCTGGTCGAGGAGCCCGCGCTGTCGCAGCACATCAGCAACGGTGAGGGCGAGCCGCCGACGGCGGGCGTCCCCTACACCGGCATCTCGGTCGGCTTCTCGTCGCTGAAGATCAACGACGAAGCGGCCTACGAATTCGTGGCCGATGTGATGGGAGAGCTCGCCGCGATGACGCCCGGCGCCTACCTGCACATCGGCGGCGACGAGGCGCTGGGCACCGAACCCGAAGACTTCGCCCTGTTCGTCGAGCGCGCGACCGAGATCGTCGCGGATCTGGGCAAGATCCCGGTGACGTGGCACGAAGCCGGTTCCGCTCCCGGCATCGACCCCAGCACGATCGGCCAGTACTGGGGCTTCACCACGCCCACCGACGGGATGGACGAGCAGGCGCGCGCGTTCGTCGAGAAGGGCGGGGGCCTCATCATCTCCCCCGCCGACGCGGTCTACCTCGACATGAAGTACGACGCCGACAGCCCGCTCGGATTGACCTGGGCCAACGGCCCGACCAGTGTCGAGCGGGCGTACTCCTGGGAGCCCGGCTCGATCATCGACGGCGTCGAGGAGGACGACATCCTCGGTGTCGAGGCGCCGATGTGGACCGAGACCATCCGCACGCTCGACGACATCGACCAGATGGCATTCCCCCGCATCGCCGCGGCCGCCGAGGCGGCCTGGTCGCCGGCGCCCGGCGACAGCGCGCTGCGCACCTGGCAGTCGTTCCGCGAACGCGTCGGTGCGCAGGGTCCGCTCTGGTCGAGCCTGGGGATCCGCTTCCACGCCTCGGACGAGATCCCCTGGGTCACCGAGTGAGCACGATCATCCATTCGGTGCGGCTGATCGGCGCCGGATCGGGCGTCGTCGAGGACGCCTGGGTGCGCTTCGACGGGAATCAGGTCGGCGCCACCGGCGCCGGAGACGGCTGGCGCAGTGTCGCGCAACCCGCCGACGCCGTGGTGAACGGCATCCTCGCCGCCGGTCGGGGTGCCGTCCTGACACCCGGATTCATCGACATCCACGGCCACGGCGGCGCCGGCGAGTCGTACGACGACGGGCCCGATGCGATCCGCGCCGCGCGGGCGCTGCACCGGTCACGCGGCACCACGCGCGCGGTGGTCTCCCTCGTCACCGCTCCGCTGGAGACCCTGCAGCGGCGCACGGCCATGGTCGCCGACCTCGTGTCGACGGATGCCGACATCCTCGGGTCGCATCTCGAAGGACCGTTCCTGGACCCGGGGCACAAGGGCGCGCACGACGAGTCGCTGCTGCGGGCGCCCGAGCCGGCCGCGGTCGAGCTGCTGCTCGCGGCGGGTCGGGGAACGATCCGGCAGGTCACGCTCGCACCGGAGCTGCCCGGCGCCCTGCACGCGATCCGGCTCGTCGTGGACTCCGGCGCTGCGGCGGCCGTCGGCCACACCGGCGCAGACCTGGCCGAGACGCGGGCGGCGTTCGACGCGGGCGCGACGATCCTCACGCACGCCTTCAACGCGATGCCGGGCCTGAACCACCGGGCGCCGGGGCCGATCGCGGCCGCGGCCTTCGACTCCCGCGTGATCCTCGAGGCGATCGCCGACGGTGTGCACCTGCATCCCGACATCGTGCGACTCGCATTCGCAGCCGCTCCGGGACGCGTCGCCCTCGTGACCGACGCCATGGCCGCGGCGGGGCACGCCGACGGGCGCTACGAACTCGGATCGCTGCGCGTCGAGGTCACCGACGGCGTCGCACGCCTCGTGGCCGGTGGCGCTCTGGCCGGATCGACCCTGACTCAGGATGCCGCGCTGCGCCGCGCGGTCGACGCCGGCGTGCCGTTGGCCGACGCGGTCGCCGCCCTGACGGCGGTGCCCGCGCGCGCGATCGGTCGAAGCGACGACCTGGGGCGGCTGGCGGCGGGCTACACCGCGGACGCCGTGCTCCTGTCCCGCACGCTCGAGGTGCGCAGCGTCTGGACGGCAGGCATCGCGGCCTGAGCCGGGCGGCCCTGCCGTTGCGGCGGTCTTGGAACACGCGCACGCCGGGGACCGGCTCCGCCCCGACCACGTAATGAATGCCGGGAGCGAGCGTCTTCTGAAACGACACCGTCTATCAGCGGTGCACCCACGCGCGGTCGGAGACAGGTTGACCGATGACGCAACCGGCTCGCCGCCCGGGAAGGTGAACGCGGCGCAACTCGGCGACGCCGACCTGGTCCTGCGCACGCGGTCCGGCGACCGCGCTGCGTTCGCCGAACTGTGGCGCCGGCACCGGGCGGCGGGCAGGACCCTCGCGGTCGCCCTCGGCTCGGACCCGGATGCCGATCGGGTCGTCGAAGAGGCGTTCGCGCGTGCCTATCGTGCGATCCTCACCGGCAGCGGGCCGAACGGCGCCTTCCGGCCCTACCTCTTCACGACCATCCGCAGCGTCGCCGAGACCCGGCAGGCCGCGTCCGGCGCGGCGGCCGTCCCTGCCGGGCCGTATCCGCTCTCCGACCGGGCGGCGGGCGAGCAGTCCACGGCGGGCGCGCTCGACCGGAGCATGACGCATCGGGCTTTCCGGAGTCTCCCGAGTCGCTGGCAGGAGGTGCTCTGGTACTCCGAGATCGAGCAGATGTCGCCGGATGAGATCGCGCCGCTCCTGGCGATGACCACGTCTGCGGTCGCCCAGCTCACGTCGCGCGCCCGCGACGGTCTGCGGGAGTCCTGGATCCGGGTCCACCTGGACAGCGTCGATGCCGGCTCGGAGTGCCGGCGGACCAACGAGCGGCTCGACCGAATCGCAAGTCACGAGCTGAGCCGGCGCGACCATGCCCGGGTCGACGCGCACATCGCCCGCTGTGCGAGGTGCGCCGTTCTCGCGGGCGACGCGGACGAGGTCTCCCACCGGCTGGCGCTGGTCCTGCTTCCGCTGACGCTCGGAGTCCACGCGTCGGCCGCCTACCTCGCGTCGGTACAGGGCGGCGCGGGTCAGACTTCCGAGCAGACGGCGGCGATGCCGGATGCCGTCATGCAGGGGTCTGCGGGTGTGCTCGGGGGCGGGGCCGGGCCTGGCGGGCGGCTCGGGGGCGCGGCCGCGCCGATCGGGATGGGCGAAGACACCCCGGCAGGTGCCCCGATCCCCCGTCACCGCGCCCGGACCATCGCCGGCGGCATCCGGTCACGGGGAGTGATCGCGGGTCTCGTGGCGGCGGGCGTGATCGCGGCGGGAGCGGTCGCCGCCGCCGCGGTCGTCCTTCCGGCGCTGAGCCCGCCGTCCGACGTGGCCGAGGGCCCCGTCCGCGATGAGCCGCGCGCCGAGTTCGCGACGGGCGAGGACCGGGGCGGACCCTCGAGTCGTCCATCGCCGAGTCCGAGCGACCTCCCGACGGTGGCTCCGACGTCGGCTCCCTCGGCCGACGCCGCTCCGGCCGACCCTCTCGAGGGCGGCGGAACGGCGCCCGAGGCTGCCGAGCCCTCGTCGCCGGCCGACGTCCCCGATCCGACGACGAGCGACCCTGCGCCGCCGGTACCGACGGATCCGGCGCCTGCTGATCCGGGACTGCCTGAGGGGACGCCGGCGATCACCGGCACGCGCTCGGCCCCGGCGCCGTCGGCCGCCGAGGTGGCGCTGTCGGTCGATGTCAGCGGCACACCGGGCGCGACCGTGCAGGCGCGGATCCGCGGGAGCGCGGTGGATGCCGCCACACTCAGCGCCGAGGGTGGGGGTACCCTGACTCTGCACCCGAGCTCGCACGACATCGAGACGGATGCCCGCGTGGAGCTGCGGTATGTCGCCGGCGAACGGATGGGTCGCCCTCTCGGCGTGCGTCTGTCGGAGCTGCTCCCCTGACCGGCGGCCGACGTTCGCGCCGGCGATCGCGGCGAGAGCCCGCCGTAGAATGGAACCATGTCCGACACTCCCCGCGTGAGGCCGGCAGCGCCCCCTGAACCCGGAATGCGCGAACCGCTCTCAGCCGTCGACGTGCTGGCGTTCGCATGCGAGCTGTTCGCCTTCGTGACCCTCGCGATCTGGGGCTTCGCCGAGTTCGCGTTCCCCTGGAACATCGTCGCCGGCATCGGCGCACCGCTCCTGGCCATCCTGGTCTGGGCGCTGTTCGTGTCGCCGCGAGCGGTCTTCGCGGTTCATCCGTTCGTGCGGGCGGGCGTCGAGCTGCTCGTCTACGTCTCGGCGACGCTCGCCTGGTGGAGCATGGGGCTCACCTGGGTCGGGCTGATCTTCGGCGTGGTCGCGGTGACCGCCGGGGTCCTCGCCGGTCGGCGCCACCTCGCGTGACCGACCATCCTGACGTCGTCGCGCTCCTGCGCGCCGCCCTCGGCACCCGAATCGACACGTCGGATGCCGCGTTGCGCGATGCACGCGCCGACAAGTCGGGCCACGCGGCATCCGGAACACCGCTCGCCGTCGTGCACGCGACGTCCGTCTCCGACGTGCAGGAGACCCTGCGCATCGCGACGGCGACGCGCACGCCCGTCGTTCCGCGGGGCGCCGGAACCGGGCTCGCCGGCGGCGCGAACGCCGGTGCGGGCGAGATCGCGCTGTCGGTGCGCGGCATGGACCGCATCCTCGAGGTGCGCCCGGACGATCTGCTCGCCGTGGTCGAGCCGGGCATCATCAACGCCGACCTGAACGCGGCGCTCGCCGAGCACGGGCTGTGGTGGGCGCCGGACCCTGCCAGCCGCGCGATCTCGACGGTGGGGGGCAACATCGCCACCGGCGCCGGCGGGCTGCTGTGCGCCAAGTACGGCGTGGTGCGCGATGCCGTGCTCGGCGTGGACCTCGTGCTCGCCGACGGCCGGCTGCTCACGCTTGGGCACCGCACCGTGAAGGGCGTGACGGGCCTCGACCTCACCTCGCTCGTCATCGGATCGGAGGGGACGCTGGGCGTGGTCGTGGGTGCCACGCTCAAGCTGCGCCGACTCATCCCCGGCGAGGTGTGCACCGTCGCGGCCACCTTCTCCGATGTGCGGACAGCGGCTGAGGCCTCCTCGGCGGTGACCGCGTCCGGCGCGCAGCCGGCGATCATGGAGCTGATGGACGCCGCGTCCCTCGCCGCCGTCCACGCGCTCCTGCGTATCGATCCGCCGACGCCGGGCGCGGCGCAGCTGACCATCCAGACGGACGGGCCGGCGGCATCCGTCGAGGCCGACGCGATCGCCGCGGTGCTGCGCGGAGTCGGCGGGACCGTCGCCGTGTCGGACGATCGCGAAGAGGGCGAGCGCCTCCTCACGATCCGCCGTTCCATGCATCCGGCGATGGAGACCCTCGGCACCACCCTGATCGAGGACGTCTCGGTGCCGCGCAGCGCCCTCCCGGCGATGTTCGACGAGATCGCGCGGATCGAGCGCGAACACGGGGTCGTGATCCCGACCGTGGCGCACGCCGGCGACGGCAACCTGCATCCCAACTTCGTCTTCGAGGCGAGGCCGGACGCAGCCGGCATCGTGGACGTGCCGGAATACATCTGGGATGCCGCCGGCGACCTGTTCCGCGCCGCCCTCCGCCTCGGTGGGACACTCACCGGAGAGCACGGCGTCGGCGTGCTGAAGCGGCGCTGGCTCGCCGACGAGCTCGGCGACGACCAGTGGGAGCTGCAGCGGCGGATCACGCGGGTGTTCGATCCCCTCGGCATCCTGAACCCCGGCAAGGTCTTCGCTTCATGACCTCGCCGCGCATCCACGTGAGTGCCGCCGTCATCACGGATGCCGAAGGGCGGGTGCTCGTCGTTCGCAAGCACGGCACGTCCGTCTTCATGCAGCCGGGCGGCAAGCCCGAGCCGGGCGAGAGTGCCGCCGAGGCGCTCGCCCGCGAGCTGCAGGAGGAGATCGGGCTCCGCGTCGAGCCGGCCGACCTCGAGCCGCTCGGGTCCTTCGAGTCGGATGCCGCGAACGAGCCGGGCCATCGCGTCGTCGCCGAGACGTTCCGCGTCGCGGCCGACCCCGCCGCGGTGTCGCCTCAGGCCGAGATCGCGGAGCTGCGGTGGATCACATCGGACGAGGTGCCCACGCTGTCGCTGGCGCCGCTGAGCCTGGACTTCCTGCTCGCGCTCGCCTGGGATTGAGGCTCAGCGCCCCGTGCTGCTGATCTTGTCGGCTTCGATCGTGATCACCACGCGCACCTGATCGCGGCCGCCGTACCAGGGAGACGGTCCGCCGCTGTATTTCTGCGACAGCTTCTCGATGTGCTCCGTCCCGCCCTCCTTCCGGCATCCGCCGCATACGCAGCTGCGTCGAACCCCGGTTGGTGCGCCGGATGGCGGGCCACCGGCTCCTGCCGCGTCACAGGCCCTGCCACTCGGGCTTGTGGGCGAACGTGTAGCGGTAGTACTCCGCGAACCGAAGATCGGAGGCCGCGGCCTCGTCGAGCACGACCGTCGTGTGCGGGTGGAGTTGGATCGCCGATGCCGGCAGCGATGCGGTGACCGGCCCCTCCACCGCTCCCGCGACCGCTTCGGCCTTGCCCTTGCCGAACGCGAGCAGCACCAGATGCCGAGCTCGCAGGATCGTGCCCAGGCCCTGGGTGATGCAGTGCCGGGGCACGTCGTCGATCGAATCGAAGAACCGCGCGTTGTCCTCGCGCGTGCGCCGGGTGAGCGTCTTCACGCGTGTCAGCGAGGCGAATGACGATCCGGGCTCGTTGAAGCCGATGTGCCCGTCCGTGCCGATGCCCAGCAGTTGGATGTCGACGCCGCCGGCGTCCGTGAGGGCGCGCTCATACTGCTCGCCGGCGTGCTCGATGCCCTCCAGCGATCCGTCGGGAACCCGCACGCGTGCGGGGTTCAGGCCCAGCGGCTCCACGACCTCACGCGTGAGAACGGAGCGGTAGCTCTCCGGGTGCGCGGGGTCCAGTCCGACGTACTCGTCGAGCGCGAAACCGCGGACCCGCGAGACGTCGACGCCCGCCAGCCGCGACGGCAGCGCCTCGTAGACCGCAAGAGGGGTCGAGCCGGTCGCAAGTCCGAGCACCGCGTCCGGGTTCGCGACGACGAGCCGCGCGATCTCGGCGGCGACCAGCTCGCCGCCGGCGGCGGCATCCGCGACGATGACGACCTCAGCCACGACTGAGGGCTCCCGGGTCGACGGACGAGGGGTCCCGAGGCGGCTCTGCTCCGACGAGCGCGGCGCCGAGCGCGGCGGCCGGCGAGCCGAGGGGCAGCAGTTCCACGCGCTCGCCGAGGCGAAGCGATCGCATGAACGGGGATGCTGCGGCGCTCGCCGCGAGCTCGGCGGCGACGTCCGCCATCAGCCGCGGGCCGAGGGCCGTCACGCCACCGCCGAGGACGACGACGTCGACGTCGTTGGTCAGCACCAGGACGCGCACCCCGGCGGCGACGCCGCGGGCCAGCCCGGAGCGGAGTTCGCGTGCGGTGGCGTCGCCGGCGTCGGCGGCGTCGAAGACATCGCGCACCGGAAGCGCGCCCGGGCGCCCCCCGCGTTCGGCGATCGACCCGCCTCCGGCGAGCGCCTCGAT
>NZ_DASUNI010000317.1:0-16159 GCF_036277215.1 Microbacterium sp. | reverse complement strand
CGGAGGCGCCCATCCCGCTGTGTGAGCGGCACCTTGCGGTGGCCGGGGACTGGGCGGGTCGGGAGTATGGACTGCCTGAAGCGCTCCCGTCGCCATGTCGCCTCTGCGGATCGCGATTGGGCATGCGGTACGCCTCGGCCTGGCTGTGCGCGGTGTGCGAGTGGCGACACGGCGACCTCGTCGACCAGGAGCTGCCGCCGCCGCGAGTCGATGTCGTCTACTACCTCCGCTACGCCGACCGCGTGAAGATCGGCACGACGGCGAACCCCCGGCAGCGGACGGCCGCGATATGGCACGAAGACCTCCTGGCGTTCGAGCGCGGCGACCGGCGGCTGGAGCATCGCAGGCACGTGCAGTTCGCCGACGAGCGATTCGATCGCACGGAATGGTTCTCGCTGTCCAAACGACTCCGCGATCACATCGAAACGGTCCGAGGCGGCATCGAGGACCCGTGGGACCGGTACTCGCGCTGGGTCAGTGAGGCCGTCGCGCTTCAGGGGTGACGGCGACTTCGGTTTCTGGGCTGGCCGGGCTGGTGTGGCAGGGCGGTGCCCGCAGGTCTGCGCTCGCAGCGAACGGCGGCCCGGATCTCAGCCTCCTCGGAGCACACCGCCCTACCGTGATGATTCCCGCAGACCTTGGAGGACACGATGGGATTCCTGGACCGCCTGTTCGGCAGCGACTCACCCGATCGGTCGGCGCCGCCCGTGCCGCGGAACGGCGCGTACGGTCAGACCGCTTACGGTCAGACTCCGGGCCGGCCAGGCAACGAGCCGCCGCAGAGCGATGACCAGCTCGCCATCGAGCGGTACCGCTACCTGCTTCGCACCGCACCCCCCGAGACCATCGAGCAGGTCCACGCGGAGGCGTTCTCGAAACTGAGCGAGCCGCAGCGCCAGCAGGTGCTGGCCGAGCTCTCCGCCGGACTCTCGCCCTTCGAGCAGCCCCGCTCGTCGAACCCGCAGGATCTGGCTCGCGCGGCGACTCGCGCCGAATACATGAATCCCGGATTCATGGAGCGCACGCTCGGCTCGCAGGCGGGGCCGGGAGGGCGGCAGGGGCCGGGCATGGGCTCCATGATCGGCAGTTCGATCCTCGGCACAGTCGTCGGATACGTCATCGGGTCGGCCCTGGTGAGCGCCTTCATGGCGCCGGCCTTCGCCGACCAGGGATCCGGCGATGGTTCGGGAGAATCCGGCGACTCCGGCGCGGACTCCGGCTCAGCCGCCGATGGGGGCGGCGCCGATGCGAGCGCCGGCGACACGGGGTGGGGCGACGCAGGCGCAGGCGACATGGGCGGTTTCGGCGACTTCGGCGGCGACTTCGGGTTCTGAGCCCCTAGAACACCGCACCGCACCCGGTCAGCACCCGCGAGCATCAGCGGCGTCGCAGGGGCGCAGGAGTCCAGGCATCCGTTACCGTCACGGTATGGGCGTTCCGATGCAGGGCGATCCGCCGGATGACGTTGCGCGCTCTGCGCGTGCGCGCATCGGCTGGCTGCGTGAGGACTTCGCCGACCGCACCCGGGCGCGCGCTGCGACCCTCAACCAGCTGCTGCTCGGCTCGGTCGTCTTCGTCCTGGGCATCCTGATCGCAATCGGCCCCTTCACCGGCGACATCGTCCTGTTCTTCACCGGCGTGGTCGTCGTCTTCGTCCTCACCGGCGCGACCCTCGTCATCCCGTGGAATCACGTCGGATACGGCTGGGTCGCCGTCGTCCCGGCGGTCGACATCGTCGCGATCACCCTGATGCAGCTGGCGGCACCCGGCTCGGCGCTGGGGCTGCTGTGGATCTTCCCGACGACGTGGCTCGCGGCCGGGTTCGGCCTGCTCGGCCTGTTCGCCGTCATCGTCGCGATCGCCGGCATCGTCAGCGTGCTGGCCGCCCTGAACGAGCAGCAGGTCACTTATGCGACCGTTCTGCTTCCTCTCGTGCTCATTGCAGTGGCGACGACCAGTCACCTGGCGGCGCGCCGCTCCGATGCGCAGCGGACGCTCCTGGCGAAGCAGGCGCGTCTGCTGCGGCGGGTACTGGATCGCACCCGCAGGCAGGAGCAGGAGGTGACCGAGGTCCTGGACGCGGTGGACTTCGGCGTCATCCGGATCGCGCCAGACGGCCAGGTCGCGGTCACCAACGAAGCGCACGGCCGACTCCAGCAGGCGATCCGATCCGAAGACGAGGATGCCGGGGACGACGTTCCCGCGTTCCGCGACGACGGGCTGACCCGCCTGCCGCAGGACGAGCTGCCGGTCGAGCGGGCGCTGCGGGGCGAGGCATTCGACGGTCAGGTGGTGTGGTTCGGCACCGAGGCCGGGCCGCGTCAGGCGCTGAGCATCACAGCGCGGCGCCTCACCGATATGTCGGGTGAGGACGCCGGAGCCGTCGTCATCTCACGCGACGTCACGACCGAGCTGAATGCGCTGCGCGCGCGCGACGAGCTGGTCGCTTCGGTTTCGCATGAGCTGCGCACTCCGCTCACCTCGATCCTCGGCTACCTCGACCTCGCGATCGAGGATCCCGACCTCCCCGAGCACCTGCGTTCGAACCTCGACATCGCCGAGCGCAACGCCGAGCGCCTGCTCGGCATCATCGCCGACATCCTCGCGGCGTCGAGCTCATCGGTGTCGGTCGAGGCCTCGCTCGCGCCGGTGCCGATCGACGCGCGCGAGATCGTACGCGCCGCGGCCGAGGCTCTCGCCCCCCGAGCGGCCACTCGTGCCATCGCCATCGACACGAGCGGGCTCGAGGAGGCGCAACTCTGGGCGGACCCCATGCGTGTTCGTCAGGTCGTGGACAACCTGCTCTCGAATGCGATCACGTACAACCGTGAGGGCGGCACGGTCTACCTGGGCACCACGGGCGACGGCACCTCGAGCTGGATCCTGGTGCGCGACACCGGAATGGGCATGACCGACAGCGAACGCGCCCACCTGTTCCAGCGGTTCTACAAGGCCGGCCCTGCGCGCCGCGCCGGCACGGGCCTGGGGCTCGCGATCAGTCGAGACATCGTCCGCGCTCACGGCGGCGAACTCGGTCTGCACAGCACGCCCGGTGTCGGGTCGACTTTCATCATCAAGCTCCCCGCGAAAGCCCCGGAAGGCGCCACGTCATGATCCTCGACCTCCAGAGCGTGCTCGTGATGACCGCGCTCGTCGTCAACGTCAGCGGCATCCTGTTCATCGTCGAAACGCTCCTGCGCCGCGACGAGGGAGCGGGCCGCATCTGGGCATTGGCCTTCCTCGCGGGGATGCTGACGACCCTCGCGTACGTCATCTGGGCGCAGACGCCCGATGCGTGGTGGGCGGTCGCGGTCGGCAACGCGTCGTTCGTCGCCGGAACCGGATGCATGTGGCTGGGGTGCCGGCGCTTCAACGGTCGCCGGATGGGCTGGCCGGAGGCGGTCGTGGCGGCGGCTGTGATCGCTGCTGCCGTCGTCGTGTTCATCGAGGGCCCGGGCGGCGGCGACTGGGCGGGCGCGCTGTGGATGTTCATCCCGTTGATCGCCTTCGCCGGCGTCGGCGCGGTCGAGTGCCTGCGCGGCGAGCTGCGTGATTCCCGGACGGCGTGGGTGCTCAGCGCGGTGCTCGCGTTCCAGTCGTTGTACTACCTCTCGCGCACCACCGCATTCGTCACGTCGGGACCCGACAGCTCGATCTTCCGCGACGCGTTCGGCACGATCCCCACGAGCTTCGTGACGGTCGCGCTCACGATCGTGGCCGTGGTCGTCACGTCCGTTCTGCGGGCGACCCGCGCGCCCGTCCGCGGTCACCTGCGACCGGCCGGCTTCGGCACGGCCCGCGACGGCATCCTGGCGCAGGACGTCTTCGGCGGTGCGATGTCGGACCTGTGCGACCGCGCCCGGTGGCGCTCCGAGCTGGTGGGAGTCATCGCGGTGCGCATCGACGACCTGGAGCAGATCTCCACCGCCTTCGGCAGCGAGGTTGCCCGCGCTGTGACCGAGACATGGCGCAAGGGTGTGCGACGGCATGCGCCGTCCAACTCCTTCGTCGCCGAGGACGGCCCGACCGGCCTCCTGGTGGGCGTGCTGGTGGACTCGCCGCGTGAAGCGCGGCGGCAGGCGGGCATCATCTATCGCGGGCTCTTCGACGACCTCGGGACCGTCGGCGGCGGCGTGATCCCGGTCGTCGGTGTCGGCGTGGCTCTCAGCGATGCGACGGGCTATGACGCCGGGGCGCTCGCCGACGTCGCGCGCGGCGCCGCCAGCCGGGCAGCCGCGAACGTGGAGTCCTCGGTGCTCGTCGGCGACGCCGAATAGGCAGCGGCGGCGTTCGCTATGCGGTCAGCCGATACCCGACGCCGCGGACGGTCTCGATCCAGCGCGGGCTGGCCGGCGACTCGCCGAGCTTGCGGCGCAGGTTCGCGACGTGCACCTCGATGGCGCGGGCATCGCTGTCGCTGACGTACTCGACCCCCGTGTAGTGCTCGCCGCGCAGCATCATCGCCAGGTCGGACTTGGCTCGCACCCGCCGCCCCGATCCGAGAAGGTCCGCGAGGATGTCGAACTCGCTGCGCGTCAGATCCAGGTCGGCCCCGTCGACCGTCACGATGCGTGTCTCGGGATTGAGCCGGACTCCGCGGTGCTCGAGCCAGCCGTCGCGATCGATGTCGACCTCGCCCGCGCCGGCGAACGCCGGTGCGGCGATGTGGTGCCGGGGGCGCCGCAGCATCGCGTCGATCCGCGCGCGCAGCTCGCGCGGCCGGAACGGCTTTGCGACGTAATCATCGGCGCCGGCCTCCAGGCCCTGCAGCGCGTCGATCTCCTCGGTGCGGGCGCTGAGCATCACGATGTACGTCGTGCTGGCGAGCCGGATCCGCTTCGCGGTCTCGAAGCCGTCCATGCCCGGCATGTTGACGTCGAGCGTCGTGACGAGGGGCTGGTGTTCGAGAACCAGGTCGAGCCCGTCCTGACCGGTGGCAGCCCCGTGCACGGTGAAACCGGCCTGTGCCAAGACGGCAGACAGAAGCGATCGGATGTCTTCCTCATCCTCGATCACGACCGCGACGCGCGCTTCTTCCACTGGTGCACCTTCCGGTGCAGACGGCTGGATCGCCGGTGCCCGGATGTCGGTCAGGATATCCCAGAACGCCGTCTGAAACCTCCGGGCGGTGTCGGTCACGGTGTCGCCGATGCCGCGGGGAGTGATCCGCGTGGGGCGGGAGGCGTCCCCCAACGCCACCGCCCCCGCGGATGCCCGGTGGTCGGCGTTGGATGGCGATCGCCCCCACGATCGCCATCCGCCGAACCGAGAGCAGACGCTGCGGACCGCGTCACAGCAGTGCGGCGCGAACGGTCAGCCGTGTGATGGGTGGACGCTCCAGTGTCGCGTCCGCCGGTCATCGCACTTCCTCCCCCAGACACCGTCCGAGGATCCGCTTTCTTCGGGTTACCCCGACGATACGACTGCGGACTCAAGCCGGGCGCAGGTCGCCCTCAGGAGTCGCTCAAGTTCTCGCCCCCACCTTCTGACGGTGCCGCGAACGTTCGCATGGCATCCTCGATTCATGCCCCTCGTCGCTCTCACCGGAGGCATCGCCTCCGGAAAGTCCACGATCGCCCGTCGCCTCGCCGAGCACGGGGCCGTCGTCGTGGACGCGGACCAGGTCGTCCGCGATGTGCAGCAGCCGGGATCACCCGTGCTGGAGGCGATCGCCGCCGCCTTCGGCGACGAGATGCTGCTCGCGGACGGCTCGCTCGACCGGGCGAGACTCGGCTCGCATGTGTTCGGAGACCCCGACGCGGTGCAGCGACTCAACGCCATCGTGCACCCCGCCGTGCTCGTCGAATCACGACGTCGCTTCGAACAAGCCCTCGCGGCGGATCCGGATGCGCTTGTGGTCTACGACGTCCCGCTGCTCGCCGAAGCACGACTGAGCGACCCGTGGGACCTGATCGTGGTCGCAGACGCCCCGGCCGACGTGCGCAAGCAACGGCTGATCGAACTCCGCGGGCTCGATGCGAGCCATGCCGCCGCGCGCATCGCCTCCCAGGTCGCCGACGAAGAGCGCCTGAGCATCGCCGACGTCGTGATCGACACGGCCCGGTCGCTCGAGGACACACTCGACCAGACCGACGAGCTGTGGGCGAATCTGGGCCGGTGTATCGCCGAGCGCCGAGCCCGCTCGTAGGGGGCGGTCGCGCGGCAGAGTTCCCTGCCTGCCGTAGCGTGCCCGGGGTATCCTGGTGCCATCAGCAACGGAGGTGCGGCATGAGCATTCTGTCGAGGTTCCGCAGGCGCAGGAATCCGTACCGCGCCGTCAGCGAGGAAGAGCAGATCTCGCGCTACGTCTACCTGCTGAACACGCTTCCCGCGAGCGTGATCGAGAGTGCCCACGCGTCCGCGTTCAGCGACGTGCCCGCTGCACGCCGCCGCGAGATGTTCGAGCAGCTCCGGCCGTTCATGTCCGACGAAGAGCGCAGCGCGTCGCCTGATGACCCGCATGTCCTGGCGAAGCTCGTGCGTCGCGCGGAGGAGCGTCGTGCCGAGCGCGCTGCTGCGGGCGGGGGAGCGGATGCCGAACGGGCGGCATCCGTCAAGACCCAGACCGCGACCGCCGAACCGCAGCCGTACGTCGACGCGCGCGACGTGCTGATGCAGACCGGTGTGATGGCGGTCGTGGCGTATCAGTTCGCCGCGGCCACAGCCGTCACCTCGTATTTCACCGTCGGCGCCGGTTCGCTCGTCCTCGGCGATCAGCCGGGCTGGGTGGGCGACATGGTCGACCCCGGATCCACGGGCATCGACGGGGGAGGCTTCGGCGGCGGCTACGACGGCGGTGGCGGCGGATATGACGGCGGCGGCTTCGGCGGCTTCGACGCCGGTGGCTTCGGCGGTGGATTCGACGGCGGTGGCGGCTTCGGCTGAGTCGAGCTGAGCCCGTGAGTACGGGAGGTGCGCTGTGGCGGTCAACTCGCGGCAGGGAGGCCGTCCTCGGGTCCGGTTCAGCAATCTCACGAACGCCGTGAAGGTGCAGCGCTACCTGTACGTGCTCGACTCGCTCCCCGCCCCCGTCATCGAAGACGCGCATCGGCAGGTGCTCGCGACCGTCCCCGGGCACGCTCGGAGGCGGATCGCACGCGGCTTACGGCCGCTCCTTACCGCGTCCGAGAGACACCACTCGGCTCATCCGGCGGTGCTCGCTCGCGCCATCCGGCGGGCGGAGGAGTCGAGGGTGGCGCGCGAGAGACAGGACGCCTCGGGCGAACCGGCGGACTCCGCTCAGGCGCTCTGGATGCTGCACGACATCGATGCGCGACTTGTGCTCGCTTCGGCGGCGATACTGCCCTACGTCGCCTACCGAGTCGTCTACAGCGATCCCGTGCGCGATCACTTCCGCTCGACGAGTGAATCAAGCCTCGCGCTGCAACCTGTCTGGGTCATGGCGATGATCACGCCGGCCGTGGCCGACCCCGACTTCGTCTCCACGAGAGAGAGCGCGCGCCTCGGACATGGCGCGTCCGACCCCATCGGGACCGGGACGTGGGGAGCACGGGGGTTGGGTGGAGACGGCTTCGACGGCGGCGACTTCGGCGGCGATGGGGGCGGGGAGTGAGGCTGCGGCGATCCGATGGCTGCCCGCCCGGCCGAATGCCGGACAGTCTTCCGGCGCCGTGATTCCTGGCCGCGGCGGCTTCGGCTGACGGCGAACGCCGGCCGGGATGTCCGCGGCCGCGCCTAACCTGGACTGATGCAGACGACACGATCCGTGCGACCGTTCGAGGTCGTCAGCGAGTACGTCCCCTCGGGTGACCAGCCGCAGGCCATTGCGGAACTTGCGGGCCGGATCAACGCCGGCGAGATGGACGTCGTCCTGCTCGGTGCGACCGGAACGGGCAAGTCGGCGACCACCGCTTGGCTCATCGAACAGGTGCAGCGGCCCACGCTGGTGCTGGCTCACAACAAGACGCTCGCGGCCCAGCTCGCCAACGAGTTCCGCGACCTCATGCCGAACAACGCGGTCGAGTACTTCGTGTCTTACTACGACTACTACCAGCCCGAGGCGTACGTCCCCCAGACCGACACCTTCATCGAGAAGGACTCCTCGATCAACGCCGAGGTCGAGCGCCTGCGCCACTCGACCACCAACTCGTTGCTCAGCCGCCGCGACGTCATCGTCGTGTCCACCGTGTCGTGCATCTACGGCCTGGGTGCGCCAGAGGAGTACATGCGCGCGATGGTGGCACTGCAGGTGGGGGAGCGGTACGACCGCGACGCCCTCATCCGCAAGTTCATCGCGATGCAGTACAACCGCAACGACGTCGACTTCTCGCGGGGCAACTTCCGCGTCCGCGGCGACACCATCGAGATCATCCCCGTGTACGAGGAGTACGCGATCCGCATCGAGCTGTTCGGCGACGAGATCGAGGCGCTCTACATGCTGCACCCGCTCACCGGCGATGTCGTGCAGAAGCTCGACTCGGTGCCGATCTTCCCCGCCTCGCACTACGTCGCCGGAACCGACACGGTGCAGCGGGCCATCGGCACGATCGAGCACGAGCTCGGTGAGCGGCTGAAAGAGCTCGAGTCGCAGGGCAAGCTGCTCGAAGCGCAGCGTCTGCGCATGCGCACGACCTTCGACCTTGAGATGCTCCAGCAGCTCGGATTCTGCTCGGGCATCGAGAACTATTCGCGCCACCTCGACGGCCGCGCGCCCGGTGAGGCGCCGCACTGCCTGCTCGACTTCTTCCCCGACGATTTTCTCGTGGTGATCGACGAGTCGCATGCCACTGTGCCGCAGATCGGCGCGATGTACGAGGGCGACGCCTCGCGCAAGCGAACGCTCGTCGAGCACGGGTTCCGCCTGCCGAGCGCGATGGACAACCGGCCGCTGCGTTGGGATGAGTTCAAGTCACGGGTCGGTCAGACGGTGTACCTGTCGGCGACGCCCGGTCGCTACGAGATGGGCATCGCAGACGGGGTCGTCGAGCAGATCATCCGCCCGACCGGCCTGGTGGATCCTCAGATCGTGGTGAAGCCTTCGAAGGGGCAGATCGACGATCTGCTCGAAGAGATCCGGGTCCGGGCCGAACGCGACGAACGCGTGCTGGTCACGACGCTCACCAAGAAGATGGCCGAGGAGCTCACCGACTTCCTCGGCGAGCACGGTGTGCGCGTCCGCTATCTCCACTCCGATGTCGACACCCTGCGTCGGGTGGAGTTGCTGACCGAACTGCGCGCCGGGGTCTACGACGTCCTCGTCGGCATCAACCTCCTGCGCGAAGGCCTCGACCTTCCGGAGGTGTCGCTGGTCGCGATCCTGGATGCCGACAAGGAGGGCTTCCTCCGGTCGGGCACCTCGCTCATCCAGACGATCGGGCGCGCGGCCCGGAACGTCTCCGGCGAGGTGCACATGTATGCCGACACGGTCACCGACTCGATGCGGGCCGCGATCGGCGAGACCGACCGGCGGCGCGAGAAGCAGGTCGCCTACAACCTCGCCAACGGCCTCGACCCGACTCCGCTGCGCAAGCGGATCGCCGACATCACTGAAGTGCTGGCCCGCGAGGGTGCCGACACGGCCGCGATGCTCTCGCGACGGGATGCCGCGCTCTCTAAATCCGGCAAGGGCAGGGCGCCGACACCGCGGCTGCGTCGCGAAGGGATCGCCGCCGAGGGCGCCGAGCAGCTCGAGGCCACGATCGCAGATCTGTCGAACCAGATGCTCGCGGCGGCGGGCGAGCTCAAGTTCGAGCTGGCCGCACGGCTGCGCGACGAGGTGCAGGACATGAAGAAGGAGCTGCGCGCCATGGAGCGCGCCGGGCACGCCTGAGCCCGAGGATTTCCGAGGTTAGGGGCAGTGCATGAGCGGCTTCACACCTGATCGATCGAAGGTGTGCGCCGACATCGCTGCTCCGCACAGAGGGCACGCGCGCTCCGCGCGCTCGGCGACGGACGGCGGGGGAGTCGTCTCGTAGGGTCCCACGGCAGCGGGACCGGCCATGCGGATCAGCTTGGCGTTGGCCCACGCGTACCACCCGCCGCCTTCTCGCACCCGCTCACTCAGGGTGAGACGCGGCCGTGGCTCATCCGCTGGGAGACCCGCCGCGCTTGCGGTGCGATCGTCCGCAGCATCCGATTCTGTCATGAACGTTAGTGTACTAAACATTAGTGGTGTTAGCATAATCGGGTGGACGACGACCTGCTGAAGCTCGACAACCAGCTCTGCTTCGCCGTGGTGACCGCGGCGCGCAACGTCGTGTCCGTGTACCGCCCGATACTCGAGCCGCTCGGACTGACGCACCCGCAGTACCTGGTCCTGCTCGCGCTGTGGGAGCGATCGCCGCGGTCGCTCGGTGATCTCGCGGCGGAGCTCGCCATGGAGCCCGCCACACTGTCGCCGCTCATCAAGCGCCTGGAAGCGCAGGGCCGGGTGTCTCGCGCGCGCCGCGCCGACGACGAGCGCGTGCTCGACATCGATCTCACCGAACAGGGCCGCGCGTTGCGGCGCGATGCTCTGCAGGTCCCGCGCCAGATCATGGAGCGAGTCGGGATGGACACCGCGGAGATCGTCCGGCTGCGCGACGCGCTCGCGCGGTTCTCCGGCCGCGACCGGGCACGGGTCAGCTGAACCCGCGAGTCGGTATCGGTTCCGTTGCGGGCGGATGAACTCTCTCTCATCTCGTTGGCAACTGCTCAGCTGACTCTTAGGCTCGAGACACGTGTGGCGCTGCCGACGATGTCGCGTGCCGCCCGCCGTCCCCCACCGGCTCCATCACAGAGGATGCATCATGCGATCTCGGTACCGCACGCGGTCATACCCCGACCAGTCCACAGTCCGCACCGGAAGGCGGCTCGCCGTCGGGACCGCGGCGATCCTCGCCCTGGGCGCAGGTGCCCTCGTCGTTCCCGCCGCTCACGCCGCCCCGATCGACGTGCAGATCCTCGCCACGAACGACTTCCACGGGCGGCTTCTCAACAACACGACGAACGGCGAAGCCGGTGCTGCAGTGCTTTCCGGCGCGGTGAAACAGCTGCGCGCCGCGAACCCCAACACTGTCTTCGCCGCCGCGGGCGACCTCATCGGTGCTTCCACGTTCGAGTCGTTCATCCAGGAGGACAAGCCCACGATCGACGCCCTCAATGAGGCCGGTCTCGAGGTATCCGCGGTCGGCAACCACGAGCTCGACCAGGGCTACGACGATCTCATCGATCGCGTCATGGCGCCCTACGACCCCGTCACCAATCCCTACGGCGGCGCCGAGTGGGAGTACATCGCGGCCAACCTGAAGCTGCGCACCTCGGGGGAGTCGGCAGTTCCGGCGACCTGGATCCAGGAGTTCGGCGAGGTCCAGGTCGGCTTCGTCGGGGCTGTGACGGAGGAGCTGCCGTCCCTGGTGAGTCCCGGCGGGATCGCCGACATCGAGGTCACGTCCATCGTCGAGTCGGTCAACGCCGAGGCTGCGGCGCTAGCGGCCGGGGGCGCGGACCTCGTCGTCATGCTGGTCCACGAGGGCGCACCGTCGACCGACTGCACCACGATGGACGATTCGGGCAAGTGGGCCGAGATCATCAACACGGTCTCGCCGGACGTGGACGCGATCGTGTCAGGGCACACGCACCTCGCGTACAACTGCTCGTTCCCGGTGGGGCAGTGGGCGACGGAGGGTCGTGCCGTCACCGACCGCCCGGTCGTGTCCGCCGGTCAATACGGGACGAACCTCAACCAGCTCGTGTACACCGTCGATGGTGCGACAGGCGAAGTGTCTGCCAAGACGCAGGCGCTGCTGCCGCTCGAGGGCACGGTCAACACGATCCCCAACTCTCCGCTCTACCCGGCCGACCCCGCGGTCGCAACGATCGTGAAGGCTGCCGAAGACGCCGCGGTGACGCTCGGCGCTGTGCCGCTGGGACAGATCGGTGGGGAGTTCGGCAGGGCGCAGGCGCTCAACGCGGCTGGTGCGCGCATCGAGAACCGCGGGGGTGAGTCGACTCTGGGCAACCTCGTCGCCGAGGTGCAGCAATGGGCCACTGAGGCGCCGGAGTCCGGGGGAGCGCAGATCGCGTTCATGAACCCAGGTGGTCTCCGCGGCGACATGCTGGGCGTGGATCCGGGCGATGGCTCGTACCCGCGGGTGCTGACCTACCGTGAGGCCGCCGGCGTGCAGTCGTTCGCGAACACACTCGTGAACATGCAGCTGACGGGGGCGCAGATCAAGACGGTGCTCGAGCAGCAGTGGCAGCGGGACGCGTTGAACAACGTGCCCACTCGACCGTTCCTGCGCCTGGGTGCGTCCGAGGGCTTCGAGTACACCTACACGCAGGCGATCGTCACCGAACAGCCCCTGGACAACCCGGCGACGCCCGCGGATGAGTCCCTCACCACGTACGAGGCTCCGGAGGGCACCGTGACGGGGATGTGGCTGGACGACGAGGCCATCGACCTCGCAGCGTCCTACTCCGTCACGGTCAACTCGTTCCTCGGCACGGGCGGAGACAACTTCCGCGAGTTCGCCAACGGCGCGGCCAAGCGCGACACGGGCAAGGTCGACCTCGCCGCGATGGTGGACTACATGGCTGCGGTCGCGTCGAGCACGCCGCTCCCGGTGGACTACCGCCAGCACGCCGTCGAGGTGACCTTCCCGGCCGACGCGCCGGCATCGTACGAGCTCGGGTCGACCGTCGACTTCGCGGTGAAGTCGTGGTCGCTCACCCGTCAGAATGATGTGAAGGACACCGAGATCGTGGTCTCGCTGGGAGACGCGGTGCTCGGGACGTTCCCGCTCGACAACACGCTGGGAACCGCGCTGTACGACGACTACGGCACCGCCGCAGTGTCCGTCGTGCTGCCGACCGACATTCCCGTCGGTACGGCCGAGCTCGTGCTGACCGGCGCGTCTACCGGCACGTCGATCATCGTTCCAATCACGACGTTCGACCGGGCCGACAGCGTGACCATCGGCATCCCGAACAAGATCATCGCGAAGCAGAATGCGGCGATCCAGTATCGGGTCATCGTCTTCGCGGAAAGCGGGGACGCGGTCACCGGCGAGGTGACGATCTACGACGGCGAGGAGGCGATCGCCAAGGCGACGCTCACCGAAGCCGACCGGGGAATCGTCAAGGTGAAGCTGCCGACCCTTTCCAAGGGCGTGCACCGGCTGTCCGCGTCCTACGCGGGCAGCGAGACGGTGAAGCCTTCGGAGAGCGTTGTGGTTCCGGTGCTCGTCCGCTAACCACCCGTGAATGCGGGGCCTCGGACTCCCGTGTCAGAGGCCCCGCTTAGACTTGTCTGGTGCCCATCGTCCCTGTCGCCGTGCCCGGAAACACCAGTGGAAAACTCAGTGTCCGTGGCGCCCGCGTTCACAATCTGAAGAACGTCGACCTCGACATCCCGCGCGATTCCCTGGTCGTTTTCACCGGACTCAGCGGATCGGGCAAGTCCAGCCTCGCCTTCGACACGATCTTCGCGGAGGGTCAGCGGCGGTACGTCGAGTCGCTGAGTGCGTACGCCCGCCAGTTCCTCGGTCAGGTCGATCGCCCCGACGTGGACTTCATCGAGGGACTCAGCCCAGCGGTCAGCATCGACCAGAAGTCCACGAACCGCAACCCGCGGTCGACGGTGGGCACGATCACCGAGATCCACGACTACATGCGCCTCCTGTGGGCGCGGATCGGCGTACCGCACTGTCCCGAGTGCGGCGAGGTCATCCAGCGCCAGACAGTGCAGCAGATCGCGGACCAGCTCATGGAGCTGCCTGAGAAGACGCGGTACCAGATCGTCGCCCCGGTCGTCTCGCAGAAGAAGGGCGAGTTCGTCGACCTCTTCAAGGAGCTCTCTGCGAAGGGATACGCACGCGCGGTCGTCGACGGCGACCTGATCCAGCTCGCTGAGCCGCCAGTGCTGAAGAAGAGCTACAAGCACGACATCGCCGTCGTCGTCGACCGGCTGGTCGCGAGCCCCGACATCCTGAGCCGCGTGACCGACTCGGTCGAGACCGCGCTGGGCCTGGCCGGCGGCATCGTCCAGGTCAACTTCGTCGACGAAGAAGGGGATGCCGCGTGGCAGTCCTTCTCCGAGAAGCTCGCGTGTCCGAACGGGCACCCCCTCCAGCTCACCGAGATCGAACCGCGGACCTTCTCTTTCAACGCGCCGTTCGGCGCGTGTCCGACCTGCTCCGGTCTGGGCACCCGGATGTCGGTCGACGTCGACCTCATGCTCGGCGATGAGGAGCTTTCGATCCGCGAGGGCGTCCTCATTCCGTGGACGACTCAGGGCAAGGGGCTCTTCCAGTACTACGAGCGACTGCTGGAGGGCCTCGCCGCCGACCTCAAGTTCTCACTCGACACCCCGTGGCGGGACCTGCGCCTCGACGTCCAGGAGGCGGTGCTGCGCGGCGAGAACTACAAGGTGACGGTCAAGTGGAAGAACCGCTACGGCCGCGAGATGCGCTACTCGTCCGGATTCGAGGGCGTCGTGCCGTACATCGAACGCCAGTACATCCAGGCGGATTCCGACTCGCAGCGTCAGCGCTGGTCGGAGTATCTGCGGGAGGTGCCCTGCCTGGTCTGCAACGGCGACCGGCTCAAGCCCGAGGTGCTCGCCGTGCTTGTGCACGGCCACTCCATCGCCGAGGCGTCGCGACTCAGCCTCGCCGAGGCCCAGGAGTACTTCTCCCGGCTGGAGCTGACCGATCGCGAGGCGAAGATCGCCGCCCAGGTGCTTCGCGAGATCCGCGCACGATTGAACTTCCTCCTCCAAGTGGGCCTCAACTACCTCAGCCTCAGCCGATCCGCCGGGTCGCTGTCGGGCGGTGAGGCTCAGCGCATCCGCCTGGCGACGCAGATCGGCTCGGGACTGACGGGAGTCCTCTACGTCCTGGACGAGCCTTCGATCGGACTGCACCAACGCGACAACCGCCGTCTGATCGAGACGCTGCTCACCCTGCGCGACCTCGGCAACACGCTGATCGTGGTCGAGCACGACGAGGAGACCATCCACGCCGCGGACTGGGTCGTCGACATCGGGCCGCGCGCGGGCGTGGACGGCGGCTATGTGGTGCATTCCGGACCGCTCTCCGAGCTTCTGGCCGACACGCGGTCGATCACCGGGGACTACCTCGCCGGCCGCCGGTCCATCCCGACGCCGTCGAAGCGCCGGCGCATCGACAAGAAGCGCATGCTCACCGTGGTCGGGGCGAGGGAGAACAACCTCCGCAACGTCACCGTCGACTTCCCCCTCGGCGTCATGACGGCCGTCACCGGCGTCAGCGGCTCGGGCAAGTCGTCGCTGGTGAACGGCATCCTGTACGAGGTGCTCGCCGCACGGCTCAACGGCGCCCGCCGGATCGCGGGCAAGCACACCCGCGTGACCGGTCTGGACAATCTCGACAAGGTCGTGCACGTCGATCAGGCGCCGATCGGGCGCACGCCACGCTCCAACCCCGCCACCTACACGGGTGTGTTCGACCGCGTCCGGACCCTCTTCAGCGAGACTCCGGAGGCGAAGGTCCGCGGCTACCAGCCGGGCCGCTTCAGCTTCAACGTGAAGGGCGGCCGCTGCGAGGCCTGCTCCGGCGACGGCACGATCAAGATCGAGATGAACTTCCTGCCCGACGTGTACGTCGACTGCGAGGTGTGCCACGGCAAGCGGTACAACCGCGACACGCTCTCGGTGCACTACAAGGGCAAGAACATCGCCGAGGTCCTCGAGATGCCGATCGAGGAGGCGGCGGAGTTCTTCGAGCCGATCCAGGCGATCCATCGCTACCTCAAGACCCTCGTCGACGTCGGCCTGGGGTACGTGCGGCTCGGCCAGTCCGCGACCACGCTCAGCGGTGGCGAGGCGCAGCGCGTCAAGCTCGCGACCGAGCTCCAGCGTCGCAGCAACGGGCGCAGCGTGTACGTGCTCGACGAGCCGACGACGGGCCTGCACTTCGAAGACGTCCAGCGTCTCCTCGAGGTGCTGAACGGCCTGGTCGACAAGGGCAACACGGTGATCGTCATCGAGCACAACCTCGATGTCATCAAGTCCTCGGACTGGATCATCGATCTGGGCCCCGAGGGCGGCTCGGGCGGGGGAGAGGTCGTCGCGACCGGAACGCCCGAACAGGTCGCGCGGGCGGAAGGCAGCTTCACGGGCGGGTTCCTCGCGGAGGTGCTCGGCGTCTCCGCGGTGCGCAAGGCCGGCTGAGCGATGGTC
>NZ_DASUNI010000316.1:0-3343 GCF_036277215.1 Microbacterium sp. | reverse complement strand
GGCGCCGTTGGAACGGGCCTCGATCTCCTGCATCAGCCCGTAGCCGTTGCGCGGCTCCTCGGCGAGCAGGACGAGCAGGGCGGCGCGGACGTCGCCGCGGCGCGCCCTCTGGCCCCTGGGACCGAAGCCCCCGAAGCCCGGGCCGAAGGGAGGCCCGTAGCCGTGCCCTCCGTGCGGGCGCCGGTGCGGCCGGCCGCGGCCGCGGTGGCCCGCCATCGCGAACCAGTTCGGCATGGCATGCGCGTGCATGGCCACTCCTTTCGTTATTGACTATCGACGATAGATAACGATATATCGACGACCGTCTTTTGTCAACCGAACCGGTGCACGGCGAGGCCCTTCGCGATCACCGTGCCGCCGTCGTCGGCGACCGTCACCTCGCAGAAGCAGAGGCTGCGGCCGCGGCGCACGGCGACGGCGGTCGCGACGAGATCGACGCCGCGGGCGGCGGCGACGTAGTCGACGTTCATCGAGACGGTGCCGCCCGCTACGGCGTCGGGCACCGTGTCGTCGGCCCACGCCGCGGCCATCGAGGCCGTGTCGAGCAGCGAGGCGATCGCCCCGCCGTGGACCACGTCCCCCATCGTCGCCAGCTCGGGCCGGTACGGCATCCGCAGGACGGCGCGGTCGGGCTCGATCTCGCTCAGCTCGATGCCGAGGAGGCCGACCAGCGGCGAGTTCGGGACGAAGGCCTGGATGATCTCCCTGCGCGTCTGGGTCATGTCGCCGCACGCTAGTCGCGTACGACGAACCACGTCCCGAGCGCGAGCAGGGCGATCCCGAAGACCTTCGCCGCGGTGATCGGCGAGCGCGCGACGCCGAGCCAGCCGAAGTGGTCGATCACGACGGCGAGCGCGAGCTGGCCGGCGATCGTCGCGGCGGTCAGGCCGCCCGCGCCGAGCGCGCGCACGGTCCAGACGATGCTGCCGACGTAGAGCGCGCCGATCAGGCCGCCGCCGACCGCGACGTGCAACGGCGCCTCGCCGAGCCGCCCGATCCCGGACAACCCACCTGCGAGTAAGGCGAGCGCGAGCAGCGCCACGAACGAGATCCCGAGCGCCACGACGGACGCCTGCACGCCGCCCACAGTGCGGGCCAGAGCGGAGTTCAGTGGCGCCTGCGTGGCGAGCACGCCGCCGATCGCCACGGCCACCACGAGCGCCACGGTCCGGTCCATCAGCGCACCCTAGATGAGCGCACGACACGCGCGATGAGAAGGGCGTAGCTTTCTCGTGAGAGTGGCGTGGGAGGCGCCGTTCCAAGAAGGGGGAGCACTTGCGCAGCAAGTCCATCGCCGTCGCGATCGCGGTCGCGGCGTGCCTTGCGGTACCCGCCGTCGTTCAGGCGCATCCGTTCACGATCACCAACAGCGCGTTCTCGGGTGAGCTGCCCCAGATCGGGCTCGACAGCGGGCTCATGGCCGCCGGGCCCTCGGGCTACCAGGGCCAGTCGGCGCCTGGCGACTACGAGACGAAGCGACTGCAGTTCCTGAGCCTCTCGCCACGGCCGGTGAGCAACCTCGCACGGGCGAACTCCGACATCGCCTTCCAGGGCAATCGCGCCTACCAGGGCAACTTCCAAGGCTTCCGCATCATCGACATCTCCGCCCCCGGGAACCTGCGCGAGATCCTCGCCTTCGAGGACTGCACGGGCAACGGCGGCCAGGGCGACGTGGTGGTCTACGGCAACATCCTCACCCGCTCATGGGACGCGCCGGCAAGCGCCGGCCAGACCTGCGACGGCGAGCCGGTGCCCGTCGGCTGGGAGGGCCTGCACGTCTTCGACATCTCGAACCCGCAGAACCCCGACCTGGTCGCCCAGGTGCGCACCCGCTGCGGCTCGCACACGGCGTCCGGCGTGCCGGACCCCGCCAACAACCGGCTATGGATCTACAACACGCCGTCGTACTCGCCGGGCAACTGCCCCGCCGAGGCCCCGACCCCGTCGAATCCGAGCGGCCCGGGTGCCGCGGGCATCCAGGTCGTCGAGATCCCGCTCAACGCGCCGCAGAACGCGCAGGCGCGCCAGTTCGAGGACTCCGGGCCGAACATCAACTGCCATGACACCGGGGTCATCCTCGGCGACATCCTGCGCGCGGCATGCGCGGGCGGCAACGGCATCGCGGTCTGGACGATGGATCCGGCCGAGGGCGGCTCGCTGGGCAACCCGAAGCTCGAGTACATCCGTGACCTGCGACTGACGGGCGTGCCGGACTTCAAGGTCGGCCACTCCGCGGCCTGGAGCAACGACGGCGAGACGCTGATCATCGGCCACGAGCCCGATGGCGGCGTGCGCGCGCGCTGCCAGCCGACGGGGACCGTCTTCCAGGACGCCACGGCCAACTACCAGGTGCAGACGGACGACATGAAGTCGCTGTTCTTCCTGGACTCGGACACGGGCGCGACGCGCGGCAAGTGGACGCTGACGCGCGATCAGACCAGGTTCGAGAACTGCACGCTGCACAACTACAACGTCGTCCCGACCGACAAGGGCGACTGGCTGGTGAAGGGCAGCTACCAGTCCGGGATCTCGGTGCTGGACTTCTCCGACCTGTCCCGCGTGCGTGAGATCGGCTTCGCCGACCCCGCGCCGCTGTCGGAGACCACCACGGCCTCGGGCGCGGTGGCGGTGCTCGGCGGCGACTGGTCCAGCCACTGGTACAACGGCTTCATCTACCAGTCGGACATCTCGCGCGGCGTGGCGTCGTGGCGGTTCAACGGCGGCGAGTCGTTCAAGGCGGAGAAGCTCGACCGCCTGAACCCGCAGACGCAGACGTACACGGCGGACTGAGGGACCACCCCCGGGGGCGGCTCCGGCCGCCCCCGGCCCTCACTTCGCGTCCAGCCAGTTCGGCCCGACGCCCGCGTCCACCGCGAGCGGCGGGTCGAGCTCGGCGGCGCCGACCATCTCGCGCGTGACGATCTCCGTCGCGCGCTCCATCTCCTCCGGCGGGCCCTCGAAGAGCAGCTCGTCGTGGATCTGCAGGATCGTGCGGGTCTTCAGGCCCTCCGCGGCGAGCGCCTCGTGCGCGCGCACCATCGCGACCTTGATGATGTCGGCGGCGGTGCCCTGGATGACGGAGTTGACCGCCAGGCGCTCGCCGAGCTTGCGCGTCTGCCAGTTGCGGGCGCGGATCTCGGGGATCTGCCGGCGGCGCCCGAACAGCGTCGAGACGTAGCCGTGCTGCTCGGCCTGCTCGACGGCGTCCTTCATGAACTGCGCGACGGCCGGGAAGCGCGCGAGGTAGCGGTCGATGAACTCCTGCGCCTCCTCCTGCGGGATCTGCAGGCGGTCGGCCAGCCCGTAGGCGGACAGGCCGTAGACGATGCCGTAGTTGACCATC
>NZ_DASUNI010000315.1:0-15861 GCF_036277215.1 Microbacterium sp. | reverse complement strand
AGCTACGAGCTCATCACGACATACGACGACGCGCCGGACTACACCGCGGAGGATCCGTATCGCTTCGGCCCCGGTATCGGCGAGCTCGACCTCCACCTGATCCGCGAGGGACGCCACGAAGAGCTCTGGCGCGTTCTGGGCGCCCACGTCCGCGAGCTGGACGGGACCACAGGCACCTCGTTCACCGTGTGGGCCCCGAACGCTCAGGCGGTCCGCGTGGTCGGCGATTTCAACGAGTGGGACGGACCTGCCCACGCGATGCGATCGATGGGCTCGAGCGGGGTCTGGGAGCTTTTCGTCCCCGGACTCGGAGTGGGCACGGCGTACAAATTCCAGCTGCTCTCGCGCCACGGGGAATGGGTGCTCAAGGCGGACCCGATGGCCCGGTTCGCCGAGGTGCCGCCGGCCACGGCTTCCGTCGTCACGGACTCCTCCTACACCTGGTCGGATGCCGCGTGGATGAAGACCCGGGCGAGCACGCAGCCGGTGTCCCAGCCGATGTCGATCTACGAGGTGCACTTCGGGTCGTGGCGGCCGGGTCTCTCGTACCGCGACGGCGCCGATCAGCTGATCGATTACGTGACCGCGCAGGGCTTCACGCACATCGAGTTCCTGCCGCTCGCCGAGCACCCGTTCGGCGGTTCGTGGGGCTACCAGGTGACGGGTTACTACTCGCCGACCAGTCGATTCGGCACGCCCGATGATCTGCGCTATCTGATAGACCGGCTGCATCAGGCGGGCATCGGCGTGATCATGGACTGGGTTCCGGGTCACTTCCCGAAGGACTCCTTCGCGCTCGCACGTTTCGACGGAGAGGCGCTGTACGAGCACCCCGATCCGCGTCGTGGCGAGCACCGTGAGTGGGGCACGTACATCTTCGACTATGGCCGCCCGGAGGTGCGCAACTTCCTCGTGGCGAACGCGCTCTACTGGTTCGAGGAGTTCCACGTCGACGGCCTCCGCGTCGACGCGGTCGCCTCGATGCTGTACCTCGACTACTCCCGCGAGGCGGGTGAGTGGGCGCCGAACGTGCACGGCGGCCGCGAGAACCTCGAGGCGATCCACTTCCTGCAGGAGGTGACCGCGACCTCCTACAAGCGGTATCCGGGCATCTCGATGATCGCCGAGGAATCCACGAGCTTCCCCGGGGTCACCGCACCCACCAGCGGGGCGGGGCTCGGATTCGGGTTCAAGTGGAACATGGGATGGATGAACGACTCGCTCCAGTACATCGCGCGCGACCCGATGTACCGCTCCCACCACGAGGGCGAGCTGTCGTTCTCCTTCGTCTACGCCTTCAGCGAGAACTACGTGCTTCCGATCAGCCATGACGAGGTGGTCCACGGCAAGGGCAGTCTGTTCTCCCGGATGCCGGGAGACCACTGGCAGAAGCTCGCGAACATGCGCGCTTTCCTGGCGTACATGTGGGGTCACCCCGGCAAGCAGCTGCTGTTCATGGGCCAGGAGTTCGGTCAGCTGTCGGAGTGGGCCGAGGGGCGCGGATTGGACTGGTGGATCCTCGACCAGCCGTCGCACGCCGAGCTGCACGGCTTCGTCGCAACGCTCAACCGCGTATACCGGGACCACTCCGCCCTGTGGGCGCGCGACAGCGACGGCGCGGCGTTCTCTCGGCTGGGCGCGCCGTCGTGGAATCCGAACGTCATCGCCTTCTCGCGTCGCGACTGGCACGGCAACACCATCGTCGTGGTGTGCAACTTCTCCGGCGTGCCGGTGCACGGCTTCGCCCTCGATCTGCCCGAGTCGGGCGTGTGGCACGAGATCCTGAACTCGGACGCGCAGGCGTACGGCGGCTCGGGGGTCGGCAACCTCGGGGTGGTTCAGGCCGGGGAGTCAGGCCGTGCCGTGATGGTCCTGCCGCCGCTGGGCGTGCTGTGGCTGCGGCACGACGCCCAGGCGCACCTGCCCGCGCAGAAGCGCTCGGACCGCCTGCTGCTGCCCTGACCGGGCGGCGTCAGAACAGGAGTGAAGCGAGCCGCCCACGGGCGCGGATCACGCGCGGGTCCGTGTCGCCGATGAGGGCGAACAGTTCGAGCAGTCTCTCCCGCACTCGGCCGCGCTCGTCGGACGGCAGCGCGGCGAAAAGGTCGAGCAGCCGCGCGAAGGCGTCATCGACGTGGCCGCCGGCGAGGTCGAGATCGGCGACCGTGAACTGGGCGTCGATGTCGGCTGGTGCGGCGGCCGCGGCTGCGCGCGCGTCCTTCAGGTCGACGCCCTGGACGCGGTCCAGGAGCTTCACCTGTCCGAGCCCTGCACGCGCCTCATCGTCGCGCGGGTTCTCCGCGAGCGCCTTCTCGTAGGCGGCGATCGCACGCGCGTAGTCCCCCGCTTCGATCGCGTCGAACGCCTCCGCGTGCAGCGGCGGCAGCTCAGGCTCGGCGGGCTCGACGTCCGCCGTCGCGGCATCCTCCTCGGCCGCGATGTCGATCGAACCCGTCACGCCGTTCTGAGCGGCGAGCTGCAGCAGCTGGGCGAATACATCGCGCACCTGCTGCTCCGGGACGGCGCCGGTGAACAGCGGCACCGGCTGACCCGCGACCAGTGCCACGACGAGAGGGATCGACTGCGCGCGGAACGCCTGCGAGAGCTGCGGGTTGGCGTCGACGTCGACCTTCGCGAGCACGAGCCGGCCCGCGAGCTCGGTGACGACCCGCTCGAGGATGGGGCTGAGCTGCTTGCAGGGTCCGCACCACTCGGCCCACAGGTCGATCACGACGGGCACCGTGCGCGAGAGCTCGAGCACTTGGGGGAACGTCTCGTCGGTGACATCCATCACCAGCGAGGGAGCCGAAACCGGTGCCGCATTCCCGGCGGGGGCGGCGGCCGGCCGATTGCGCAGAGCGGACAGGTCTACGGCGCCGCGGAGCGCGGCACCGGGCGTGACGTCGGTCAACTGATCACCTTCGCATCGAGGATCTCGGAACCGTATCCGAGCAGGCGGATCTTCTCGGTCGAGCCCTGACCGGGCACGTAGAAGAAGAGCTGGTCGCTGAATGTGGTGGTGAAGCCGGTCGCCGACTGCTCCGCACCGGCGAGCGTCCGGACGGTCGGATTGGTGTCCAGCTTGATGACCGCGTCGGCGTTGGTCGGGGCGACCGTGTCGACCTCGTTCATGTTGATCGCCACGATCGCGCCGCTCTCGAGCGTCGCCAGCGCGAGCGGCGGGTGCGCACCCGGCACCGATGTGAATGACAGGCTGCCCGTCGAGGCGGCCGTGGCGTTGAACTCGGTCAGGCGCTGCTCGCGATCGGCCGCGACGCTGACGCGGAACTGGTCGCCCTCGGCTTCGAACTGCTCGTAGAACTCGCTCGCCTCGCCGTTGTTGATGACGTCGGCGTATGCGGCGGCCAGCTGGTCCGGCGGCATCACCAGGAACGACGAGTCCGGCGGGACCTGGGTCGCGCCGACATACACCGGGGCGAGGTCGGGCATCTGTGTGGCCGCTTCGAGATTCGACAGGTAGGTGAGCTTGTACGGCGACCAGGCGTCCTCCTGCGTCATGAGCATGATGCTCGCCGTCTTGTCCTCGGCGTCGTTGACGACCGCCATCACCGAACGGGGCCAGCCGTCGTACGCCTGCGGCAGGACGATTTCGAGGGGCTTCGTCGGAATGGCCGCCGGCACCTTGTAGTCGGTGATGGCGCCGCGCAGCGTGTAGTTCGTCGTCCGTTCGGCCAGGACCGCGCCGTCCAAGCGGGTCGCGGCCAGGGTCGGGTCGAGGCTCGCGTCCGCCGTCGCGGCGGTCTCGGCGATGCGGGCGATGATGCGCTCGGCCTGGGCCTCGGTGACCGCGGGCGCCTGCTGACCCTCCGGGACGATGACGGTTGCCGTCGGACTGGGCGTCGGCGAACCGGTGAACTGCGGCCAGGAGTCGGCGGAGCAGCCGGCGAACAGCAGAGCCGAGACCGCGACGGCCGGGATGACGACGAAGGCCTTGCGTCCGCCCGTCAGCGAGCGACGCGTGGGGGTGGCGCTGATCACACCCTTGTCGGCGCCGTCGACCGAGACATCGATCGGCTCGGTGACCGGCATCGGCAGACCCTTGCGGCGGGGACCGCGTGAACGCCGCGCGTGACGGATGCCGAGGATGTAGAGGAACACGCCCACCGCCATGAGGATCGCACCGCCCACGATGAGCGGGCCGGCCCAGGGCGTGACGCTCGCGATCGGCCAGGACACGGCGACATCCGACGGGGCCGCGGCCTCGCCGTCGGTGGCCACGAGCACGCTCATCTCCTCGGGAAGCTGCAGCGGTGCGATCAGGAGGTCTTCCTGCTGGAACTCGTCGAGCCAAAGATCCGAGCCTACGGGACTGCGCACCGCTATGGTCGCATCGGTCGTGGCGCCCGCTTCGGCGGCCGGGGTCGGCACAGCGGTCGCCTCGCCTGCGGCCGCGCTGTCCTCGGCGGCCTGGGGAGTGACCTCCTCAGAGACGATCTCTCCGTCGTCGAGGGATACGTGGATGTAGGTGGCCTCGGCCAACCACGCCTGCATGTCGGCGCTGCGTCCGTAGGCGGCGAAGATCTCCCCTTCGCCCTGCGCGCGAAGCGTCTGCGCGCCCGGCATCATGTTGAGCACGTCGCCGTCGATCAGGAGGTAAGGGGCCTCACCGGAGACGGAGATGTCGGCTGTTTCGGTGTCCGGACCTTGGAAGACGGTGCGCTGGGCGATGCCTGCGCCGATCATCAAGGCGGCGAGGACGAACGCCGCTACGGCCCAAACGAAACGCACGAAAACACCTCTCTGGACCCGCGGGGGAATGCGGCGGGCCATCGACTCGACATTTCAGACTAGCGAAACCCACCTGAATGTCGACCGGGAGGGACCAATCCCGGGACTGGGCGCCACCTGTGCATATCCTGACCAGAGAAGGTTCGGCCGGAAGCCGAGAGAGGCTGGATCGCCATATGAAGGTGCACAACCCGTTCCGCGTCGCGTTCGTGGCCACACTCGGCGTGGGGCTGGGACTGGTGCTGATCGGCAGCATCCAGACGCTGTCGACGATCCTCCTGTACGTGGGCACGGCGCTGTTCCTCAGCCTCGGCCTCGAGCCGGCGATCTCCTTCCTCGAGCGGCGCAAGCTGCCGCGCTGGGCGGCTGTGCTCATCACGATCCTCGGGGTGCTGGCGGTCTTCGCCGGCATCGTCCTCATGCTCGTGCCCATCATCGCGAGCCAGATCAGCCAGCTGATCGAGGCGATCACCGAGCTCATCGAGCGCGGTACGACCCTCGACGACTTCAAGGAGTGGCTCGGCGGCGTCTTCCCCAATCTGAACGTCGACGAGGTCTTCGCATTCGTGCAGGACTGGATCGAGAACCTCGACTACGCGTCGATCGGCGAGGGCGTACTGGCCGTGGGCGCATCGGTGCTCGCCGGTCTCGCCGGCGCCTTCGTGGTTCTCATCCTCACGATCTACTTCACCGCCTCCACCCCCAACCTCAAGGCGGCCGTATATCAGCTTGTACCCGCCTCCAAGCGCGCGCGGTTCATCGACATCGCGGAGCAGATCACGAAGTCCGTGGGTTACTTCGTCATGGGCCAGGTGACGATGGGCGTCGTCAACGGCGTGCTGAGCGCGATCTTCCTCTCCATCATCGCCGCGCCGTTCCCCGTGGTGCTCGCCGTCGTCGCGTTCTTCTTCTCCCTGATCCCCTTGGTGGGAACCCTGACCGGCTCCGCGATCATCGTGCTGACGTGTCTCGGGCTGGGGTCGCCGACCACGGCGCTGATCGCGGCGATCTACTACCTGATCTACATGCAGGTCGAGGCGTACGTGATCTCGCCGCGCATCATGAACCGCGCGGTGTCCGTGCCCGGGGCAGTAGTGGTGATCGCGGCGCTGGCCGGTGGATCGCTGCTGGGACTCCTCGGTGCGCTCATCGCGATCCCGGTCGCCGCCAGCATCCTGATCATCTACCGGCAGGTCGTCATTCCACGCCAGAACGAGCGCTGATCATTCTTGCCCGAGTGGACCGTCCCACTCGGTGGGCAGGGGCAGCGCGTCCGGATTGACGACGGCCACGATCTCGGTGAGCACTCGGCGCGTCTGGTTCTCGCCGACCCAGAGGTGCTTGCCGCCTTCGACGGCGATCAGCACCGCGTCGGGAACGGCGGCGAATCTGTCGGCTGCGGCATCCGGTCGGAGGTAGTCGTCGAACTCCGGGACGAGAACGATGACACGTCGTGAGTCCCCCGCCCACGCGGCGATCTCCTCCGGCGTCGTGCGGTGCAGGGGCGGCGAGAGCAGGATGACGCCTTCGACGTCGTGGTCGAGCCCGTATTTCAGAGCGACCTCGGTGCCGAACGACCAGCCGACCAGCCAGGGGCGGGGAAGCTGCCGCTCCCGGACGAAGTCCATGGCCGCCGCGAGGTCGAACGACTCGGCGCCGCCTCCGTCGAACTCGCCCTCGCTGGTACCGCGCGGTGACGAGGTGCCGCGGGTGTTGAAGCGCAGCACCGCGAGATCGGCCAGCGCGGGCAGGCGCGCGGCGGCCTTCCGAAGGATGTGCGAGTCCATGAACCCACCGGCGGTCGGCAGCGGATGCAGCGTCACGAGCGTCGCCACGGCTTCGGTTTCCTGAGGGAGCGCGAGTTCGCCCACGAGCGTCAGATCGTCGAGCGTCCGCAACTCGATCTCCTCCCGGCGCGCCGGCAGCACCACGGGTCCGCGGATGTCCACGTCAGGCGATCCTCCAGCAGTGCGCGTGCCAGTGCCGCCGCGCCGCGAGGTCGGCCTCATCCCCGAGCACGCCGTCCGCTCGCCACACGACCAGGTGCGCGGTTCCCGCGGCGACGCTGCGCCCGCACCCCGGGCACACGTAACTCTTCGCGGCCTGGGCGGGCGAGACCGGCTGAACCGTCCATTGGATGCCGCGGCGCACCTCGGAGCGCTTCCAGCCGCTCACCAGTCGCTCGAATGCCTCATCGCCGGTCTCCTGAGAGCGTCGGCGGTTCGACCGCGGCATGGGGCTCAGTACCAGCCGACGGATTCGGAGTGGTCCCAGGCGCCGCACGGGGTGCCGTAGCGACCGCCGATGTAGTCGAGGCCCCACGCGATCTGGGTCGCCGGATTGGTCTCCCAGTCGGCACCGTGGCTGGCCATCTTGTTGCCGGGAAGAGACTGGGGGATACCGTAGGCGCCGCTGCTGGCGTTGTAGGCGTTCACGCGCCATCCCGACTCCCTGTTCCACAGGGCGACGAGGCAGCCGAACTGGTCGTCGCCCCACCCGCGGGCGAGCACCATCTCGTAGGCGATGGCCTGCGCCGTCCCTGGGTCGGGCGTAGCGAACGGCGGGCGCCAGCCGGACGACGAGTCCTCCGACGAAGTCTCGTCCGCCTCCGCAACGACCGGCTCCGGTGTGGGCGTCGGCGTCGGCGTCGGCTTGGGCGTGACGTACACGGTGTATCCGGCCCGGTCGAGATCGACCGCCGCGACTGCCGCATCGGCGCTGGACTCGACGATCAGGCTCTGCGCGTCGCCGAGGGTGCTCGAGTAGAGGGTGACCGGAACACGCTCTTCGGCGCTGGCCTCGGAGAGCGCCACACCGGTCGGTCCGACGTACGCGGCGACGAACCCGATGGCGGCGAAGGCCGCGAACACGCCCAGCACACCGCGGCGGCGGGACCACTTCGGTGGAGCGGACTTGGCACTGCGCGACGACGTGATCGCCGTCTTCTCGTCCGGGCTCACCAGATCCTGACGGGGCATCCGTCGGGCGGGAATCATCTCGTTGCCGGAAGTCACAGTGTTCCGAGTCTACCCGGGCCGGGCGAAAGGTTCCATTCGAGGTCGACTCCGCGTCATGCGACGGCGAGGATCACCTCGATGACGGCGTCGAGCACGGCATCGACCTGAGCCTCTCGATACCCGCCGCGCTGCATCCGGAACGCCACCGCCCGCACCTGCTCGACGGTCACGGATTCACCCGTCTCCAGGTACTTGGCGAGCTTGTCGGCGACGAGATCGACCTCGTCGATCCGGTAGCCGTAACGGAGGGCTCCGACACGGTCGAAGCGGTGTCCCTTGGGGCGGGAGAGGCGGTCGAGCACCACCTGCGCGGTCTCCCTCGTCTGTCCCACCCACGCGTGCACGCCGCTGCTGCTCACCGCAGCTTCGCGCTCGCGTGCGGCGAAGGCGTCTTCGATGCGGCCGAGCGCCGCGTCGACGGCGGTGATGACGTAACCGCGGCGAACGATCGGGAAGGCCGCCCGGCGCACGTCGGCGGCGCTCATCGGCTCCGCGCCCTCCTCGAACGCCTCCCGCGCACGCAGAAGGAACGCGTCCACCGCGCGCTTGTCGTAGCCCTTCTCTGAGCCGTGGGTCTCGGTGAAGGTGATCCTGGTCGATTCGGAAGTCGTCATCATGCCGCCAGCGGGGAGAACAGGTAGTACAGCGCCAGCGCGGCGACCACGGACGGGAGGATGGAATCCAGCCGGTCGAGCACTCCCCCGTGTCCGGGCAGCCATGAGCTCATGTCCTTGATTCCGAGGTCGCGCTTGATCATGGACTCGCCGAGATCGCCCGCCGTCGCGGTGCCGAGGACCACCGCGCCCAGCACGAGTCCGGTCCACCAGGGAAGCCCGAGCATGAACAGCGCCAGCAGCACACCCGCGATGAGAGCGGCGAGGGCGGCGCCGGCGAAACCCTCCCAAGTCTTCTTGGGACTGATGCGGGGCGCCATCGGATGCCTGCCGAATGCGACTCCGGCTGCATAAGCGCCGGTGTCGGATGCGACGGCGATGATGATGAAGCCGAGGACCCACCACTCCCCACCGTCCTGGCGGAGAAGGATGAGGCACAGGCTGGTGAGGAACGGCACATACAGCTGGATGAATCCGGCGGTGAGAACGTCGCCGAGCACCGCCCCGTAGGTACGGCCGTCTTTCGCGAACATCTGCGCCACGAGCCGCCAGACGATGACCAGGGCGACGGCCACGAAGACCGCGACCCAGTGGAGCCACAGATCGACGAAGAAACCCGAGAGGGCGAGGATCGCGCCGATGACGAGCTGTGCAACGAGATCGACCTTGCGGCCGGCCCCGATCAGCGCACGTCCGAACTCGAAGATGCCCAGCAGGCAGGCTGCGAGGGCGAACAGGACGAAAACCCACTTCAGGAAGATCAGCGACGCGATCAGCACCGCTCCGATCGCGAGCCCGATGAGGGTCGCGACGATGAGGTCGCGCCCGGTGCGCTGCTTGATGCGCTCGTTGGCCTCCTCGAACTCGGCGCGCGCCTGCGCGACCTGGTTCTCGAACTCGCTGCGGGCGGCGCGGACGTGCTGCATCGCCGGATTCGTGTCGCCCGAGGGGGTTGTTCTCCGCAGCTTCGCGGCGTCGCGTCTGGTCAGCGGCGCGTCCGGGGGCGGTTCGCCTGCCGTTGAATCGCCGGATGCGTCGGTCATCAGGGTCTAGACCTCGAGGAGCTCGGCCTCTTTGCGCTTGAGCGCCTCGTCGATCGCGTCGACGTGGGCGCGCGTCAGCGCGTCGAGTTCTTTCTCTGCTCGAGCGAGCTCGTCTTCGCCGATGTCGCTCTTGAGGCTGTCGAGGTCATCCTTGGACTTGCGTCGGATGCCGCGCACGTGGACCTTCGCATCCTCGCCCTTCGTCCGCACGATCTTCACGAACTCGCGGCGACGCTCCTCGGTGAGCTCGGGCAGGGTCACACGGATGAGGTTGCCGTCGTTCGTCGGATTCGCACCGAGGTTCGGGGTGTCGCGGATGGCCTGCTCGATCGCCTTGAGCGCGGACTTGTCGTACGGCGTCACCACGAGGGTGCGCGCCTCGGGATTGTTCAGGGACGCCAGCTGGGCAAGCGGAGTGGGAGTGCCGTAGTAGTCGACCAGGATCTTCTGGAAGAGCTGGGGGTTGGCGCGTCCGGTGCGGACGGTCGCGAAGTCGTCCTTCGCACCCTCGACGGCGCGATCCATGCGCGATCCGGCATCGGCCAAGACGTCGGCGATCACAGTGACTCCAATCGGTAGATCCAGCGGGGCCCAGTCTAGTCTCGGCCCTGCCCTCAGACCGTGACGACGGTGCCGATCGATTCGCCCAGCAGGGCCTTGGTCACGTTGCCCGCGGGCTCCATGCCGAAGACCCGCATGTCCATCCCGTTGTCCATGCACAGGCTGAACGCGGTCGAGTCGACCACCTTGAGTCCCCGCTGCAGCGCGTCCAGGTAGGTGATGCGGTCGATCTTCGTCGCGTTCGGGTCCTTGTGCGGGTCGGCGGTGTACACCCCGTCCACGCCGTTCTTGGCCACCAACACCTCGGAGGCGCCGATCTCGAGTGCGCGCTGGGCGGCCACGGTGTCGGTGGAGAAGTAAGGAAGTCCGGCACCCGCGCCGAAGATCACGACGCGGCCCTTCTCCATGTGCCGTTCGGCGCGCCGCGGGATGTACGGCTCGGCGACCTGGGTCATCGCGATCGCCGACTGCACCCGGGTCGCGGCACCTGCCTGCTCGAGGAAGTCCTGAAGGGCGAGCGCGTTCATCACGGTGCCGAGCATGCCCATGTAGTCGGCTCGTCCGCGGTCCATTCCGCGCTGGCTCAGTTCCGCACCGCGGAAGAAGTTGCCGCCACCGACGACCACGGCGATCTCGACACGATCGACTGCGGCTGCGATCTCGCGCGCGATCTGGCTGACGATGTCGGGGTTGACCCCGAGCTGGCCGCCGCCGAATGCCTCGCCCGAGAGCTTGAGCACCACTCGCCTGGTTCCGGTCGTCTCATCGATCACGTGTCATCCTCTCCTCGCGTACTGAATCATCTAAGGGCATCGGATGTGCCCCTCCAAGGCAAGCGAAAAGGCCCGCATCCAGCGATGCGGGCCTTTCACGGTGCTATGCGCCGACCTTGAAGCGGGCGAACCCGGTGAGGGTCAGACCCGCGTCTTTGGCGACCTGGGCGACGGACAGCTTGTTGTCCTTCGCGTAATCCTGGTCCAGGAGCGAGACCTGCTTGAAGAAGGCGTTCACGCGGCCCTCGACGATCTTCGGAAGGGCGGCCTCGGGCTTGCCCTCCTGGCGCGAGATCTCGGTGACGATCTCGCGCTCCTTGTCGACGTCCGCAGCAGGGACCTCGTCGCGCGACAGGTAGGACGGGTTGGCGAAGGAGATGTGCTGCGCGAGGCTGCGAGCGGTCTCCGCGTCGTCACCCGCGTACGCCAGGACCACGCCGACCTGCGGCGGAAGGTCCTTGCTCGTCTTGTGGAGATATACCTCGAAGTGATCGCCGGTCAGCGTGCGAACACGCCGAAGTTCGACCTTCTCGCCGATGATGGCGGCCTCGTCGTCGATCAGCTGTGCGACGGTCGACGAGCCTGCGGGTGCGGCCAGCGCGGTCTCGACCGAGTCCGCCGCGACAGCGGCTGCGGCATCCGCGACCTTGTCGGCCAGCGCGAGGAAGCGGTCGTTCTTCGCGACGAAGTCGGTTTCGCACGCCAGCTCGATCAGTGTGACCTTGCCGTTCTGCTCGCGGGCAGCGACCAGACCCTCGCTCGTGGATCGGTCGGCACGCTTGGCGTTGCCCTTCGCACCCTTGAGGCGCAGGATCTCGACGGCCTTCTCGACGTCGCCGTCGGCCTCTTCCAGGGCCTTCTTGGTGTCGACCATGCCGGTTCCGAGCTGGTCACGCAGCGCCTTGATGTCGGCGATCGTGAAGTTTGCCATGTGTGGCGGCTCCTTGCTTGTGTTTCGTCGGGAGGTGGATGCCTCGGCGGGGCCGTTCTGGAACGACCCCGCCGAGTGCGCTGTGAGCGCAGATGCCTGATCGGACTACTTGGCGGCTTCGGCCTCGGCGGCCTCGACCTCGGCGACGGGCTCGCCCGCAGCGTCTGCGATGGCCTCGTCGTGAGCCTCGGCGCCGGCGGTGTCGTCAGCCGTCTCCGTCGCGGTCTCGCCTTCGACGGCCTGCTCGGCCTCGACGGCCTCGGCGAGGTCGTCAGCGGCGATGGCCTCGTCGGCGACCTTCTCGGTCTCGGCGGAGGACTGCTCCGGTGCGCCCTGCTCGAGCAGCTCGCGCTCCCAGTCGGCGAGGGGCTCGGCGTCGGCCGACTCGTCGGTCGGGTTGTGGCGCTGGATGAGGCCCTCGGCGGCGGCGTCGGCGATGATGCGGGTGAGCAGGCCCACCGAGCGGATCGCGTCGTCATTGCCGGGGATCGGGTACTGGAACTCGTCCGGGTCGGCGTTCGTGTCGAGGATGCCGATGATCGGGATGCCGAGCTTGGTGGCCTCGTTCACCGCGAGGTGCTCGCGCTTGGCGTCCACCACCCAAATCGCCGAAGGGGTCTTGGACATGTTGCGGATACCGCCCAGCGACTTGTGCAGCTTGTCGAGCTCGCGCTTCTTCAGCAGCAGCTCCTTCTTGGTGAAGCCGCTGTCAGCCGGGTTCTCGTAATCGAGCTCCTCGAGCTCCTTCATGCGAGCGAGACGCTTGGAGACCGTCTGGAAGTTGGTGAGGAGGCCACCGAGCCAGCGCTGGTTGACGTACGGCTGGCCGACGCGGGTCGCCTGCTCGGCGATGATCTCCTGGGCCTGCTTCTTGGTGCCGACGAAGAGGACCGTGCCGCCGTGGGCGACCGTCTCCTTGACGAACTCGTACGCCTTGTCGATGTACGTCAGAGACTGCTGCAGGTCGATGATGTGGATGCCGCTGCGCTCGGTGAGGATGAAGCGCTTGACTTTCGGGTTCCACCGACGGGTCTGGTGTCCGAAGTGCACGCCGCTGTCGAGCAGCTGGCGAATGGTGACGACGGCCATGGCCGTTCTCCTGTTCTCGACGCTCGGAAGCGCCGCTTGCGGTTGTGTCTTCCGCCGGATCCGACTGGCCGGCGAGCCTGGTGCCCGGCACACTCCCGCTCCAGGGCGAAATGCACTGTGAGACCGGTGGGAGCAGATGCCGCGCGTTCACGAACCTGCGGTTCGCGTTCGCACTCTGGGCACGCGTATTCACCCCGACGAGCGAGGTGTCCGTCCAGTGTATCAGCAGGCTCTCCTCCCCAGCCTCCGGTCGCCCGTGACTGTCCCCTGCTGCCGCAGCGCGCCGGTCGGGGGGACGAAGGGGAGCGAGCATGGTCGGATGCCGCGCTCGCCCCGACCTCATCACGGCCGCCCGCACCGTGCCGCGGCAGCGGCGGCGACCTCCGTCCTGGTGCTCGCCGCCTCCCTCGGATCCGCCGGTCGCGTCGCGGCTCTTGCCACGCCCGCTGCGAAGCCGGGGGTTGTCATCTCCTCAACGGCGCCCGACCTGGCTTCGCTGGGCTGGGTCTGGCCCGCGCCGAGGTTCCGGCTGGCGCGCCCGTTCGTCGCCCCCGCGCACGAGTACGGTCCGGGTCACCGGGGCATCGACCTCGACCTGCTCGGCGGTTCGGTCGTGCAGGCGCCTGCGGACGGCGTGGCTGCGTTCGCAGGGAAGGTCGCGGGCCGCGGCATCGTCACGATCGACCATGGCAACGGACTCGTGACGACCCTGGAACCGGTCGACCCCGCCGTCGAGGCGGGTGCACCCGTCCGTCGCGGCGAGGAGGTCGCCACACTGGCTGTCGGCGGACACGCCGCCGCCGGGGCGCTGCACTTCGGCGTGCGCCTGAACGGCGCATACGTCAATCCGATGCTGTTGCTCGGCGGCGTGCCACGCGCCGTCCTGCTGCCGTGCTGCGACTGACGAGCCTGGAAGTCGGCACGTTCACGCTCGGGGGTGCGCCAGTCGATAGGTGGCGGCGAGCCGTTCGGAGGAGACATGCGTGTAGATCTGGGTGGTGCCCAAGCTGGCATGGCCGAGCATCTCCTGAACGGCGCGCAGATCCGCGCCCCCGTCCAGCAGATGTGTCGCCGCCGAGTGACGCAGTGCGTGCGGTCCGACCGCCGACGTGCCCAGCACCTGCCCGAGTTCCCGCGCGACCACGTCGTACACCGCTCGCGGTGAGATGCGCGCGCCCCGCGTACCGAGGAAGAGCGCAGACCCCGCGCCGGGCGAGGACGTGCGCTCCGCCAGTGCGGGACGCGCGCGAATGATGTATGCCTCGACCGCCCGGCGAGCCGGCGCTCCGAAGGGGACGACGCGCTCCTTGGAACCCTTTCCGAGCACGCGGAGCGTCGCGCGGTCGAAATCGACGTCGTCGGTGTCGAGGCCGGTGAGCTCGGACACCCGCACCGCCGAGCCATAGAGCACCTCGAGCATCGCCGAGTCGCGCAGATCGACGGGGTCACCGAGGGACGCGCCTTCGGCGAGGCCATCGAGCATTACCCTGACCCCGTCCGCGGTCGCGACCTGTGGGAGGGTTCGTCCGCGCTTGGGTGCCACGAGGCGCAGACTCGGATCCATCGCGACCAGCCCGGTCTCCGCTGCCCACGCGAAGAAGCCGCGCGCGGCCGCGGTGCGCCGGGCCAGCGTGGACCGGGCATCGCCACGCTGCGTCGCCCGCCAGAGCCATTCGCGGAGAGCCTCGAGGTCGACCTCGGTCACGTCTGTGTCGGGGACGGTCGCCGACAGATCGCGCAGATCGGCGCTGTACGCCCGGACCGTTGCCGGCGACAGGCGTCGCACGCGTGCGAGATGCTGCGCGTAGGCCTCAGCCGCGTCGTCGAACTCCATGGCTCCAGCATGCCGCGCTGAGTCGTGCCCTGCGCCGCGGCGCACGGTTCTCAGCCCGATGGCATCGCAGCACGCACCCGCCGCCACCCGCTGTCGCCCCGTACGGCCGCTCCCTCGAGGGCGAGGAGGCCGAGAATGGCCATCACGTCCGGAGGCGCCAGTCCGCAGCGGCGCCCGATGTCGGTCACCTCCCGCCACGCGCGGAAGCTCATCGCGTCGAGAACGCGCGTCACATCATCAGTGCGGCTCCGCCCGCTGTCGAAGCCGTCGGCCGGCAGGTCGAACAGCGCCGGCGAAGGGCCGCCGAGAAGCTCGAACACCTCGTCCGCGTTCGTCACACATCGTGCGTCGAACTCGCGCAGGAGCCGATGGCACCCGGCCGAGGCCGCGCTGGTCACGGGGCCGGGCACCGCGCCCAGCGGGCGCGAGAGCGCCGCCGCGTGCCCGGCCGTGTTGAGCGACCCGCTGCGCCATCCCGCCTCGACGACCACCGTGGCGTCGGCGAGGGCCGCGATCAGTCGATTGCGCTGGAGGAACCTCCATTTCGTGGGTGTGGTCCCGCACGGCACCTCGCTCACCACCGCGCCGGAGCCGGCGATCCGCTCGATCAAGTGGGAGTGTCCGGCCGGGTATGGGCGATCGACGCCGCCTGCGAGCAGGGCGACGGTGGTGCCGCCGGCTGCGAGAGCAGCGCGGTGGGCCGCACCATCGATGCCGTAGGCGGCACCCGACACGATGGAGACACCACGGCCGACCAGTTCGGCGGCCATCTCGACCGCAACGTGCTCGCCGTAGCCGGTCGCCGCTCGGGCACCCACGAGGGCGATCGACGGCGAAAGACGGGAGAGCGTGTCGATGTCCCCGCGGACCCAGAGCAGGAGCGGCGCGTGAGGGCCCAGGTCGGCCAGAGCCGCGGGCCAGTGCGCGTCCTCGGGTGTGATCAGCGAGATCCCGGAACGCCGGGCGACCTCGAGAGCGTCCTGAACGGTGCTCCGCTTCAGCCGGGGACGCCATCGGGCCAGGCCCTCCCTCCATTCCAGGGGAGTGATGCCGGCCGCCTCCAGCACGCCCGGATCGCTCGCGGCCGTGACGACGTGGCCGAGCGCCGCTTCGGGTCCGACCGTGCTCACGATCCGCCCCGCGACGCCGTCGCCCGGCTCGATGAGGCAGCTCCAGGTGTGCACCGCGTACAGCCGTCGGGCGCGCTCGTCATCCAGTTCTCCGCGCACCAGAGAAGCGAGCGCGGCTCG
>NZ_DASUNI010000314.1:0-21720 GCF_036277215.1 Microbacterium sp. | reverse complement strand
GACTTCGCCGACGACGGCACGGGTCGAGGAAGAATCGCGCCAGATGACCGCGTCCAGCAGCGGATGTGCCGCGTCGGATGCGGAGGCCATGACCTGCTGCCACCACGCGCTCTTGATCGCGAGGGCACTCGCCCCGCCGGCACCGGGGGCGTAGAAGGCCGCCGTCTCGAGCATCATCGGCGTATCGGTGGCCACAGCGAACCGCGCGTAGAAATCGAGGTCACCGGCGCCGCTGAGGTCGACGTCGAGTTCACCCGGGACAGGCACCGCGTTGACCGCCGGGCCTCCGTCGCTCGGGTCGTGATAAGCGGACAACCCGACCCAGTCCACATACCGCGCGCCGGGGTAGTACGGCCCGTACGGGTCGTCTCCCGCGGCCAGCCGCCCGTTGCCGTCGGTGTCGAGCGCAGCATCCGTCGTCGTCGAAGCGGACTCGAACGGATACCCCTCGCCGGCCGCGGGGGACCACACCGTCGCCGCACCGGGCAGCCCGTCGTGCACGGCATCGGCGAACAGGCGGAATGCGTCCACGAAGGACGTCGGACGCTGTCCCCACGGCACCCAGGTCGCGTTCATGTCGGGCGCGAACCGCACATACACCGGAATCCGGTTGCCCCCGCGCGCCTTTGCAAGCGCGGCGACCACGGCCTCGGCAGCATCCGCGTCGAAGTCGAAGAGATCACCCTCAGGCCGCAGGGTGATTGCGGGAAGTGCGCCCGCGCCTTCCGCCTGACGGAAGAACTGAGCGAGGTAGTCCGATTCGGTGGCGGTGATCGGCACAGCAGTGGCGTGCTCGAGGACGGCAGGAGCCTCTCCGAGCCGTTGCGCCTGCTGGACTGCGGTGTCGACACCCCAGTCGATGCTGACCCCGAAATACGCGCCGGACTCGGGCGTGAGCGACGCAGTATCGGGCGTGGCCGGAGCCGCGGCCGCGGGCGAGGCCGCCACCAGCGACATGAGGATGAGAGCCGTCAGCGATCGGGCGAGCAGACGCCACCGTCGCGGGACACCGCCCGTCCCGGCCCGCCCGCCCCTCACGGGCGCGTCACCATCAGCACGGTGACGTCGTCGTCGGCACCTCCTCTCGCCGCGAGTCGGCGGATCAGGCCGAAGAACTCGTCGGCGTCGACCGACGCACGTGCCAGCGCTGTGATGTGGGGAACAGATTCGAGCGTGCCGTCGAAGAGATCGAGCAGCCCGTCCGTGAAGGCCACCAGAGCGTCGCCGGGGTTCAGATGGACCGACTGGCAGAGCCAGTCCGCATCCGGGGCGATGCCGATCGGCAGGCCTACCGACGCGAGCCGCTCGACTTCGCCGTCCGCACGGACGAGGAGTGCCAGTCCGTGACCCGAATCGACGTAGTCGAGCCGACCCGAGTCCGGGTCGAGTCGACCATGGAAGAGCGTCGCGAAAGTACCCGTCGCGGTGAAATCGTCCGCCAGCTGAGCATTGACCTCCGCGACGACATCTGCGGGGTCCCGACTCGTCCTCGCTCCGAACGCCGACCGGATCCCGGCGGCGAGGATGGCCGCGCCCGCCCCTTTGCCCATGACGTCCACCACGGTGAGGTCGACCGAGGTCTCATCGACCCGCCAGTTGTAGAAGTCTCCCGCGATCTGATGCAGCGGAATCGACAGCCCGGAGAGGCGGTAGCCGGCGGTAAGGACGGTCGCTCTCGGCAGGAGTTTGTCCTGCAACTCGGCCGCCCGATCGCGTTCCGCCGTGTCACGCAGTTCGCGCTCGACCCAGCGGCCGAACGCGTCGAGCATCCGCTCCTGCTCGGAGGTCAATTCGCGCGGGACGAGATCGAGGAGGCAGATCGTGCCGATCTGCTGACCATCGTCGACGCTGAGCGGGCGTCCCGCATAGAAGCGAACGAAGGGCGGTCCGGCCACGTTGACGTGCGTGGCGAACTCGTCGTCCGTTCCCAGGTCGGGGATCACAAGGGTGTCGTGCTTTCGCAGCGTGGCGTCGCAGAACGTCCCTTCGCGGGGGTACTCGACGGGCACTCCGGGCGGCTGAGGAGACTTGGTGAACAACGTCGTCTCGTCGAGCAGGTGGATCTCGGCCATCGGAACGCCGAACAGTTCACGCGCCATTCGCGTGATCCGGTCGAAGCGCTCCTCAGGGGGCGTACCCATGATCTTGAGACCGTTGAGTGCGGCCAGGCGCGCGTCGTTCGAGGCAGGGGGGACCATCGCGACTTCCTCCAGGGGGACCAGACTGAGGGCTGTGACGACAGCGTCGATAAGTGTCACTCGAGCGTATCGGCAAATATTTACCACAAGTGATTTCAAGGGGGCTGGTCGGATCTCCGTGATCCGACCTAGGCAACTGTGCACGTGGGTTATCGGTCTGCCACCACGGAGATCCGGCGCGAACGCTCGGCACAAACTTGCCCGCATCTGGCCCGCACTTTTCGCGAAAACGACCCCCGATCGACGTGATGGGGCAGCATCGACCGAGCTAAGAGCCGCGGAATTACGCGCTTTTCGGACCAATCCGTCGTTCGTCATTTCCGCCGAGGTTCAGTTCGACTCCCGCCGTCACATCGACTTTCGAAGGGCCGCGATTCCATTGTTCACAACGGATAGCGGCCCTTTGCGTTGCTGGCAGATGCGGTTTTCCCTGCCCTTGGTCCACACACCTTTCCAGGCGTGATGAGGGTGATATCTCGGGGCATCGGCGACAATTCCGCAACCGCTGGTCAGGGGATGTCCGGCTCCTACCGCGGCAATACGGTGAGCACACGCTGAATGTGATCGCGGAACTCGGCCATGAATGCACCGAGGAACTCCGCCGTTCGAGGGCTCAGCGAGATGGCGTCCTCCCCGAAGTCATCCGCCGAGAACTGGATGTACGCTTCCGGCGCGGTCATCTGGCGAGCGTTGCAGAAGCTCAGCACTCCACGCAGACTCTGCTGGGCGACAGCGGTGCCGATCTGGCCGATCGAGGCGCCGATCACCGCGGCGGGGATGTGGTCGAACGAGTTCTCCCCCCAGGGGCGGGATGCCCAGTCGATGGCGTTCTTGAGGCCGCCCGGGATGGAGCGGTTGTACTCCGGCGTGACGAACAGCACCGCATCCGTCGCAGCGATCGCCTGCTTCAACGCGCGCGCCTCGGGCGGGTAGTCGGCGTCGTAGTCCTGGCTGTACAGCGGAAGGTCCCGGATGGGGATCTCCGAGAACTCCAGGTCATCCGGCGCCACGCTGATCAGCGCTTTCGCGAGAATGCGATTGATAGACGTCGACGACAGGCTCCCAACGAAATACCCGACGTTGTATGACATGACTTGCTCCTCACACATCGCTCCCCTGACGACATTCTCGACCCTCTGGCGACGAACCGCGCGGGGCGCCGGCGACAACAATGAACCACGCCACTCAGCCCTCGGAGGCAAACCCCACTCAGCCGAGTGCAACCAACGTCCTGACCGAGTACATCTAGGCCCGCTGGTCTGCGAGTCGGGCGCGGCGTTCCTCTTCGCGCTTCGAGTATGCGGCCGCGCGGATCGCTTCGTCCGACTCCAGGCCGGTGCCGAGTGCACCGCCGAGAGTCGCCACCGATGCGACGAACCAGGTGAGCACGAACAGATCACCGTAGCCGGCCGGCTCGCCCAGCGAGCCACCCATCACGTCCGGATCCAGGACGAACAGTGCCCAGGCCAGGTTGATCACGTACAGCACCAGATAGCAGATGACGACTCCGATCGTCAGAGTCAGCAGCGTAGAGGCGTTGTAGAGCCGGGACCTTTCCCGGGCCTGGACGGTGTCGTCCTCGGGGCGATCCCACAGTTCACCATCGATCACGATCCAGGCGACCACGATCATGATCGAGGCGACGGTTGCGACCACGAGGCGCCACCCCGACAGGGAATCGGCCAGCAGCCAGACCGTAGGCTGGATCGTCGCCACCGCGCCTGTCGCCAGGGCGGCGACGAGCGCCGACTTGAGTCCGGCCGCGAGCCGCCACGGACGGTTGGCGAGCACCATGCCCAGGAGCACCCGCCAACGTGCGCTGCGACCGGGAAGAGGCAGGCGCTGCTCCTCAGGTGAGGTGGGTTCCTCCATCCCGCTGACGAGCCCTCGCACTGCGTCACGGGCGCGCGTGTTGACACGGAATCCACCTAGAGCGGGTAGCGAGAGCACAGCGGAACGTCGTTGCGGGTCGATCGCGGCCAGCAAGTAGCTGCCGTCGTCGTCGCGAAGCGGAAGCTCGGTCACCCCGATCACCAGGTCCCACTGTTGCTTGACGCCCTGCGTCCGCAGTCGTGCCAGCGCGGTGTCAACGTCCTCGAGTCCCAAGGTGAATGGCTGGCTCACAAGCTGGATGTCCCAGCCATGCCGGTCATCGCCGTCCGGCGGTGCCAGATCCGTCATCCGGCGCGCCGCTTCGGTCGGCGAGGCCGGGTCGGCCACGAGTCCCACTCGGATCGGCTCCATCTCCGCAACGTACACCCAGGATCGTCGCCGGCGCGGCAGCGTCTGCCTCACTCCGGGAGCAGCAGACGGCGGCTTTTCATGTTGGGTGAAACGGGCTGCGCGGTCCGACTCGGCGGCTGCCTGGTGAGCGGGCTGAGTCAATCGGAGTCTCGCCCTGCGGGTGGCCCGCTCCGGTGACCTCGTCGACCTCCCGAATAGGTGAGCTCCGCCGCATCCGCCGACCGTCGCCCGGGGCACCCTGAAAGCTCGAGCTCCCCAGCCGCGAGCCTTTGCCGTCCGCATTGCATATTGCGAGTCCATCCAGCTAAATCGCCAGCTCATCGCGAGCCGAAGGACGAGCGCGGCGGACGCGGACGCCGCCTAAGACACGCAGTCGTGACGGTCGCAAGGGGTCATTCCGCGGGGTGGCCCCTTCGGGCGCGCTCCGATGGATGCGCCGAAGCTGGTACCGCGGGCGAACCGCTGCTGATTCCCGGCGTCGCACACCCGATCGGAGGTCACCCGGAAAGAACGACGCGCACCGTCTTCGGATGTCGCTACCGTGCTGGCGTGACGACCCTCGGGCAGGGACGTGCCTGTCGTGGCGAGTCGTCGGAAAGAGATCGCGATGTGCCCTCAGGACGTGCTGCCGTTTCCGCCCACCCCCTCGGCCAGCGTGGCCGGCCGGACGATGCAGGAGTCGGTGTATCAACAGCGAGAGACTCCCGCGCGGCTTCCGGCTGACGCACCGAACATCCTGATCATCCTGATAGACGACGCCGGCCCCGGATTGCCTGACACGTTCGGCGGGGAGGTGCGCACCGACACACTGAGCCGAGTGCTCAGCGAAGGCATCGGGTTCAACCGCTTCCACACCACCGCGATGTGCTCCCCGACCCGCGCCTCGCTGCTGTCGGGTCGCAATCACCACCGGATCGGGAACGGACAGATCGCGGAGCTTGCGAACGACTGGGACGGCTACGCGGGAGAAATTCCCAAGAGCAGCGCTCTCGGCGCCGAGGTGCTGAAGGACTACGGCTACTCCACCGCTGCATTCGGCAAGTGGCACAACACCCCGGCGGTCGAGACGGGCGTGACGGGCCCCTTCCACAATTGGCCGACCGGGAACGGGTTCGAGTACTTCTATGGGTTCCTCGCCGGCGAAGCATCCCAGTACGAGCCCAACCTGGTGCGCAACACCACAAGCGTGCTGCCACCGAAGACCGCTGAGGAGGGGTACCACCTCAGTGAGGATCTCGCGGACGATGCGATCCACTGGCTCCGCAATCACAAGGCGCTCGAGCCTGACAAGCCCTTCATGATGTATTGGGCGACCGGATGCCTGCACGGCCCGCACCACATCATGAAGGAGTGGGCGGACAAGTACGCGGGCACGTTCGACGACGGGTGGGATGCGTACCGCGAGCGGGTGTTCGCGCGCGCGAAGGACTCCGGGTGGATTCCCCGAGACGCGGAGCTGACCGCGAGGGACGAGCGCCTTGCCGCATGGGACGACATCCCGGACGATGAGAAGCCTTTCCAGCGGCGCCTGATGGAGGTCGCGGCCGGCTTCGCCGAGCACGCCGACGTGCAGGCCGGCCGCGTGGTGGACGAACTGGAAAGCTTGGGGTACGGCGAGAACACGCTGGTCTTCTACATCTGGGGCGACAACGGCTCGTCGGGTGAGGGACAGAACGGCACGATCAGCGAGCTGCTCGCGCAGAACGGCATCCCGTCGACCATCCCGCAGCACATAAAGGCGATGAACGACATGGGCGGCCTCGATGTGCTCGGCACACCGAAGGCCGACAACCAGTACCACGCGGGCTGGGCGTGGGCGGGCAGCACGCCGTACAAGGGGATGAAGCTGGTCGCGTCGCACCTCGGCGGCACCCGCAACCCGATGGCCATCCGGTGGCCGGCGAAGGTGACACCGGATGCCGCTCCCCGGGCCCAGTTCGTGCACTGCACCGACATCGTGCCCACGCTGTACGACCTGCTGGGCATCTCGCATCCGCGCGTCGTGAACGGCATCCCGCAGGACCCGATCGACGGCACGAGCTTCGCGGCCATCCTGCAGGACGCCGACGCGAAGTCAGAACACCTCACGCAGTACTTCGAGATCATGGGCAGCCGCGCGATCTACCACGACGGCTGGATGGCTTCGGCATTCGGTCCTCGCGCGCCGTGGGTGCCGGGTCTGCCGCCGGGGATCGCCGAGTGGACGCCCGATCACGACACGTGGGAGCTGTACCACCTCGACGAGGATTGGACGCAGGCGCACGATCTCGCGGAGGAGCAGCCGGAGAAGCTCGCCCAGATGAAGGAACTGTTCGCGATGGAGGCCGCGAAGAACAGTGTCTACCCGATCGGCGGCGGCCTCTGGGTCCCCGTCTACCACCCCGAGCTGCGCATCTCGACTCCGTATCGCGAGTGGAATTTCACGGGCGACATCATTCGGATGCCGGAGTTCATCGCCCCTGCACTGGGCAACCGCGCGAACACGGTCACTCTCACCGCGACGATCGGCGACTCGCCCGAAGGGGTTCTCTACGCGCTGGGCGGTGCGGGGGGCGGGCTCACCTGCTTCGTCGACGGCGGCCGGATCGTGTACGAGTACAACCTCTTCATCGTTCAGCGCACGCAGATCCGATCGGAGCGGACGCTGACGCCGGGCCGGCACACGATCGTGGTCGACACCTCCTACGTCGAGGCGCGCCCGGGCGGGCCGCTGCGCGTCGTGATCTCCGTCGACGGCGAGGACTGGGCGAGCGGGGTGATCCCCGTCAGCGCACCTCTGCTCTTCACGGCGAACGACTGTCTGGACGTCGGCAGGTGCCTCGGCGGCGTGGTCTCACTCGATTACTTCGACCGGGCGCCGTTCCCGTTCGCCGGCGACATCGAGAGCATGCACGTCATCTACGCGACGTGACCACGAGACGCCCACCAGCACCCGCGCAGAGGCTCGATCGGACTGCTGACCGGCGTTGCCGACGTGTGTACTGTGTCGGCTATGGCTCAGGATTCTGGTTCGCGACGCACGCCGCTGGGTGGGCGGGCAGGTGCGACGATCGTCGCAGTGGTCCCGATTCTCGCCGCATTCGTCTACCTGCTGCTCGGACTCACGATCGGCGCGTGGGGGTGGGCATGGGTGTTCTTCCTGCTCGTTCCCATCGCTTATCTCGTCGTGTACGGCCCACCGGGCAGCAGATCCCGCGGCTGAGGGGCTCAGCGTCCCTCGCCGCCTGGACCGAACCGGGATCGCAGCTCCGCCTTGCGCACCTTGCCTGACGCGGTCCGGGGCAGCTCGTCGACGATCACCACGTTGCGGGGAAGCTTGTACCGGGCGAGCCGGCCGTCCAGGTGGGCGCGGACGGCCTCTGTGTCGACCGATGTCGAGGCCTGAACCGTGAGCACAGCCCACGGCACCTCGCCCCACCGGTCATCCGGCATCCCGATCACCGCGACTCCCGTGACGCCCGGCAGGTCGGCGATCAGGTTCTCGACCTCGGCCGGGTACACGTTCTCCCCGCCGGAGATGATCATGTCCTTCAGCCGGTCGGAGATGTAGAGGTATCCGTCCGCGTCGAGGTAGCCGAGGTCGCCGGAGCGGAACCAGCCGTCCGCGGTGAACGCAGCGGACGTGGCCTCGGGCAGGTTCAAGTAGCCGGGAAACACGTTCGGACCGGCGATCTCGATTTCGCCGACGGTGCCGCTCCCGGCGGCCGCGCCATCCGTCCCGGCGATCCGCACGTCTGTGAAGAAGTGCGGGAGACCGACGCTGCCCTGCTTCGACCGCGTCATCGACGGCGAGAGGGATGTCGCGCCCGGCGACGTCTCGGTCATGCCGTACCCCTGCGAGAAGTGCAGGCCGCGCTCCTCGTAGGCGTTCAGGATGCGGGTGGGCACGGCCGATCCGCCGCACGTGAGCTTCGTGAGAGTGGAGAGCTCCGTGCCTTCCCAGTCGGGATGGTCGGCCATCAGCTGATAGGTCGTGGGCACGCCGCTCAGCATGGTCACGCCGTACTGGGCGATGAGCCTGAGCGCGCGACCGGGTTCGAAACCCTTCTCCAGCACGATCGTGCCGCCCTTCAGGATGACCGGAAGCGCGCCCATGCCCAGCGACGCGACATGGAAGAGCGGCGAGATCATGAGCGCGACGTCGGACGAGACGATGTCGTAGTCGACGAGGGAGTTCAGTGCCACCCAGGTGAGGTTCTGGTGGGTCAGCACCGCCCCCTTCGCTCGTCCGGTGGTTCCCGATGTGTAGATGACCGCCGCAGGGTCATCCGGAGCCGTGTCGGCCAGCGCGAATACGGGGTCGGGAGCATCCGGAGAATCGTCGGTCAGGTCGCTCATCTCGACGACGTGTGCGATTCCGACCGCCGAGACCAGCGGAGCGGTCCGCTCTGCGAAGTCGGGATCGCGGATCAGCACGCGTGCTCGGCAGTCGGCGAGGATGTGGAGGATCTCGGGCGGAGCGAGCCGGGTGTTGATCGGCACGAATACCGCGCCTATCTGCGCGCAGCCGAACAGGGCGGCCAGGAACTCCGGACTGTTCTCGCCGATGTACGCGACGCTGTCGCCCTTGACCACCCCCCGCGACGCCAGCAGGCTCGACACCTCATCCGCCCGGTCGGCGAGCTGTCGGTAGGTCATCGCCGAGCCCTCGCCGTAGATCAGCGCGGTCTTTTCCGGCGTCTTCAGACGTCTCTTGCGCATCCAGGCGCCGAGTCCGGGGTGGTGCATGGCATCCTCTCCGTCGAGGTGTGACGAACGCTGCTCCCGGGCTAGGCGTAGAAGCGGTACAGGCCTCGGGCGACGACAGCCGGCTTGGCGGCGCCGTCGATCTCGATCGTCTGGTCGACAGCGAACTGGTAGCCGCCGGGAACCTCCGTCACCTCGGCGATCACGGCGTTCATCCGCACGCGGGCGCCGACCTTCACGGGCGAGATGAAGCGGACCTTGTCGAGGCCGTAGTTGACCTTCGTGGTGACGCCCTCGAGGTCGAACAGCTCGGACCAGAACTTGACGGCCAGCGACAGACTGAGAAAGCCGTGCGCGATCGGTGCGCCGAACGGTCCGTCGGTCGCCCGCTCGGGGTCGACGTGGATCCACTGGTGGTCGTCGGTGGCATCGGCGAAGAGGTTGACGCGGTCCTGGGTGACCTCGAGCCAGTCGGTGTAGCCGAGATCGGTACCGGCGAGATCGGCGGCGTCAGCGTAGGGGCGGGTGGTGGTCATGGTGTGTGCCTTTCGGTGCGGTGCAGAGAACGATGGGATGCCGCGAGGTCAGCTCGCGAGGCCGAGGAGTCGTGCGGCGTTGTCGCGCATGATGCCGGGCATGACTTCGGGCTTCAGTGCGGTGGTCTCGGCGTCCCGGATCCAGCGGTCCGGGGTGAGGAGGGGGAAGTCGGAGCCGAACAGCACTCGGTTCTTCAGGACGGAGTTGGCGTAGCGGACGAGTTCGGCGGGGAAGTACTTCGGGCTCCATCCCGAGAGGTCGATCCAGGTGTTGTGCTTGTGGGTCGCGACCGAGAGGGCTTCGTCCTGCCACGGCACCGAAGGATGGGCCATGATGAGCTGCAGCTCGGGGAAGTCGGCGGCCACGGGGTCGAGCAGGATGGGGTTGGACAGCCCCAAGCGCAGCCCGTAGCCGCCGGGCACGCCCGCCCCGATCCCGGTCTGGCCGGTGTGGAAGAGGGCTACCGCGCCGAGCCGTTCGATCTCCGCGTACAGCGGATAGTGCTGCTCGTCGCTCGGGTCGAACCCCTGCACGGTCGGGTGGAACTTGAACCCCTGCACGCCGGACTCCTCGACGAGACGACGCGCGGCATCCACCGCGGCCGCGCCCTGGAGTGGGTCGACCGATCCGAACGGGACCAGCACGTCGTTGTTGCGCGCTGCGCCTTCGGCGATGTCGGTGCTGGAGATCGCGGGATGCCCCAGGCGCGTCGTGGCGTCGACCGTGAACACGACCGCCGCCATCTTCCGCTCACGGTAGTACGCAGCGATGCTGTCCAGGTCGGGGCGCGGCCCCTCCGCGCTGAAGTACTTCGATGCGGCCTCGACCAGTGCCGGCGGCAGGGAGGTGTGACCGTGCGCATCGATCTCGACGTGCACATGCACGTCGATCGCGGTGAGCGAATCGACGTCGATCGCGGGTTCGTAGCGGGTCATCTGATTCCTCAGCCTGTCGAAGGGCCCGGTCGTTGAGCGAGCGAAGCGAGACGAAACGCGGCTCAGGCCGTCGGCGCGGGCCGCTGCAGCTCGTCCGGCAGCGGTGGAAAGGACTCGCCGACCGACTGCAACTGCCCGCCGAACTCCTCGTCGAAAGACTCCTCGAGCGCGTCGTAGCTCCAGCCCCCCGCGCGGTACGCGGTCACCACCGGCTCGGGATGCGACCACACCTGGATGCGATCGCCGCCGACGCCGATCGCCTGTCCGGTGACGCCGGCCGCGGCATCCGATGCCAGGTAGGCGACGAGCCCCGCGACGTCCTCGGACGTGCCGAAGCCGAGATCGTGCCGGAAGAATGCCGGCATCGGCTCGCCCGCCGCATCGGCCTCGACGGCGGCGGCGAAGTACGGCACGGTCGCAGTCATGGCCGTCGCGGCGACGGGGATGACGGCGTTCGCGGTGATGCCGGCGCGCTTGAGCTCCAGCGCCCAGGTACGGACCATTCCGACGATGCCCGCCTTGGCAGCCGCGTAGTTGGTTTGTCCGAAGTTGCCCCGCTGGCCGGTCGGCGAGCCGATGCAGATGATCCGGCCGCCTTCGTTCTGCTCGCGGAGGTGCAGCACCGCCTCGCGGACGGCGGTGAACGTCCCCCGCAGGTGCACACCGATCACGGTGTCGAAATCGTCGTCGCTCATTTTCCACAGGACGGTGTCACGAAGGACGCCGGCGTTGGTGACGAGGATGTCCAGACGCCCGAAGTTCTCGACCGCTGCCGCGACGAGCTGCTTGGCGGTCTCGGTGGACCCGACCGGTGCGACGACGGCGACCGCGCGGCCGCCGGCCGCCTCGATGGACGCCACAGCATCCGCGGCTGTCCGCGCGTCCACGTCGTTGACCACGACCGCTGCGCCCTGCCGAGCCAGCTCTGCCGCGTACGCCAATCCCAGGCCACGCCCGGATCCGGTGACGATCGCCACCTTGCCATCCAGCCCCATCGGAACTCCTTCGTCTCGCCGCGAACTGATCGCCGGCCTTCTCTCATTAGAGCGCAGCATCATTGAATTTGTCAATGATTGTCACGGCGCATCATTTTGCTAGGATCACTGGCATGGCCGCCGAAGCGAGGAGCACGACGAGCGAGGTGGCACGCGCGGACGAACGCCTGCGGAACTCGGCGTTGACCGACGATCTGAGTTTCCTCCTCGCTCGCGCGAACGCGCTCTCGCTGGCCGCCGGGAATGCCGCCCTCGCGCAGCAGGGCCTGCGGGTGCGGTCGTATTCCGTGCTCGCCCTCGCCGTCGACGACACGCGGCCTTCGCAACGCGATCTCGCCACCTTCCTCCGGCTCGACCCCAGCCAGGTCGTTGCGCTCGTCGACGACCTTCAGGGTCGCGGCCTCGTCCGCCGCGAGGCCGATCCGGCCGATCGACGCACGAACGTGGTGGTCGCGACCGCGGAAGGCCGGGCGCTCTTCGCAGCGGCGCAGCGAGCCGCACGCCAGGCCGAACGCGCCCTGCATGACGTCATCACCCCGGAGCAGCGCAGGACGCTCGGCGAGCTGCTGCGGCTGCTGGCCTTCCCCGACTGAGGCGTCGACGCGAGCGGGTCGCCGGTGTCCTGTCGGGCCCGTGGGTCAAGGCGCGCAGCGATGCGCGCCCTGCGTCGGCCCGACCTCATGCCCCCACGCGGACGAACGGACCCCTGACCACGTCCGAGACCACTTCGACGAACTCGTCGCCTTGATCGAGGTCGTCGGTCGAGTGCAGGGTCGCCACCTGACCCAGGGCTGTCACCAGGGTCGAGCGGGGCACGGCGGTCGCCTCGGTCTTGCCGTGCACGCCCTGCCGCGTCGACATCAGCGCCGTCATCGGCGGCAGCTCGTCGGGCCGCTCCGCCCACAGCGCGTGCAGAGCGCGCGGGGTGGCGTTGCGACTGCCGTGGTGGCCGACCTTGTACAGGTCGATCGCGGTCAGCCGGCTCTTCAGGTCCGGCTCCTCGGCGAGGCGGTCGAGTGTGAACTGCCAGTTTTCGATCTGCGCGTCACCGGGGAAGAGCATCGACAGACCGCCGATCTCGAGCAGGAGCACGAGGCTGGTGTTGTTCAACGCGTCGTCGAGGTCGCGCACCAGACGGGCCACCGAGTGGGACTTCTGCGCGGCGAGACGCTCGACGACCCAGCGCACAGGTCCGGGTCCGAGCGACATCCCGTGTGCGGCCTGGCCGTCGCCGGGCACGGTGCGCGCCGCTTCGCGCAACGACGCGTGCAGGGCGGCCATCCAGTACTCGGGATCCTCCTCGCGCTGCTTCGCCACGCGAGGATCCTGCTCGACCGTGGGCGGACCGAGCACCGTCACCTCGAGCCCCGGCATGAGGTCCGCCACGGCGGCGTCGGCCCCAGCGTGCAGGTAGCCTCCCCTCCCGTCCGCGGCGAGCTCGTCGAGAAGGGCGATCGCGTCGGCGTTCTTGACCTGCTCGGCCGCCTCCGCCCGCACGTCCTTGTGCAGACCGGTCAGCGCCGAGAGCACTTCGGCCTCGCGCTGCGCGTCGGCGAGCAGCTGCGCATATCGGGCCGACGCCCGGCCGGTCGCCCCGTCCGCAGCGACTCCGGCACCCGTCGGCGCGTCGGCGAGCGCAGGCAGCTGCGGATCTTCGGTCCACGGCCGGAGCACCCGCTTCGGAGCGAGCGCGCGCAGGATCTCGGCTGCATCGTCATCGGCGAACCCGAACACGTGATCCTTATGGCGGTGCGTGACCACGAGCACGTCGAGCGCACCGCACGTGTGCTTGCGGATCAGCTTCGCGACGTCGGACATGCGACCCGGTGCGCGCCCCTCGCGCGCCTTGCGGGTCGACCCGAAATCCACGAGCAGATGCCGCTCCGCACGGCCGTCCGCAAGTGGTGCGTCGTACTCGACCGAGACCAGGAAGCAGTCGCCGAAGCCGACCTGGTACATGCGCACTCTCACGCGAAGGGGCGTGCTCACCATGCCTCCCCGGAACTCAGGTTGGTGTCGTGCAGCTCCGCGAACGCCTGCCCTCGGGCCGACCCGTCGGAGTATCCCAATCGCTTCGCCCGGTCGCGCCGTCCGCTGAGGTCGAGGTACCCGATGCGCCGCAGCTGCCGGCGCCAGTCGTCGACCTTCTTGTACACGTGCAGCTTGAGCCGGCCGAACTGATCGAACACCAGGGTGCCGCCCCCGAAGAGCTGCACCGGAGTCTCGGGGTCGAGCCCGTCCGGCAGCGGCAGCTCCGAGATCGTCTCGAGCTCGGCCGCCGTCATCTCGGCCATCTGGACGTACGTCGCGACGGATTCGGCGACGATCAGGCCGTCCGGTCCGATCCGCTGGCTGGGCAGGACCGACTCGACGGTCGTGTAGTAGCGGGTGGGCACGTCGAGGCGGAGCGCGTTCTGCCACAGGAACCGGAAGACCTCGTCGCGATCGCTGCGCAGCGCCGCGTGGTTGATCCCGAGGTACTGGGGCGCCACTTCGGCCTCCAGCACGTTGCTCACGCGGTTGCGCGGCCGGGTGATCCCCGCCTGAGCGAACCTCTCGATCAGCAGACGCCGGTACCCGAGGTCGTCGTCGGGGACGACCTCCACGTCCGCGAGGAGCACGGCGTCGAGCAGATCGGCGAACTCGAACTCGACCGGCGGCAGGTAGTCGAGCCCCCGGATGAGCATCGTCAGCAGCTGGGCTGCCGCCTTGGCGCCTTCCTCGGCGGCTCGGGCCCGATCGACGGTGGCCGACGCGGTGTTGCCGGGGCGGGAGAACAGCGTCTCGAGCCGAGCCGACCAGATGTCCACGAGCACATCGAGCACGACCGCCACGAGCACCTCGCCGCGTCGATGCGGCTCGGCGAACTGCGGCAGCAACGCCCAGTTCGCCGGCGGCGGCTCCATCGCGGAATGGCGCAGCGGTCCGCGGCCCTGGGTGAGCACGCGCCCCACCTGCTCCGCGACGCTCGTGAGCACGCCCGCCTTGAGCCTGTCGGGATGGACATGCATCCTCGTGATCCGGCCGTTCCTGCCGGGTCGGCCGAGCGCCTGCTCGACGACGGGTCGCATCGAGAAGACAGAAAGGAGGGCGACGATGTCGGCGAACCCCTCGTGGAACGCAGCCTGATCGGGCAGCCCCGGCTCGAGGAAACGCCGCCGCAGGCCGTCGAGGATGGCATGCGTCGTCTCGTGCACGATGATGTCGTAGCTCAGGCACGTGTAGACCGGCGGATCGTCCTCGTCCTCGGCGGGGACGTAGCCGAACAGCACCGCGCGGTCCTCCCATGAGTAGTAGGCGTTCGCCTCGGCGAAGGCGTGCGGCACGAGGTACAGGTGGTGACCGGCGAAACTCCACGAGAGCCGCCGGCCGAGCGCCGACTCGAACGTGGCGAGAGTCTTCGCCGCCGCGCCGTAGACCTGCTGCGCGTGGAAGGTCTTGTCGGTCAGCAGAACTTCGTCGGATGCTTCCGCGTACGCGTCCTCGTTGACCAGCGCGGGATGCTTGCGGTACTCGTCGACGGCGACGTCGTAGTCGACGACGTGCAGGCGGGCGCCGCGCGGCCCGTCCTCGATGCGCGACCAGGGCACCTTCACCTGGGCGGTCAGGATCCTGCCGTCGTCCCCGGTCACCGACGGATCCTGGGCGATCAGCCGGAGGGTGATGTGCGAGCGCGGCGCGTCGGGTCGCTCGGCGAACTCGACGGTGTCGGGCATCTCGGTCCCTTCTGGCTGCGGGACTCCCGGCGCTGGGTCCCTTCCCTCGCCGGCTCAGCACGCAGTGCTTTCGTCAAGCAGGAGAGACGCGTCTGACGACGTGATACATCCCGGACTCCTCCCCGAACCGAGCCGAAAGGTCGCGCTACGCCGCGGATCTATGGCGAAGGGCCGATCGGAGCGAGCGGAATCAATATCCGAAGCGTCTCGATGCGGCCTTCTGTCAGGATCCGGCTGTCCGTGTAGTGCTCCTCCAGCGGCAGCCCGATCACGGTGAATCCGGCCAGGGCGCCGGAGGCGGCATAGGCGGCGGCGACGGCCTCACCCAGGCGGTGCTCAGGCCCGGAGAACCACGTCGACGACGCCCACCGCTCGGGCAGGACCCGGAACGCCGTACCCGGGTCGCCTCGAACGTCGCCGGACACGCGTGCGCAGACGTCGAATCGGAGCCGGTCCGGCTCGGTGATGCCCGGTGCGTCATGCGCGATGCCGAGGAGGCCATGACAGGGGATGCCGCGTCCCCCTGCCCACTGCGCCAGCTGCTCGAACGCGTGCGGATCGACGTCCTCATACGGGCCGGTATGGCGGCGGAACACCACGGGAGTGGCCGCCAGCTGGACAGGGCGCGTGTCGGACAGAAAAAGGTCGCTGCTCGTCACCTCGAGGCCCGGTCGGCGCAGGAGGCGGGGATCGTCGCCCGCCGGCGGGGTCACCCGGTACTCGGTCGGACTGCGGCCGAAACGGCTGTGGAACCGGCGCGAGAACGCCTCATGTGAGCCGAAGCCGAGATCGAAGGCGATGGTCGCGACTCCGGTGGACTCCGACATCAGGCGGAAAGCCGCTCGTTCCAGCCGCAGGCGCAGCGTGTACTGCTTGACGGTCTCGCCCACGGTGTCGGCGAAGACGGAATGGAAACGCGTCCGAGACATGTGGGTCGCCCGGGCCAGCGTCTCGGTCCGGAGGTCGCCGCCGAGGTCCACCTGCGCTGCGAGCAGCGCGGGCAGCACCGCGCTCAGGTGAGCCGCGGAGCGTTCTGGACTCATCCCCGAGCCACCCATCCCCTCCAGCTCCGTCAGCCGCTCTCCACGGCTTTCTTCAGCCGTCGAAGGTCACCGTCCAGCCGCCGTGTGAGGAGTGTCGCGAGGATCGACGACGGGATGAGCCGCATGCCCGTGAAGACAGCATCCATCGTCTGTACGACGGCGGAACCCGTCGCGGTCGCAGCGATGTCGGTGCGAGAGGTGACCGGTCCCCCGGGCGAATCCATACGGATCTCGACGAACCGGCCGGGCTCGAGGGCGGTCACCTCCGCCGGAACGTCGCGCCTCTTTCCCCCGTCCTGAATCACCTCGATGGAGCGGGCACCGACCCGCAGCGGTCCATCGTCGAGTGGTCGCGACTCCGCCAGGTCCTTGACCCACAGGACGACGCGGTCAGGTGCCGTCGCCCAGCGGTACACCACATCGGGCGGCGCGGCGATGTGGGTCTCGGCCCGTGCCCGGACACGGCGTCCCTGTGGCGCTGCGTGCATCGTGTCCCTCCCTCCGTATGCGTGCTTCGTCTCACATGGTGCCAACCCTGATCGGCGCGCGCTTGATCTTTCCTCTCGCGAATGGCGGCTCTATGCCCAGGCATGGCGGTGCACGCCGTGCGTCAGCCCCTCAGTCCGCTTTCAGGAGCTCGCTGACCCGGTAGGGAATGACCTCGCGCAGGAACAGGCTGGTGGAGGTGCGGAGGATGCCGGGGCACAGGCGGATCACCTCCGCGACACGGTAGAGGTCGTCCGGGCTCTTGGCGACCACCCGCAGCAGCAGGTCGGTGTCCCCCGCCGGAGCGAAGCACCCCAGCACCTCCGGCACGTTCCGCAACGCGTCGATGGCCGAGACGATCTTGTGCTGATCGAGCTCGACCCGAGCACACCCGCCCGCCCGATCCCGTCGCGACAGAGGGCACAGGCCCCGAGGTCGGGGATGTGCCGAAACGCCAGCCGCGGTCGCCCGTGTCCGCTCAACCTCTCGAGCGGGCACGGGCGCTCGCTGCCGAGCGGCCGCGCGCCCAGTGGTCGATCGCTGCGGCCAGCCACGCTCCGCCGATGCCGAAGACGACCACCATCGCCTCGGTGACCAGCGTGTACGCGCCGGACGTCGCCGCGACGTTCACGAGGATTCGGCTCACGATGGGCGGCACGATGGCGATGAGCAGCACCAGGAAGGCGAGTGGATGCCGACCGCGGACGAGCAGCCATCCGCCGAGGGCGACGATCAGGGTGATCAAGCCCTGGTTGACCACGAACGTCCAGAATGCGACGGGGTGGTCGATGTTGCCGATGCCTCGCTCGATCCCTACGGTCGCCCAGAGGAGCAGCACCACGCAGGCGAGGGTGACGGCCCCGAGACGACGGGCGCCGGTCGTGGGCATGATCGCGAAGGAGGTGACGTAGAGCCCGAGGATGAGCAGGAATTCGACGAAGTCGACCGCGGGCACGTCCGTGCCTAACGCGCCGGCGTAGTTGGCGGCCTGAAGGAAGGCGCTGAAGTCGGTGGCGATGTTCAGGAATGCGGCGAACATCACCCCCACCAGCGCGGCACCGTAGCGCGCGTTCCGATCGAATCGCAGCTCTGGAGCCATGGCAAGACAATAGTGGCCGCCCACGGATCCGGTCCGATATGCCGCCGATAGAATGACCGGAAGATTGCGCCCAGGGAGCGTGATGGACGAACCGAGGCACGATGAGGCGGGCCAGAACGCGCCGCGTGATGCGTCACGCCGCGACTTCCTCCGCCGGGCCGGGATCGGGGCCGCCGGGGTCGCGATCGGCGGAGCCGCGGGAGCAGCGATCACGGCCGCCGCCACCGCGCACCCTCCCGAGTTCGACCCGCTCCCGAAACGCTCCGCCCCCGGGTTCGACCATGTCGTCGTGGTGATGTTCGAGAATCGCAGCTTCGACAACATGCTCGGCTGGCTGTATTCCGCCGAGGAGAAGTCGAAGGCCGACTTCAACGGGTTGGCGCAGGGCACCTACGCCAACCTCGGGCTGGACGGAGAGGTGGTGCCGGCCTACGTCTACGACGGCTCGACCGACACGGTGATGCAGTCGCCGCAGCCGGACCCGGGCGAGACGTACCCGCACGTGAACACGCAGCTGTTCGGGGTGGTGGACCCCGAGACCAATCGCGACATCCGGCACCACAGCCAGCAGCCGCCGTTCAACACGCCGCCGGTCGGAGTCCTCCCCGACAACTCCGGATTCGTCAAGGACTTCATCATCAACTTCCGGCGCGACCGGGGGCGCATGCCCACCGCCAACGAGTATCGCGTGGCGATGGGCAGCTTCAGTCCGGCGATGATGCCGGTCCTCTCCACGCTCGCGCGCGATTTCGCGGTGTACGACGCGTGGCACGCCGGTGTCCCGTCGCAGACCTTCTGCAACCGCCTGTTCTTCCACGCCTCCACCTCGAACGGCTACGTCACCAACCATGGAGGCGACAGCTACTACAAGTGGATCGACGGGCCGCCTGCGCCCACCATCTTCAACCGGCTCGAGGATGCCGGCATCCCCTGGCGCATCTACTACGACGGGTCGCAGCTCGTCTCACTGACGGGTCTCCTGCACTCCCCCGTCCTCCGGCCGTACTGGAAGACCCACTTCCGCGAGATGGGTCAGTTCTACGCGGATGCCGCGAACGGCGACCTGCCGGCCTACAGCTTCATCGAGCCGCGCATGGTCTTCAATCACAACGACATGCACCCGCCGTGGGGCAAGAAGGTGCGCGAGGACGAGGTCGACGTCGACGGCGAGAAGATGCCGGTGTACAACAGCGCACTGTCGGACGTGCGCGCCGGCGACCGGCTCGTGCAGGACATCTACGACGCCGTCCGCACGAGCAGGTCCTCCAGCGGATCCAACGCGATGAACACCGCTCTCGTGATCACGTTCGACGAGCACGGCGGCACCTACGACCACGTTCCTCCGCCGACCGCGACGCCGCCTGATCGGAGCGGTCCGGGCGAGATGGGATTCACCTTCGACCGGCTGGGCGTCCGCGTCCCCACGATCGTGGTGAGCGCCTACACTGCCCAGGGCACCGTCATCCATGACGAGATGCACCACGGCTCCGTGATCAACACGCTCTGCCGCCAGCACGGGCTCGCCCCGCTGACGCTCCGAGACCAGAGCGCCAACCCGATCTTCAACTCCATCAACCTCACCGAGCCGCGGCAGCCGTACACCTGGCCGCAGCCGAAGGCCCTCTACGCCGGCCGCAACCCGGAGGAGGACGACGCGGCGGCGGCCGCGACCAAGCACAAGAACCGTCCGCTCACGGCGCCCGCTCAGGGGCTGACCGGCCTGCTGCTGGCTCGCTACAACCCGGGCAGCAAGGCACCCGAGACCTATGCGGAGGCGTACGACGCCGTGGTCCGATACGGCAAGGGCCTCTTCGGCACCTACGACGACGCCCCGTAGCGTTCGAGCGCCCGTCAGCCGCGGAAGAACGCCACGGCCAGATCCGCGTGGTCGACGAAGACGCCGTCGACCCCGGCATCCCGGATCACGCCCCACTCCGCCTCGTAATCGCCGAACGCCGCAGGCCCCCCGCGCCCGCGGTACTGGCCGACGAGGAACGCATTCTCCGGGCGGCATGTCCAGGTGAACACGCGCAGTCCCCGGTCGTGCGCGTCGGCGACGACCGGCGACGGTCCACTCACGCGGCCCAGCTTGTCGGGCGCGAGGATCATGCGCTTGTCGACGCTGATGCCGTCCACGAGCCCGACCAGCCGGTCCAGGCCCGCGGGTCGCGCGGTCGCCTTGTAGGTCGGAGCCGCCCTGCCGAGCGCCGCCACCAGATCGAAGGGCCGACCCGCCGCCTCCAGAAGGTAGACATACACGCCTCGGATGCCGCGCTCCCGCAATCGGTGCAGCACCGTGGATTCGAACGCTTCGATCGTGAGGGGGAGGTCTCCGTCCGCCCATCCCGCGTCAGTCAGCTCGGCCTCGACGAGGCCCGCGACATCCCATCCGAGCCCGGCGAAGTAGGTGACGTGCTTGATCTCCAGCACCACTCCGATCTCGCGTCCCTGCTCGAGGGACGCGTCCCGCACAAGATCCAGCACGTCACGCAGGCGCAGGACCGGCTGCTCATCGTCGAACGACGCGCTCGCGGGCCGCAGCTGAGTCAGGCGCTCGCGGCAACGGAGGGTCGCCAGCTCGTCCCAGGTGAAGTCCTCGGTGAACCAGCCCGTCAGCTCCGCGTCGTCGACGGTCTTCGTCGTGCGGCGGTCGGCGAACTCGGGTCGGTCGGCGACATCGGTCGTGCCCGAGATCTCGTTCTCGTGCCGCACCACCAGCACGCCGTCTTTCGAGACGACGACGTCGGGCTCGACGGCATCGACGCCCATCGCGAGCGCGAGGGCGTACGACGACCGCGAATGCTCCGGCCGGTACCCGGGCGCACCGCGGTGCCCGATGATGAGCGGACTGGTCCGGGGCACGGCTTCAGGCTACCGGCGGGCCGCGCGCGCCCTTCGGCGGCGTGTCGCATGGCGCCTGACGCACTTTCCGGCTGTCACCGCAGGGGAAGCTGCGACGGATGCCGACAGGTGCGCGCAACAGCCCAGGTCGTGGGCGGATTCCCTTGCCGCTCAAAGCCCTCTCACAGCACAGAACCGCGAAGGATCGGCCGCCGTCCGATATCTTTGTTCCACAGCACAGTGCTGTGAAAACCCTTCACCTTGGAGTGTGAGAGCCGTGGCCCTCAAAAACCCCGCATTCGACAACCCGGCGTTCCAGGATCAACGCGCCGTGCAGACTTACCCGGGCGGTCAGAACGCCGCCCGCCTCGGCCGTCCGACGCAGCTTTCGACCGCACAGCAGGCGGCCACCGATGCAGCGGCCAACGCACAGCTGGAGGGCATGTACGCCGCCCCCACCGCCGGCGCGATCGAGACCGACCGCATGACCGTCGAGGACACGGTCTGGAAGACCGTCGGACTCTTCGCGATACTTCTGGTGACCGCAGTAGGCGGCTGGCTCTGGACGATGGCTCCCGTCACGGCCGAGAATCCGAGCCCGACCATCCTCCCGTGGATCATCGGCATGCTCGGCGGATTCGTGCTCGCGATGGTCGTCATCTTCGGCTCGCGCAAGAAGGTGCGCCCCGCCGTGATCTTCGCCTATGCGGCGTTCCAGGGAGTGTTCGTCGGCGGCATCTCGGCCTATTTCGAGTTCATCTGGCCCGGAATCGTCTTCCAGGCCACGCTGGCCACCCTTGTGGTCGTCGGAGTGACCCTCGCGCTGTTCGCGAGTGGAAAGATCCGCGCCTCGAAGCGTGCGACCAAGATCTTCATGATCGCGATGATCGGCTACCTGGTGTTCTCGCTGGTCAACCTCGGTCTGATGCTCTTCAACGTC
>NZ_DASUNI010000313.1:0-16104 GCF_036277215.1 Microbacterium sp. | reverse complement strand
CACGTTCTGGTCCGCCTGCCCTAGCCGATGCCCGACGTCCCCCCGATCCCGCTCGCGCAGCTGACCACTCTGCGCACCGGCGGAATGCCCGACCGCATGATCGAGGCGCACACCACCGACGAGCTGGTCGACGCGCTGCGCTCCGCCTGGGCCGACGGCGCGCCGCTGCTGGTGCTGGGCGGCGGCTCCAACCTCCTCATCGGCGACGAGCCCTTCGACGGCACCGTCATCCGCGTCCGCACCAGCGGCATCGAGCGGCTCCCGTCGCCTCGTCCCGGCTTCGAGCGCCTCCGAGTCCAGGCCGGTCACGACTGGGAGGCGCTCGTGGCGTACGCCGTGGCGGAGGGACTGGCGGGCATCGAGGCGATGTCCGGCATCCCGGGCACCGTCGGCGCGGCTCCGGTGCAGAACATCGGCGCGTACGGGCAGGAGATCGTTCAGACGCTCGCCGAAGTCGAGCTGATCGACGAGCACACCGGCGAGGTCTCGACGGTTCCGGCCGACGAACTCGGGCTCGGCTTCCGCACGTCCGTCCTGAAGCACCATTACGGGTCGGTGCCTGAACGGCCAGGGGTGATCCTGACGGTGACGCTGGAGCTCGAGCAGGTCGGCCACGGGGAACGACCCGTCGTCGGCGAGCAGCTGCGCACCGCGCTCGGACTCGGACCCGAGGCATCCGTCTCACTCGCCTGGGTGCGAGATCACGTCCTGGACACCCGGCGGCGCAAGGGCATGGTGCTCGACCCGGAAGACCCCGACACCTACAGCGCCGGCTCGTTCTTCCAGAACGCGATCGTGTCGCCGTCTTTCGCGCGCACGCTTCCGCCGGAGTGCCCGCGGTGGCCGGTCGCTCCGGACCTGGATTCCGTCCTGGTGATCCCGCTCGCCGCGTACGAGGGGTATGTGCCGCCGTCGGCGAGCCGCGAGTCCGACGTGAAGGTCAGCGCCGCCTGGCTCATCGAGCACTCCGGGTTGCGCAAGGGTTTCAAGCTCCCGCGCTCGCGCGCGTCCCTGTCGACCAAGCACGCTCTGGCACTGACCAACCGCGGCGACGCGTCGGCCGATGAGCTCGCAGAGTTGGCGCGCTTCATCCAGGGTCGCGTGCAGTCCGAGTTCGGACTCATCCTCCAGCCCGAGCCCGTGCTGGTCGGGGTGGAGCTGTAGCGGAGGCCGACGCTACGCGAACAGCTCCTGCATCCGCCGCACGCCCTCCAGCAGCGCCTCGTCGCCGAGCGCGTAGGAGAGCCGCAGGTAGCCGCTCGGGCCGAACGCCTCGCCGGGGACGACCGCCACCTCGACCTCCTCGAGGATCAGGTCGGCCAGCTCCAGCGACGACGTCGGGGTCTTGCCGCGCCACTCGCGGCCGAGCAGGCCCTGCACGTCGGGGTAGACGTAGAAAGCGCCGAGCGGGTTCGGCACCGTGACGCCCCCGATCTTCGAGAGCTCGTCGACGATCAGCCGTCGGCGGCGGTCGAAGGCGAGCCGGAAGTCCTCGGCCTCGGTCTGCGGTCCGGTCAGCGCCGCGAGAGCCGCGCGCTGCGCGATGTTGTTCACGTTGCTCGACAGATGGGACTGCAGGTTCGCCGCGAGCTTGATCGCGTCCTTCGGGCCGACCATCCAGCCCACTCGCCAGCCGGTCATCGCGTAGGTCTTCGCCACCCCGTTCACCAGGATCGTCTGCCCCGCGGCATCCGGCACCGCCTCGACGATCGACACCGCGCGGGCCCCCTGGTACACGAGGTTCTGGTAGATCTCGTCGGAGATGATCCAGATGCCGTGCTCCACGGCCCATTCGCCGATCGCCCGCGTCTCCTCGGGGCTGTACACGGCACCGGTCGGGTTGGACGGCGACACGAAGACCAGCACGGTGGTGCGCTCGGTGCGGGCGGCCTCGAGCTGCTCGACGGTGACCTTGTACTCCTGGTCGGCGCCGGCGAAGACCTCGACCGGCACACCGTCGGCCAGGGCGATCGCCTCGGGGTAGGTGGTCCAGTACGGCGCGGGCAGCAGCACCTCGTCGCCCGGGTTCACGACCGCCTGGAACGCCTGGTAGACCGCCTGCTTGCCGCCGTTGGTCACGACGATCTGGGAGGCATCGACCTCCAGCCCCGAGTCGCGGAGGGTCTTGGCGGCGATGGCCTCGCGCAGCACCGGAAGCCCGACGGCGGGCGTGTAGCGGTAGTTCGCCGGGTCGTGCAGAGCCTCTGCCGCGGCATCCACGATGAACTGCGGCGTCGCGAAGTCGGGTTCGCCTGCCGCGTAGCTGATCACCGGCCGTCCGGCGGCCTGAAGGGCCTTCGCCTTCGCGTCGACCTTGAGGGTCGCGGACTCGGCGATGGCACTGAGCTTCTGGGAGAGAGGAGCGCGTTCTGTCACGGATTCGAGCGTAGTCGCCTGTGCTCAGCGGCGAGGGGCCGGATGCCGAGGCGCGACCCTGACAGCGCGCCCCGGCCCGCCGGTCCCGCTCAGTCCAGCTCGAGCGGCCAGACCGGACGCAGTTCGATCGTGCCGTGGGTGGCCATCGGATGCCGCGTCGCGACCTCGATCGCCTGCTCGATCGTGTCGCACTCCAGCAGGTCGAATCCGGCGATCCACTCGTGCGTCTCGGCGTAGGGACCGTCGGTGACGCTCACCTTGCCGTTGCGACGACGGATGGTCTTCGCGTGCGACGGCGGTCGCAGCCGGTCGCCGTCGGTGGCCTTGCCCTGACCGTAGGTCTCATCGACCCACTCCTCGATCGTGAGCACCGGGTCTTCTTCCGTGGTGAGGTCCGGATCGGCTACCACGAGCATCAGATACTTCATCGCGTGTCCCTTCTGTTCAGCGACGTTACGTGAAGGGCGTCGAACAGGTCGTCTGCGCATCGACAACTCGCGCGCCTTGCCGTCTTTTCTCTTCGCCGAGACTGCAAGGGGAGGTCGAGACAGCGGGTGAACCCCGCAGTCTCGACCTCCCGATGCAGTCTCGCGGAGGCGGCTCGGGGGCTAGTCCGTCTCCACCAGGTAGCGCGAGTATGCCGACAGCGTCAGGAAGGCCGGGAACTCCTCGCGGAGCGCGACCTCGCGGAAGACCTCGGCCGCGTCGTCGAAGCGGTCGCCCTCGCGGCGCTCCACCTCGCTCAGAACCTCGGAGATGAGTCCCTCGATGTACTCACGCGTGATGAAGGTGCCGTCCTCGGTCGTGCGGTCCTGGTGGATCCACTGCCATACCTGGCTGCGACTGATCTCCGCGGTCGCGGCATCCTCCATCAGGTTGTCGATCGCGACGGCGCCGAGCCCGCGCAGCCACGCCTCCACGTATCGGATCGCCACTGACACGTTCGCGTGCACGCCCGCGGCGGTCACGGGCCGGCCGATGTGCACGTTCAGCAGATCGGATGCCCTCACCTCCACGTCGTCCCGCTGCCGGTCGACCTGGTTCGGGCGCTCACCGAGGACCGCGTCGAACTCGGCCTTCGCTGTCGGGATCAGATCCGGATGCGCCACCCACGTGCCGTCGAACCCGTCGCCCGCCTCACGCTTCTTGTCGGCCGCCACCTTCTCGAACGCGCGCTCGGTCACCTCGGGGTCGCGCCGGTTCGGGATGAACGCGCTCATGCCGCCGATCGCGAACGCCCCTCGCCGGTGGCACGTCTTGACGAGCAGCTCGGTGTACGCCCGCATGAACGGGACCGTCATCGTCACCTCGCTGCGGTCGGGGAGCACGAAGCGCGCTCCGCGGCCGCGGTAGTTCTTGATGATCGAGAAGATGTAGTCCCACCGGCCGGCGTTCAATCCCGCGCAGTGGTCGCGCAGCTCGAAGAGGATCTCCTCCATCTCGAAGGCGGCCGGCAGCGTCTCGATGAGCACGGTCGCGCGGATCGTGCCGTGCGGGATACCCACGTACTGCTCGCTGAAGCTGAAGACGTCGTCCCACAGCTTCGCCTCCTCGCTGGACTCGATCTTGGCGAGGTAGAAGTACGGCCCCCGCCCGTTCGCGATCAGCTGCTCCGCGTTGTGGAAGAAGTACAGCCCGAAGTCGACCAGTGATCCGGATGCCGCCAACCGGCGTCCCGTCCGGTCGGTGAAGCAGAGGTGTGCCTCTGACAGGTGCCAGCCGCGCGGACGCATCACGATCGTGGGCGTCCGCTCGGCGGTGACCTCGTAGGTCTTTCCCGCATCGCTCGTGAAGCTCAGCTCGCCGCGGATCGCATCGCGCAGCGACAACTGCCCCTCGATGACGTTTCCCCACGTGGGGGAGGTGGCGTCTTCTTGGTCGGCGAGCCAGACCCGCGCGCCGGAGTTCAGCGCGTTGATCGTCATCTTCGGGTCGGTCGGCCCCGTGATCTCCACGCGCCGGTCCTCCAGGCCCGGGCCCGCTCCGGCGACCCTCCACTCGGCATCCTCGCGGATGTGCGCGGTGTCGTCCCGGAACTGCGGGTCGTGCCCGTTGCCGATCTCGAATCGACGGCGCATGCGGTCGGCGAGCCGGTCGTGCCGGCGGCCGCCGAAGCGGGAATGCAGCTCGGTCAGGAATGCGAGGGCCTCGGGCGTGAGGATCTCGTCGTAGCGCTCGCGGACGGTGCCGAGGATCTCGATCGACGGCATGTGCGTGGTCCGGATGGGTGTCGTGGTGGTGGGCGGGGAGCCCGTGTCAGTGAGGGTCATGATGTGTCCTTGAAGTCGGTCGTCGTCAGTGGAACTGCTGCGCCTCGGTGGATCCCACCAGGGCGAGGGTGGCGCTGTCGGGGTTGAGCGCGGTCGAGACTCGGTCGAAGTAGCCGGTTCCGGCTTCCCTCTGGTGCTTGGTGGCCGTGTAGCCCTGCGCCTCTGCGTCGAACTCGGCCTCCTGCAGCTCGACGTAGGCGCTCATGGCGCGGTCGGCATAGCCGGTGGCGAGTTCGAACATCGAGTAGTTCAGGGCGTGGAAGCCGGCGAGGGTGATGAACTGGAACTTGTAGCCCAGGTCCGCCAGCTCCTGCTGGAAGGTCGCGATCTGCGCATCGTCCAGGTGCCGCTTCCAGTTGAACGACGGCGAGCAGTTGTACGCCAGCAGCTTGCCGGGGTACCGCGCGTGGATCGCCGTGGCGAATGCGCGCGCCAGCTCGATGTCGGGCTCGCCCGTCTCGACCCAGAGCAGGTCGGCATACGGGGCGAACGCGAGTCCGCGACTGATGACCGCGTCGAGGCCGGGGGTGACCCGGTAGAAGCCCTCGCTCGTACGCTCTCCGGTGGTGAACGTCCGGTCGCGCTCGTCGACATCGCTGGTGAGCAGGTCGGCGGCGAGGGCATCGGTGCGGGCGATCATCACGGTCGGCACGCCCGCGACGTCGGCGGCGAGGCGAGCCGCGTTCAGGGTGCGGATGTGCTGCTGCGTGGGCACCAGCACTTTGCCGCCCAGGTGTCCGCACTTCTTCTCGGACGCGAGCTGGTCCTCCCAGTGGATGCCGGCGGCGCCGGAGGAGATCAGCGACTGCGCGAGCTCGTACGCGTTGAGCGGCCCGCCGAAACCGGCCTCGGCGTCGGCGACGATCGGCGCGAGCCAGTCCTGCGTGAGCTCGCCCTCGGCATGCTCGATCTGGTCCTGGCGGATCAGCGCGTTATTGATGCGGCGCACGACCGCCGGGACCGAGTTCGCCGGGTACAGGCTCTGGTCGGGGTAGGTCTGTCCGGCGAGGTTGCCGTCGGCGGCGACCTGCCAACCGGAGAGGTAGATCGCCTTGAGCCCGGCGCGGATCTGCTGGACGGCCTGGCCGCCGGTGTATGCGCCCAGCGCCCGGATGTAGTCCTCCGTGTGCAGCAGGTTCCACAGGTTCTCCGCGCCGCGCTGCGCGAGCGTCGACTCCTCGCGGACGGAACCGCGGAGGGCGACCACGTCCGCGGCGCTGAAGGTGCGCTCGATGCCGTCCCAGCGCGGGTCGGTGTCCCAGATCTCCTGGAGTTCGGCGGCGGTCTGCGTCTGGTCGCCCGCACGGAGCGGCGGCTGGCCGGGGGTGGCGTGGATCGTCATGTCGGTCTCCTGTGTCGGATGCCGAGGCTCAAGGCCCCGGCTGCTGTTCGTGGCTCCACTCTGAGTGAAGTTCGGATCTCCAGCCGGTGAAGTGAGGTGTGAAGTTTCGGCAAAGTTCTGCTTTCGTGACAGAATCGCAGGATGACGCCGACGGATGCCGCACCGCACGACGCAGACCTGCTCGACGATGAGGAGGTGGACTCCCTCACCATCGGCCGCCGCATCCGGCAGTTGCGCACTGAGCGCGGCATGACTCTCGACGAGCTCGCCGGCGCGGTCGATCGGGCGCCCAGCCAGCTCTCGATGATCGAAAACGGGCGACGCGAGCCGAAACTGACACTGCTGCGCACGATCGCGCGCGCGCTCGGCACCACGCTGGACGCACTGCTCGAGTCCGAGCCGCTCGACGAGCGATCGACCATGGAGATCGCGCTCGAGCGCGCGATGCGCGGGCAGACCTTCCAGGCCCTCGGCATCCCGCCGTTCCGCATCGGCAAGACGGTGCCCAACGAGGCGCTCGCGGCGATGCTCGCCCTGCAGGGCGAGATCGAGCGACTCCGCGATGAGCGCGCGGCGACGCCGGAGGAAGCGCGCCGCGCCAATGTCGCGCTGCGCCGCCTGATGCGCACGCAGAACAACCACTTCCCCGAGCTGGAGGAGCAGGCGCGACGGCTCCTCGGTGCGGTGGCTCACCCGGGCGGTCCGCTGACGCAGCGGACGGCATCCGACATCGCCGCCCATCTGGGCTTCACGCTGCACTACGTGCCCGACCTGCCGCAGACCACCCGCAGCGTCGCCGACATCAAGAACGGGCGACTCTATCTCTCCAGCCGACTGACGGCGAAGGGCGACCCGCGCACGGCCGTGCTGCAGGCGCTGTCGAGCCGGATCCTCGGTCACCGCGAGCCGACGAGCTACGCGGAATTCCTCCGCCAGCGCGTCGAGACCAACTACCTGACCGGTGCGCTGCTGATTCCCGAAGAGCATGCGGTCCCGTTCCTGCAGGAGGCGAAGGGACGCCGCGCGATCTCGATCGAAGACCTGCGGGATGCCTACTCGGTGTCGTACGAGACCGCCGCGCACCGCTTCACGAATCTCGCAACGGTGCACCTCGGCATCCCGGTGCACTTCCTCAAGGTGCACGAGTCGGGCACGATCACGAAGGCGTACGAGAACGACGACGTGAACTTCCCGACCGATCGGCTCGGCGCGATCGAGGGCCAGATGTGCTGCCGGCGGTGGACCTCGCGCGTGGTTTTCGACGAGGACGACCACTTCAACCCGTACTACCAGTACACCGACACCGGAAACGGCACCTACTGGTGCACCGCACGGGTCGAGGCATCGAGCGAGGGTGCGCACTCGGTCAGCGTCGGCGTGCGCTTCGACGACACGAAGTGGTTCCTCGGACGCGACACCCCGAATCGGGGCGTGTCGAAGCACTCCGTGGAGGTGTGCTGCCGCCGCGCCCCCGCCGACCTCGAGGCGTCGTGGCGCGAGAACTCCTGGCCGAACGTGCGCACTCCGCGGACTTTGCTGGCGACGCTGCCGACGGGCGCGTTCCCGGGCGTCGATACAACCGACGTCTACGAGTTCCTCGAGGCGCACGCCCCGCGCTGACCCGGCTCGCCCCTGACGCGAACCCATCCCTTTCGGCGCGAACCCATGAGCCGATGCGCGGTGGAACGCATGGGCTCGCGGCGAGGGCATGGGTTCGACGGGATGCTGGAGCCCCGGGGCGCGCGTGCGCGCCGTTCAGGACGAGAGGCGCAGCGCCGCCCAGATCTCGGCGCGAGCGGCGAACGACGACAGGTCGGAATCGAGCGCCCGTTCCGCGGCGGCGATCCGCGCGCGCACCGTATGCCGGTGCACGCCGAGTGCGCGCGCGGTCGCCTCGTGCGAGCAGTCGTTCGCAAGCCACGTCCGCACCGTCTCGAGCAGCGCCGTGCCGTGATCGAGGTCGTGTCGCACGAGCGGCGCCAGCGCGGCCGCGGCGACCGTGCGCGCCTCATCCGAGGGCGGAACCGAGAGCACGCCGGTGCGTGCGACGTCGGCGAAGTGCGAGACGCGGGCCACCCCACGGTCGCGGGCGAGTCGCGCCTGATCGGTCGCACCCGAGAAGGCGTCGTACCCGGAAGGGTCCGCGACGCCGATCCGCGCGCCGAACCGGTCCGCGAACTCGTCGAGCACCTCGTCGTCCCCGACTCGGACGACGATCACGAGTCCGTCGTCGCCGCGGCCGAAGAACAGTCCGCCACCGCGCTCGTCGGCGCGCAGCTCGAGCCACTCGCGCGCGGCGTCGCGGCGGGCGGCGCCGGCATCCGTCATCGCCACCAGGATCGGTGCGGCGGGGAGCCCGCCCCACAAGTCGCGGGCGATGCGCCGAGCGAGGGTCGGATCGTCGCTGCGCAGGGAATGGACGAGCCCGGCCCGCAGCAGCGTGCGCGCTCGGTCGAGTCCTTGCTGCTGCTCGAGGGCCAGGCCGGCCATCGCGACGACCGCCGTCACGACGCCGCGGCCCTCCTGATCGAGATCTCCGGCTGCCATCGCGATCACACCGCGCAGGCGGCCGCCGCGGCCGAGGGTCTGCAGGGTGAACGGCACGCCCTCGATGCGAAGCGAGGATCCCGCGCGGGCGCCGCGCCGGAGGACGACGCCGACCTCCGCTCGCAGCTCTGCCGCGACGGTCTGCTCGAGTGACGACGGATGCTCGCGGGTGAGCGTTCCCGCCGCGTCGAACAACCCGACCCACGCGTCCAGCTGACGGGCGAGCTCCGCCAGAGTCGCGCCCAGCCCGTCCGGGCGCAGCGCCGCCAGCGAGATCGCCCGTTGCGCGGCCAGAGCCCAGCTGCGCCGCGCGTAGGACTGAGCGGCGATCGCCTCCGCGCCGGCACGGGCCACGGCGATGAACGGCGTGCGGTACGGCACCTCGAACAGCGGCATCTGCTCGGCGCGGCACGCTTCGGCCAGCAGCGGCGGGATGCCGTCGCGCACCACCTCGGTGCCGAAGCCCAGTCCGACCACGCCGCGGGCGGACAGGCGGCGGACGTATGCGAGGTAGACCGAGGCGTCGTCTGCGGCCGCCTGGAACTGGGTGCCCGTCGTGAGCAGCGCGAGCCCCTCCGACAGGAACGGCGTGGGGTCGGTGAGATCAGAACTGTGTACCCATCTGAGCGGACGGTCCAGGGCGCCTTGGTCGAGTGAGTTCTCGTCACCCTCGAGGCGCAGGTGCAGGTCGCCTCTACCCAGCAGCGCCCGCAGCGTGGGGGCTTCTGCGACGGTGGGCATGCGAATCCTCTCGATGTACCGTGCGTACGGTGGCTACCTCCAGAATGTACATCGCGGCGCGTGCGGCCGGCACAGCTCGACGCTTACGCTCACGAGCATGAGTACGTCTGCGCCCGACACCATGTCTGCCTCCGGCACGTTTGCGGCGGTTCCGCTCGGCGGTCCCACCCTCCCTCAGGAGCGGCGAATGGTCACGAGCATCCCGGGGCCGCGCTCGCAAGAGCTGATCGCCCGCAAGGCGGCTGCGGTCGCGGCGGGCGTCGGACACACCGTCCCGATCCAGGCCGTCGCGGCCGGCGGTGGAGTGGTCCTCGACGCGGACGGCAACTCTCTGATCGACCTCGGAGCCGGCATTGCCGTGACGACGCTCGGCAACGCCCACCCCAAAGTCGTCGAAGCGGTGCAGGCGCAGGTCGCGCAGTTCACGCACACCTGCTTCATGATCTCGCCGTACGAGTCCTACGTCGGCGTCGCCGAGGCCCTCAACCGCATCACTCCGGGCGACCACGAGAAGAAGAGCGCGTTGTTCAACTCCGGCGCCGAAGCCGTGGAGAACGCCGTCAAGATCGCCCGCAAGTACACCAGGAAGCAGGCCGTCGTCGCTTTCGACCACGGCTACCACGGCCGCACGAACCTGACCATGGCCCTGACGGCGAAGAGCATGCCCTACAAGAGCGGGTTCGGACCCTTCGCGTCGGAGATCTACCGCGCACCGATGTCGTACCCGTTCCGCGATGGACTGAGCGGGGCGGATGCCGCCAACCGCGCGATCTCGATCATCGAGAAGCAGGTCGGGGCCGACAACCTGGCAGCGATCATCATCGAGCCGATCCAGGGTGAGGGGGGCTTCATCGTCCCCGCCGACGGCTTCCTGCCGCGGCTGGCCGAATGGTGTCGCTCGAACCACGTGGTCTTCATCGCCGACGAGATCCAGACCGGCTTCGCCCGCACCGGCGCCATGTTCGCCAGCGAGCTGTTCGGTGTCGTGCCGGATCTGATCACGACCGCCAAGGGCATCGCGGGCGGGCTCCCGCTCGCCGCCGTCACGGGCCGGGCCGAGATCATGGACGCGTCGCACGCCGGCGGCCTCGGAGGCACCTACGGCGGCAACCCGATCGCGTGCGCCGCCGCCCTTGCCGCGATCGACGCCTTCGAGCACGACGGGCTCATCCAGCGCGCCGACGAGATCGGCGCGATCCTCACCGAGCGGCTGACGGCGATGCAGGCCGCCGATCCCCGTGTGGGCGACATCCGCGGCAGGGGTGCGATGATCGCCGCCGAGTTCGTCGGCCCGGTGACGGGGGAGCCGGACGGCGCGCTCACCACCGCGATCGCCAAGGCGTGCATCGCCGACGGGGTCATCGTGCTCACCTGCGGCACCTACGGCAACGTCATCCGATTCCTGCCCCCGCTCTCGATCTCCGACGACCTCCTCCACGAGGGCATGGATGTCGTCGCCGCCGCCTTGAGCGGCGCGTGAGGAGTTCGCGCCGGACCCGGTGGGGGAGCCGGGTCCGGTGCGGCTTTCCTCCTCCCTCACCCGATCGAGCAGAGGAGCCGAAGTGGTCGAGCTGAACCGTGACGTCGTGATCGTGGGGGCGGGCGCCGCCGGGCTCACGGCCGCCAACGAGCTCCGCAAGGCCGGCCTGTCGGTCGCGGTCCTGGAAGCCCGGGACCGGGTCGGCGGCCGGCTGTGGACCGACGTCATCGACGGAGCGATACTCGAGATCGGCGGCCAGTGGGTCTCGCCCGACCAAGAAGCGCTGATCGAGACGCTGGCCGACCTCGGGCTGGAGACCTACGAGCGCTATCGCGAAGGAGACTCCGTCTACGTCGACGAGGCGGGCAAGCTCACCCGGTTCACCGGGGAGATCTTCCCCGTGCCACCGGCCACCGAGAAGGTGATGGTCGAGCTGATCGACAAGCTCGATGCGCTCGTGGCCCAGATGGATCCGGATCGGCCCTGGGAGCATCCCGATGCCGAGGCCCTGGACCGCATCTCTTTCGAGGCTTGGCTGGCAGAGCAGACCGATGACCAGGAAGCGCGCGACAACATCGCGCTCTTCATCGCGGGCGCGATGCTCACCAAGCCCGCGCACGCGTTCTCGACGCTCCAGGCGCTGCTGATGGCCGCAAGTGCCGGCAGCTTCTCGCACCTCGTTGACGCGGACTTCATCCTCGACAAGCGCGTGGTCGGTGGTCTTCAGCAGGTTCCGGTGCTCTTGGCGGAGCGACTGGGCGAGGACGTCCACCTCGGTCACGCCGTGCGCACGCTCGAATGGAGCGACCCCTCGAGCGGCTCAGGCTCCGTGACCGCCGTTGCCGACGGCCTGACGGTCCGAGCACGCTTCGCGATCGTCGCCCTCGCCCCGAACCTCTATTCGCGGATCTCCTTCGTCCCCGCGCTGCCACGACTTCAGCACCAGATGCACCAGCACATCTCGATGGGCTTCGTCATCAAGGTGCACGCCGTCTACGATCGGCCGTTCTGGCGAGATCAGGGCCTGTCGGGCACCGCCTTCAGCCCCTACGAGCTGTCGCACGAGGCGTACGACAACAGCAACCACGGCGACGAACGCGGCACGCTGGTCGGATTCGTGTCGGACCGCAACGCCGACGACGTGTTCCGTCTCTCGGCCGAGGAGCGCAAGGAGCGGATCCTCGAATCGCTCTCGCACTATTACGGCCCTGAGGCCAAGGACCCGATCGTCTACTACGAGAGCGACTGGGGCTCGGAGGAGTGGACGCGCGGCGCATACGCGGCCAGTTTCGACCTCGGCGGTCTGCACCGCTACGGTGCCGACCTGCGCGAACCGGTCGGCCCGATCCACTTCGCGTGCAGCGACCTCGCCGGAGCCGGGTACCAGCACGTCGACGGCGCCATCCGCATGGGCCGGCTCGCCGCGTCGCACATCATCGAGGAGGCCCGCGCATGAGCGGTCGGATCGTCGTCGGCTACACCGCCACCGAGGCGGGAGAGGATGCCGTCGCCCTCGGCGCGCGTCTGGCCGCGGCATCCGGATCATCGCTGGATGTAGTGGTCGTCCTGCCGGGTGAGGACCGGAGCGTGATCACCCCGCCCGACGCGAGCTACGACCGCTACCTCAACGAGCAGGCGACGGCGTGGCTGCAGGAGGCGACCGCATCCATTCCGGATGCCGTCGCCACGAGCACCAGCGTGCGCTACGCGGACTCCTTCGCCGAGGGCCTCGTGGCTGCGGCCGAGGAGTTCGGCGCCTCGCACATCGTGGTGGGCGCGGCGAACGGCGGGCTGCGCGGGCGTCACCGCCTCGGCTCCGTGGCCACCGAGCTGCTGCACTCGTCGCACGTTCCGGTGGCCCTGGCCCCGGAGGGGTCGCGCCGCATCGAACCCGCGACGGGCGTCACCCGCATCACCGCCGCGATCGGCACGCGTCCTGGCGCAGATGCCCTCCTGGACGAGGCGACCTCGCTCGCAGCCGACACGGGTGCGGAGCTGCGGCTGCTCTCCCTGGTCACCGTCGATCTGCCGGCGAGCGTCGACACGGGAGTCATCCGCATCGCGGGCGCAGCCCATGCCGACCAGGTGCTGGCGCAAGCGCGCGCAGGGCTGCCCGGCAACGGCGACACCGAAGTGATCGTCGGACGCGGCGACAGCATCGAGGACGCCGTCACGCACCTGAGCTGGGAACCCGGTGAGGTGGCGATCGTCGGCTCGAGTCGCCTCGCGCAGCCTCGCCGTCTGTTCCTCGGCTCCACCGCTGCCAAGATGCTTCATGAACTGCCCGTACCGATGATCGTGGTTCCGCGCACGCGGGCCGCAGAAGGAGAGTCGCGATGAGCGAACGCCTGGGCGCCGCTGCGCCGCTCGCTCCCACGGCCGGCAAGGAAGCCGGCGGCCTATCGGCGAAAGGGCTGAGTGCCGGCACGGTCGGCCTCATCGGCGCCGTCGTCATCGGCATCTCGTGCATCGCGCCGGCCTACACGCTCACCGCAGCCCTGGGGCCCACGGTGTCGGAGGTCGGCTTCCAGGTGCCCGCGATCATCCTGATCGGGTTCATCCCGATGCTGTTGGTGGCCTTCGGCTACCGCGAGCTCAACCGGCAGATGCCCGACTCGGGCACCTCCTTCACGTGGGCGGCGCGCGCGTTCGGTCCCTGGGTCGGCTGGATGGCCGGGTGGGGACTCATCGCCGCGACCATCCTCGTCCTCTCGAATCTGGCCGGCATCGCGGTCGAGTTCCTCTTCCTGCTGATCGACCAGATCGCAGGCAGTCCCGGCACGATCGCCGAGCTCGCGTTCAACCCGTTCATCAACGTGGCGGTCTGCCTGCTGTTCATGCTCGGCGCCACGCTCATCTCGTACCGCGACATGCAGACCACGCAGAAGCTGCAGTACGTCTTGGTGACCTTCCAGGTCCTGGTTCTCGTCATCTTCTCCGTCGCGGCCTTCGTGCACGTCGCACAGGGCAACGCATTCGACGCGAGCCCGGTCGAGCTGTCGTGGTTCAACCCGTTCGCCGTCGGCTCGTTCACGGCCGTCGTCGCCGGCTTGTCGCTTTCGATCTTCATCTTCTGGGGATGGGACGTCACCCTCACCATGAACGAGGAGACCAAGGACCCCGAGAAGACCCCGGGTCGCGCGGCGACGCTGACCGTCATCACGATCGTGGTGCTCTACCTGCTGATCTCCGTCTCGCTGCTGGCGTATGCGGGCACCGGCGTTGAGGACCTGGGCCTCGGGAACGAGGACATCCAGGCGAACGTCTTCTTCTTCCTGTCCGGCCCGATCCTCGGACCCCTCGCCTTCCTCGTGTCCCTCGCGGTGCTGACGAGCTCGGCGTCCTCGCTGCAGTCCACCTTCGTCTCTCCCGCTCGCACCCTGCTCGCGATGGGCCACTACGGTGCGCTGCCGCCGCGGTTCGCAGAGGTGAGCCCGCGGTTCTTCACGCCCGGCTTCGCGACGATCGTCTCGGCGATCATCGCGTCGGTGTTCTACGCGATCATGCGGTTCGTCAACGAGAACGTGCTGTGGGACACCATCACCACCCTGGGCCTGATGATCTGCTTCTACTACGGCATCACCGCCTTCGCGTGCGTGTGGTACTTCCGCAGGCAGTGGTTCGACTCGGCGCGCAGCTTCTTCTTCACGCTGCTGTTCCCGCTGGTGGGCGGACTGATCCTCGCTGCGCTGTTCGTCATCACGCTCGTGGAGAGCATGGACCCCGACTACGGCAGCGGCACGGAGTGGTTCGGGCTCGGGAGCGTCTTCGTGCTCGGCGTGGGGATCATCGGCCTGGGTCTTGTGATCATGATCTGGCAGGCGATCAAGCGCCCCGCCTTCTTCCGGGGCGAGACCCTTTCACTGGACGCCCCCGCCAGCCTGCGCCGCCCGCGTCGGTGACGGCACATTTTTCATCAGCGAACGGAGAAACCATGAGTGACTACGCAGTCGTGAACCCCGCCACGGGCGAGACCCTGGCAAGCTACCCCGTCGCGACGGACGCCGAACTCGAGCAGGCGCTCGCGGCGGCCGATGCCGCGGCGAAGGGCTGGGCGCGCACGTCCACCGTCGCGGAGCGTGCTGCGCTGCTGCGGCGCGTCGCAGAGCTGCACCGCGAGCGCCGCGACGAGCTGGGCGAGATCATCGTGCGCGAGATGGGCAAGCCCCTCGCCGCCGCGGTGGCCGAGGCCGAGTTCGCCGCCGACATCACGGAGTACTACGCCGACAACGCCGAGCAGATCATGAAGGACCAGCCGATCGACATCCTCGGCGAAGGCTCCGCGGTCATCCGCAAGTCGCCACTGGGGGTGCTGCTCGGCATCATGCCGTGGAACTTCCCGTACTACCAGGTCGCCCGATTCGCGGCGCCGAACCTCCTGATCGGAAACCCGATCCTGCTCAAGCACGCCTCGCAGTGCCCGGAGTCCTCCGCCGCGATCGCGAAGATCTACGACGATGCCGGATTCCCCGAGGGCGCGTACACCAACCTGTACCTGACCAACGAGCAGGCGGCCGACGTCATCGCCGACCCGCGCGTGCACGGCGTCTCGGTGACGGGCTCGGAGCGCGCCGGCGCTGCAGTGGCCGAGGTCGCGGGGCGCAACCTCAAGAAGGTCGTGCTCGAACTCGGCGGTTCCGACCCGTTCATCCTGCTGTCGACCGATGATCTGGATGCCGCGGTGCAGGCTGCCGCCGATGCGCGTCTGGACAACACCGGCCAGTCATGCAATGCCGCGAAACGGTTCATCGTCACGGACGACCTGTACGAGCCGTTCGTCGAGAAGTTCACGGCCGTCATGACCGGCTCGAAGCTGGGCGATCCCCTCGCCGAGGACACGGTGTTGGGGCCGCTGTCATCCGAGGTCGCGGCGGAGCGGCTGGAGGAACAGGTCGACAAGGCGGTCGCTCAGGGCGCGACTCTCGTCGCCGGAGGCAAGCGCGACGGGGCGTTCTATCCCGCCACGGTGTTGACCGACGTCACGCCCGAGATGGACGCTTACCGAGAGGAGTTCTTCGGCCCCGTCGGCGTCGTCTACCGCGCGGCCGATGAGGATGAGGCGGTCCGCATCGCCAACGACACTCCGTTCGGGCTCGGGTCGTACGTCTTCACGACCGACGAGGCTCAGGCCGAGCGCGTCGCCGACAAGATCGAAGCCGGCATGGTCTACGTGAACCTCGTCCTGGCCGACTCTCCCGAGCTGCCGTTCGGCGGCGTCAAGCGCAGCGGCACCGGCCGTGAGATGGGACTTCTCGCGGCGGACGAGTTCGTCAACAAGAAGCTGGTCCGCGTCGGCCCGTAGTCCCACAGAGGGGTCGCCCAAGAGTCAGTGCGTCGGGCGGGGAGCA
>NZ_DASUNI010000312.1:0-3676 GCF_036277215.1 Microbacterium sp. | reverse complement strand
ATGCCCTCCTCGGTCACGACGAGGTTGCCCCCGCGAAGAACCGAGCTCGCCATGAGGAACCAGCGCATCGCGTCGGATCCGTCGCGGTCGAACACCTCGCTGACGTCGGGATAGTTGCGCAGCGATTTCGACATCTTCTGGCCGTCGCTGCCCAACACGATTCCGTGGCAGCTGACGCCGGTGAACGCCGGACGGTCGAACAGCGCGCCCGACAGGACGTGCATGAGATAGAACCAGCCGCGCGTCTGGCCGATGTACTCGACGATGAAGTCGGCCGGAGAATGCTCGTCGAACCACTCGTGGTTCTCGAACGGATAGTGCACCTGCGCGAAGGGCATCGAACCGGAGTCGAACCACACGTCGAGCACGTCTTCGATGCGGCGCATGGTGCTCGCTCCGGTCGGGTCATCTGGATTCGGCCGGGTGAGCTCGTCGATGTACGGGCGGTGCAGGTCGACCTCGCCGGCGGAGTTGCGCGGCAGCCGACCGAAATCCCGCTCGAGCTCGGCCAGCGAGCCGTAGGCGTCGACGCGCGGATACTCGGGGTCGTCGCTCTTCCAGATCGGGATGGGCGAGCCCCAGTAGCGGTTGCGGCTGATCGACCAGTCGCGCGCGCCTTCGAGCCACTTTCCGAACTGACCGTCCTTCACGTTCTCGGGCACCCAGGTGATCTGCTGGTTCAGCTCGACCAGCCGGTCCTTGAGGTCCGTGACCCGGACGAACCAGCTGGAGACCGCCTTGTAGATGAGCGGATTGCGGCAGCGCCAGCAGTGCGGGTACGAGTGCTCGTAGCTCGCGAGCCGGAGCAGGCGCCCGCTCTGCCGGAGGATCCGCACCAGCGGGGTGTTGGCATCCATCCACAGCTCTCCCGCGACATCGCTCACGGCCGGGAGGAAGCGCCCGCCGTCGTCGAGGCTCATGATGAGCGGGATGCCGGCCGCCTCCGTGACGCGCTGGTCGTCCTCGCCGTAAGCAGGCGCCTGGTGGACGATTCCGGTGCCATCGCCGGTCGTCACGTAGTCGTCAGCGAGGATCCGCCATGCGTCGTGCGTGCCGTAGACCTCGGCATCCGCGTAGTAATCGAAGAGGCGGTCGTAGTGCACGTCCGCGAGGTCGGCGCCGAGGTGGACGGCCTCGACCGCCGCGACCGCATCCGCAGCGGTCTCATAGCCGAGGTCTTTCGCGTAACCGGGCAGCAGGTCCTCCGCGAGGAGGTAGCGGTGCGATTCGGCCTCGGCGAGCTCGTCGCTGCGCCCGTCGGGACCGTGATGCACGTCGGCGGCGCCGAGCGGTCCGCCCGGTACGACGACGTAACGGATGCCGGGGCCTACGGCCAGCGCCAGGTTGGTGGGCAGCGTCCACGGCGTGGTGGTCCAGGCCAGCGCGCGCACCCCGGTCAGTCCGAGGGCCTCTGCCTTCAATCCGACCAGTGGGAAGGTGACGGTGACCGACGGATCCTGACGCATCTTGTACACGTCGTCGTCCATCCGAAGCTCGTGGCTGGACAGCGGGGTCTGATCGCGCCAGCAGTACGGCAGGACACGGTATCCCTCGTACGCGAGACCCTTGTCGTACAGCGTCTTGAACGCCCACAGGACGCTCTCCATGTAGTCGGTGTCGAGAGTCTTGTAACCCCGATCGAAATCGACCCAGCGGGCCTGGCGGGTGACGTAGTCCTCCCACTCGCGCGTGTAGGCGAGCACGGATTCGCGCGCCTTCGAGTTGAAGGTCGCCACGCCCATGCGCTCGATCTCCTCCTTCTCGGTGATGCCGAGCTGCTTCATCGCCTCGAGCTCGGCGGGGAGTCCGTGGGTGTCCCACCCGAAGACCCGGTCGACGCGGTTTCCGCGCATCGTCTGGAACCGCGGGAACAGATCCTTCGCGTACCCGGTGAGCAGGTGGCCGTAATGCGGCAGACCGTTCGCGAAGGGCGGACCGTCGTAGAACACCCACTCCGGGGCGCCCTCACGATTCTGGATGGACGCGCGGAAGGTGTCGTCCGCCTTCCAGAAGTCGATGACCTCGCGCTCGATCGCCGGAAAGCGAGGGCTCGGGGGAACGTCGGGTCCGGACTTGGGGTAGGTCATGTCACTCCAGCAGGTTGCGATGCTTCCTGCGAGGACGATCCTCCCGTTCGGGAGGACCGCGGTACCACCCCGCGTGCCCCGGCTCCAGCGCTCGGCTGGATGTCGATGCCCCTCTCACTGCGGCTGTGACGGGCCTGCCCCGTCCGGTTCTACTGGGGGCTCGCGCCCTTTTCTTCCGGAAGCTCCCCGGTGATGTCCGGATCGATGCTCGTCCTCCGATTCTACGCGCCCGCCCGGCCACGCAGGACGCCGTCGAGCGCATCGTTTCTGGACGCGATCCATGAAGCCCGAAGGGTGGCAGGATGGTTGCCTGTGACATCTTCCGCACCCCTCTCCCCCTCCGCCACTCCGGTCCGTCGCGTCGCATGGGCGTCGATGGTCGGGACCTCGCTCGAATCGTTCGACTTCTACGTCTTCGCCTACTTCTCGGCGTACTTCATCGGCCCCTTGTTCTTCGAGCCGCTCGGCCCGTTCGGTGCGCAGCTGCTCGCGTTCTCCACGATCGCCGTCGCGTTCCTGGTACGCCCGATCGGCGCGGTGATCTTCGGCTACATGGGCGATCGGCTGGGTCGACGCACGACGCTCCTGTGGACGGTGGGCGTCATGGGCGTCGCGACCGGCCTCATCGGCCTGCTTCCCACGTATGCGCAGGCCGGATGGCTCGGGGCAGTTCTGCTGGTCCTCCTGCGCATCGCGCAGGGTCTGTCCCTGGGCGGCGAGTGGGGCGGCTCGATCCTGCTCGCGACGGAGCACTCCGGCCCGGTGAAACGCGCCTTCTACGCGGCCATCCCTCAGCTCGGCTCACCGGTCGGCTCGATCCTCTCCGCGGCTCTGTTCATCCTGATGACGCTCGTCCTGCCCGCAGAGGCGCTGGCGGCGTGGGGATGGCGCATCCCGTTCCTGATCGCCTTCCCTCTGCTGCTGGTCTCGCTCTACCTGCGGTGGTCGATCGATGAGACCCCCGTGTTCCGCGGGGTCGTCGCCGAGGATCGCCGGGAGCGCGTCCCGTTCGTGACGATGTTCACCGCGCGGCCCAGCGCTGTCGTCATCGCCATCGGGGCCGCGCTCCTCGGCATCGGCTCGTACTCGCTGATGAACACGTACACCATCAACTACGGCGTCGCCGAGCTCGGCTTCAGCTTCCAGGATCTGCTCGTCGCGACCACCATCGGCGGACTGCTGCAGCTGGTCACGATCCCGCTGTTCGGGGCCTGGGCGACGCGGATCGGCTCGGCACGTGTCGTCGCGTGGGGGGCGCTGGGAACACTGCTCATCGCCTTCCCGATGTACTTCCTGCTCCAGTTCGCGACCTTCCCGATCCTCGTCGCCACGATGATCGTCGGCGGCATCCTCCCGACGATGTCCTGGGCAGCGCTCGGCGGGCTCATGAATGATCTGTTCCCGGACCGTTTCCGCTACTCGGCGCTGTCCATCTCGTACGCGATCGCCGCGACCATCAGCGGGTTCGTCCCGGCGCTCACGCTGGCGATCGGGGAGGGAACCGGCTTCGCCTGGTGGCACCCCGGCGTGGTACTTGCTCCGATGGCGCTGATCACGCTCATCGCGGCCTACGCCGCGTCGAGGCGAGC
>NZ_DASUNI010000311.1:0-3132 GCF_036277215.1 Microbacterium sp. | reverse complement strand
GTACGATGAGGACGGTCGCGTTAGCGCGGGGGAGTGGTCCGTCGATGACACCGGCCGGTTCGGGTCGTTCTGGCCGCCCCACTATACGGCCGAGTACGACCTGCGCTGGCTCGTCGAGGACGGACGGATCGTCGGGCTGAGGTTCCTCGGCCGCGACAGCGTCCCGTTCGTGGGCCGGTACCGCACCGGCGAATGACGAGCGGCAATCGCAGCGGGCTAGCCATCCGCGTCCGGCTGGTCGAGACGTTCCAGCGCGGCCGCCAGCGCCGCACGTGTCGTGATGCCCAGCTTGGGAAACATGCGGTACAGCGCCGCACCGACCGAGCGGTGCGAGAGGTAGAGCCGCTCACCGATCTCACGGTTCGAGAGCCCTTGGGCCGCGAGGTCGGCGATTTCCCTCTCCCGGGGGCTGAGGACGTCCGCCCCGCTTTGCGAGGTGACGACGCGAGGGGACACGCTCGTGCCGGAGGCACGTAGCACCTTGGCTGCGCGTGCCTCCCACGGCCGTGCTCCGAGTCGGCCGAACGTGGTGGTGGCCTCGGTCAACCATGCGCGCGCGGCGGGATCGTTGCACCGGTGCAGGTGCTCCCCGTACGCGAGTTGAATGCGGGCACGGTCGAAGGGCCAGCGTCGACCATCGGGCGTCGCCAACGCGCGCTCGAAGAGGTTACTAGCCTCCTCGCCGGTCGACGCCAGGGCGGCACACCCGTCGGCGACCATCCTCAGGCGGGGCGAGATCCGGTCGATGCGGTGTTCGCGCATCGCCGCCACATGCTGTCGAGCCGCCCCGGCCCGCCCGGTGGCCATAGCGCTTTCGACCAAGTCGAACAGCACCCACAGCGCGTGCGGGTTATACGCAGCGAGCTCGCCGGCGGGGGCGATCCTCGTGACGTGTCCATACGCTGTCTCGTAGTCGCCCAAGCTGATGGACCGCAGCGTGAAGAGGTGCTCGGCGAACGAGCGCGTCAGGCCGGCACCGCGTTCCTCGGCCCACTCGGCCATCTCCTCGGCCGCGCGTAGCCCGCCCTCCTGATCACCGCGGGCCACGCGCACCAACTGGTCGATGTATCCGGCGAGAATGACTGAGTAGCGCCGGTACCCGTGTTGCTCGCACAGACGGACGCCTTCGGCCACAAGCTCCAGCGCCTCGTCCCACTGCCCGGTGAGCCAGTCGTCGACGCAACTAGAAACCAGCGCGTTGATCGACAAGGCCACCGCCCCGCCGTCGTATCCACTGTCCACGACACGTCTCAATGCCTGGCGACACTCTCCCATCCGGTCGGTGTACACACATGCCAAGGCGATGCGAGTGATGCGCAGCGGGTCCCGTTCGGCGTCGACGTGACGCAGCACCTCAGTCAGCAACGGCAGTGCGCTGGCACCTTGGTGAGACGCGTCACCGAACGCTCGGTGCACGAGGTCGACGAGCGGTGGGCACCCTGGGCCGAGCCGCTCGACTGCTTCGAGGAAAGGGCTCCATTGCGCGGGGCGTCCGCCGAACCAGCTCATCATCAGCAGGCTGTGCAGAGCATGCTCAAGCACACCGTCCGTGGGGTCGTCTCGACCGGGGTGTCGGTTGATGGCTTCGCGCAAGAGGCCGTGGGCCGTGTCGACTTCGCACTCGGCGTTGAGTAGCACGTACGTCGCGGCCAAGGTGGCTGGCAGGGACTGCGTTCCCGTGGAAGCGACGTCGTCGGCGTCCAACAGCGTACGTGCGGCCGAGCGCAGGTCACCGGTCACGTCAGCCTCGATGAACGCCCCCATCACTTGTCGGCGGGCTCGTTCGGAGGGCTCGGGGCTGAGCTCCGCTGCACGCTGCAACAGGCGGAGGCCGCCCGCGACGTCGCCACGTGCGGACGAGTCCCTGAACTGCAGCTCCAACTCCGTCGCCACGGTCTCATCCGGTTCCGACGTGGCGGCAGCCAGGTGCCAAGCACGACGCTCGGGAGAACGCTGCAGCGCCTGGGCGATGCGGGCGTGAGCTCGTAGGCGCTCCTCCTCGGTGGCCAGCTCCACCACCGTGGTGGTAACCAGCGGGTGGCGAAACCGAAGACGTCCGGCGGCTTCGTCCACGAGCACCAGACCGGCGTTCTCGGCCGGCGCGCTCAGGCCAAGCGGCTCCTCGGGGCCCTTGGCCAACAAGCCCAAGTCGCCGCTGCCCTCCAAGGCATGCAGAAGCAGGAACTCACGCGTCCGATCAGGAAGTGCGCGGATGCGGGGTCCGAACAGGCGCAGCACTGCCGGCGCGGACGGCTCCTTGGCCGGCGACCTTCCTATCGACGACGTGTCGAGGACGTGTGGCAGTTCAAGCAGCGCCAACGGGTTGCCGTCTGCCTCGAGCAGTACACGCTCGCGGACCTGGGCCGGCAACCGCGGGAACGCTGAGTCCAGGAGGATGGCTGACTCCTCCTCGCCGAGGGGAGCGAGGCGGTGGTGGCGGAGGGATTCGTCCTCCAGGGGACTGCCCGAGCCGAAACGTGTCGCGCTCAGGAGACCTGCGCGCAGGCCAACCAGGCGCCGAGCGACGAAGGCAACGACGTCACACGTGTCCGGATCAACCCATTGAGCGTCATCCAGCACCAGGAGGACGGGGCCGTCGGCGGCGACCTGGCGCAACAGGGCCAGGACCGCATGCCCGAGCGCGCCGCGCCGCAGCGGCGGTCCGAGAGCACCGGCCAGACCGGTCTCGAGCGTCCCGCCGTGCACCGCATCGAGGTGCGCCACGTAGCCCCACAACGGCTCGAGAAGTTCACGCAATGCTCCGAAGCTGCTCCGGGTATCGAACTGGGCTGCGTCTGCTGCGAAGACCCTGATGCCGGCCGTCGTGGCCCTGTCCCGCGAGGCCTGCAGCAATGACGTCTTCCCGATTCCCGGGTCGCCGGAGACGACCAGGTGCGCCCCCGAAGTGGCGACCTCCTCGAGGAACGTAGCAATCACTGCAAGGCTCGTGTCCCGGCCGACAAGTGGGGTCGCGCCGCTAGCGCTGGTCATGGGGTCACCCTTCGTTCTCGTCCTGTCGTCGGGCCTGCTGCAACGCGATGTGAAGGCCTCCTCGGCTGGTGACAGCGAGCTTGCGGTAGGCGCTGGCCAGGTGGGCTCCGACCGTGCGGGGTGAGATGAGGAGGCGTTCGC
>NZ_DASUNI010000310.1:0-3388 GCF_036277215.1 Microbacterium sp. | reverse complement strand
AGCAGGACGATGTCGGTGCCCCGCTCACGGAAGGCCGCGAGCGCACTCGGGCCGTCCTCGGCGATCTCGACCTCGTGCCCCTCGCGTCGCAGCAGATAGGCCAGTGGGTCGGCGAGGTCCGGTTCATCCTCGACGATCAGGACGCGAGTCATGCGGTTGCTCCATTCGTGGGGTGGGATGCGGCGGGGCGGGGCTTCACCGGCTGGGACGCCTCCGGCGCCGGAGGCGCAGGCGATGTCTGAGGTGCCGTCCCCTGCGGGGATGGTGCCGGTTTCGGCGTCCGCTCGGGGGACACCGAAAGCTGTGGCGTCAGCTGCGAGGAGGTTGTCCGCTGCGGCGCGGCGGCCGGCGCCTGCCGCTTCTTCTTCGCTTTCGGACGCTTGGGGCGCACCTGATCGGCCGGCGGCTCGATCAGCGGCAGTCGGATCGTGAAGGTCGAGCCGCGACCGGGGCGCGACCACAGCCGCACCTCGCCGCCGTGGCGCTGCACCGCGTGCTTGACGATCGCAAGGCCCAGGCCGGTGCCGCCCGTCCGGCGCGAACGCGCCTGGTCGGCGCGGTAGAACCGCTCGAAGACGCGTTCCTGATCGCCCTCGGCAATGCCGATGCCGCGGTCGGTCACGGCGATCTCGACCACTTGGTCGGCGGCTTTGACGCCGACGCCGACGTTGGACCCCTGAGGGGAATAGGCGATGGCGTTCGCGATCAGATTGCCGACCGCCTCGCTCAGGATCTGCGCGTCTCCTCGCACGTACAGTCCGCGGGTGCCGCCGCGCACGATCTCGACCCCGGCCGATCCCGCCTGGATGGCGTGCGCCTCGACAGCGGATGCCACGATCTCGTCGACGGCGACGTCGCGTTCGTCGGTGAGCTCGTCCGCCGCCTGAAGCCGCGACAGGTTCATGATGCGCGATGTGAGCAGCGCCAGGCGGGACGCCTCTGCCGTCAGTCGTGAGGCGAAGTTGCGCACCTGGTCGGGGTCGTCGGCCGCCGACTCGATCGCCTCCGCCAGCAGGCTGACGGCGCCGACCGGCGTCTTCAGCTCGTGGCTCGTGTTCGCGACGAAGTCCCGCCGCATCTGCTCGACGCGCTCCCGTTCGGTGATGTCGCGCAGCACGAGCAGTGTCAGCCGCGGTGAGATGCGGGTCGCCCGAACCACGACCAGCCGCGGCTCGGCCGGCGGCGCACCGCGGCGGAGCCGCAGTGTGACGGTCGCCGCGGTCTCATCCGCACGCACGCGACGCGCGACGCCGCGCAGCTCGTCGGACGGGAGGACGCTCCCCTCCGCGAGATGGAACAGAGCGGCGGCGGCGGATGCCGCCACCACCGTGGAGGACGTGTCGACGACGACAGCCGCGTCATCCATGCCGTGCAGAACGCCGCGCACCCCGTCGGGGATCACAGACGACGTCTCGGCGCGCGCACGATCCCGCGCGCGCATCGCCACGACGATCACGGCCGAGACGGAGCCCCCGATGATCGCCCCCAGGAGCAGGGCGAGCAGCGCAAGCTGCGTCGTGTCCATGCATCCAGCGTAGAGGCGACGCTTCGGCGACTCTGTCCGGTTGGCGCCCCGCTCGGACCGGGGCGGATACTATTCACTCTCGCGGCACCGTTCGTTAACCTTCGATGGCGACAATCGCCAGGTCGCGAGGCGTGTGCCTGCTGCGGAACACGAAAGGTGCTGCAATGCGCGAAGTCTTCCATCAGTCGCTCGAGGACGTCCAGGGACGCCTCGTCGAGATCGCCGAACTCGTCGCGATCGCCATCGACAAAGCCACGCGGGCGTTCAGTTCGAGCGACGTCGCGCTCGCCGAAGAGGTCATCGAGGCGGACGCGATCATCGACGAGAAGGCGATCGCCCTCGACGAGCTCGCCATCGAGATCCTCGCTCGCCAGCAGCCCGTCGCCCGGGATCTGCGCATCGTCGTCAGCGCGCTGCGGATCAGCGCCTCCTTGGAGCGCATGGGCGACATCGCCGAGCACATCGCCCAGCTGACCCGGATGCGATTCCCCGAGCGGGCCATCCCCAAGGGTCTGAAGTCGACGTTCATCAAGATGGGTCAGCTCGACGTCGCTGTCGCACGCAAGCTCACCGAACTGCTTCGCACCGAAGACAAGGCTCTGGCCGACGAGATCCGCAACGACGACGATCAGCTCGACGACCTGCACGTGAGCGTCTTCGAGAAGGTGCTCAGCGACACTTGGCAGGGCGAGGCATCCGCGACCGTCGACGCGACGCTCGCGAGCCGGTACCACGAGCGGTTCGCCGACCACGCCGTCTCCGTCGCCAAGAAGGTCGTCTACCTGTCGACCGGCGACTGGACCATCGAGACCGACTCGATCGACATCATCACCGCGACGCCCACGCCCGCTTCGTAGAGCAACGCGAAAGCCGAGAGCGGATGACCCTGACGGTCATCCGCTCTCTGCGTCTCCCAGTCAAGCAGCTACTTCTTGCCCTGGCTGGCGACGGCGGCGGCTCCCGCGGCCGCGGCTTCCGGGTCCAGGTACTCGCCCGGACCGAGCGGCTCGAGGTTCTCGTCGAGTCGGTAGACCAGCGGGATGCCGGTGGGGATGTTGAGCTCGGCGATGTCCGCGTCGCTGATGCCGTCGAGGTGCTTGACCAGTCCGCGCAGCGAGTTGCCGTGCGCCGTGACGAGCACGGTCTTGCCGTCCCGCAGGTCGGGCACGATGTCGTTCTCCCAGTAGGGCAGGAACCGGTCGATCACGAGGGCGAGGGATTCGGTGCGGGGAACGTCCCCGTCGATGCCGGCGTAGCGAGGGTCGTGGACCTGGCTGAACTCGGAGTCATCGGCAAGGGGCGGCGGCGGCACATCGAACGAGCGGCGCCAGAGCATGAACTGCTCCGGACCGAACTCGTCGAGCGTCTGCGCCTTGTCCTTGCCCTGCAGCGCGCCGTAGTGACGTTCGTTGAGCCGCCAGCTGCGCTTGACCGGGATCCACAGCCGATCAGCTGCGTCGAGCGCGAGATCAGCGGTCTGGATCGCCCGGCTGAGAACCGAGGTGTGCAGGACGTCGGGGAGGATGCCTGCTTCGGCGATCAGCTCGCCGCCGCGGATGGCTTCGGCCTTGCCCTGTTCGCTGAGCCGGACATCCACCCACCCGGTGAACAGGTTGAGCTTGTTCCATTCGCTCTGGCCGTGACGGAGGAGGATCAGAGTGTAGGGCGCGGTCATTGCCCCATGATATCCACGCCCTTCTGCCGTCCCGCGCCCGACAGCGGTCGCTCAGGCGCCGGCCACCCGTCCTACCGGCTCCGATCTCGCGGCGCGTCAGATCCGCGGGACGCAGGCGCGCGCCTCGGCGCTGGACATGCCGGTGGCGGTGAGGAGGTCGACGGCGAAAGGACGCAGCGCCGCGATGA
>NZ_DASUNI010000309.1:0-6765 GCF_036277215.1 Microbacterium sp. | reverse complement strand
CGGTCGCACGATCGCGCGGTGCGTCGATGGCGTCGTTGGAGATGCCGACCGAGAGCTGCCCGAGCAGGATCGCCAGGCCGAGCACGGCGATGCGCCAGGGCTCGAGGCCCGCGGCGATCCCGAGCATGATCGCGATGAGGGTGACGACGACGCTCGGACCCGGGTGAGTCGAACGCCAGAGCGCCCCGACCGGTGAGGGATGACGCGCGGCGGGCGGCCGTTCCTCGGTCATCGAACGCTCGATCGGATCGGTGAACCCGTGCGCTGCGCGTCACGCATCGAACGGTCGCCGCCAGCGGAGGATCCCGAGAATGGCCAGCACCAGCGCGGCGAGGTAGGCCAGGCCGACGACGAAGGCGGCGACGGTGAAGACCATCGAGGACGCCTCGTAGCTGACGGCGCCGCCCGTCCACGTCGTCAGCGCGGAGTCGAGGTGTCCGCTGTCACCCGAGTCGGGAACGGTGAGCGCGGCCGCGAGGAGGCCGCCCCACAGCACGAAGCTCGAGGTGTCGTAGCCCAGGCGCGTCGCCTTGCCCCGGCGGACGGTGCGATCGAAGAGCGTCAGCACCGGCGGGAGGAGCAGGATCGCGACGACCACGAGCCCGTAGACGATGCCGATGATCGCCATCCAGCCGAGTTGCGCGCCGACGAGCCCGCGACCGAGGAAGAAGAACACCGGGAGGAGCACGGCGGCCACCCACTGGGCGACGAAGACGAACCGGCCGGACTTCGCGATGCGCATGCCTCCGACCGTACCGCCCGACCCTCAGGCCCGCTCCCCCGTCACGGGTCGCGCACCGCGTCGGCGGGTCGTGACAGGCGACCAGATGCGGCGCGGCGGCCCGGGCTCAGTCCTCCAGGATCGCCTCGATCACCTCATCGTCGTCCGCGACCTCCTCCGCGGCCGCGGGGCCGCTGCTGGTCAGCACCAGCGTCGACCCGTCGGCCGCGACATCCACCCGTACGAGGTCGCCGTCGTGCACGCCGCCCGAGAGGATCGCCATCGCAAGCCGGTCCTGGATCTCGGACTGGATGAGCCGGCGCAGCGGCCGCGCCCCGAATACCGGGTCGTATCCGCGCTCGGCGAGCCATGCCCGGGCGTCGGGCGTGACCGCGAGCGTCAGCCGGCGGTCGTGCAGCCGGCGCTGCAGAGCGTCCACGGCGAGCTCGACGATCTGCGCGAGGTCGTCCTCGCTCAGCGCCTGGAAGATGACGATGTCGTCGAGGCGGTTCACGAACTCGGGCTTGAACGCCTGGCGCACCAGGCCCTGCACGGCCTCCCGCTTCTGCTCCAGCGAGAGGGTGGGGTCGATCAGGATCGGTGAGCCGAGGTTCGATGTCAGCACCAGAATCACGTTCTTGAAGTCGACGGTGCGGCCCTGGCCGTCGGTCAGACGGCCGTCGTCCATGACCTGCAGCAGCACGTCGAACACCTCGGGGTGCGCCTTCTCGACCTCGTCGAGGAGCACGACACTTTAGGGGCGCCGGCGCACGGCCTCGGTCAGCTGCCCGCCCTGCTCGTAGCCGATGTATCCCGGAGGCGCTCCGACCAGGCGCGAGACGGTGTGCTTCTCGCCGTACTCCGACATGTCGATGCGCACCATGGCGTGCTCGTCGTCGAAGAGGAACTCCGCGAGCGCCTTGGCGAGCTCGGTCTTTCCGACGCCGGTGGGGCCGAGGAACAGGAACGATCCGGTGGGCCGATCGGGGTCGCTGATTCCCGCGCGTGAACGCCGTACGGCATCTGCGACCGCCTTGACGGCCTCCTTCTGGCCGATCAGGCGCTTGCCCAGCTCGCCCTCGAGGTGCACGAGCTTCTCGGTCTCGCCCTGCAGCAGCCGACCGACCGGGATGCCGGTCCACGCCGCGATGACGGCCGCGATGTCCTCGTCGGTCACCTGGTCGTTCACCATGCGGTCGCCCGCGGGCTCCTCGCGCTCGGCGTCGACGAGCTGACGCTCCAGGGCCGGGATCTCGGCATACAGCAGCCGCGACGCCTTCTCGAGGTTTCCCTCGCGCTGCGCGCGCTCGGCCTCCATGCGCGCGGCGTCGAGCTTGGTCTTGAGGTCGCCCACGCGGTTCAGCGATGCACGCTCGCGCTCCCAGCGCGACTGAAGCTCGCGGAGGCGCTCCTCCTCGCCGGCCAGGTCGTCGCGGAGCTTCGCGAGACGCTCCTTGGATGCCGCGTCCTTCTCCTTCTTCAACGCGAGCTCTTCCAGCTTGAGCCGGTCGACGTGGCGCCGCAGCTCGTCGATCTCGAGCGGCGCCGAGTCGATCTCCATGCGCAGCCGGGATGCGGCCTCGTCGATGAGGTCGATCGCCTTGTCGGGCAACTGGCGCGAAGGGATGTACCGGTTGCTCAGCGAAGCGGCCGCGACGAGCGCGGCATCCGCGATGGCGACCTTGTGGTGCGCCTCGTAGCGCTCCTTCAGCCCGCGCAGGATCGCGACGGTGACCTCGACGCTCGGCTCGCCGACGTACACCTGCTGGAAGCGACGTTCCAGGGCGGCATCCTTCTCGATGAATTCGCGGTACTCGTTGAGCGTGGTCGCGCCGATCATGCGCAGCTCTCCACGCGCCAGCATGGGCTTGAGCATGTTGGACGCCGCCACCGACCCCTCGCCGCCGCCGGCGCCCATCAGCACATGCAGCTCGTCGATGAAGGTGATGACACGGCCGTCCGACTCGGTGATCTCCTTGAGGACGGCCTTGAGGCGCTCCTCGAACTGGCCGCGGTACATCGCACCGGCCACGAGCGCCGACAGGTCGAGGCTGATGAGCTCTTTGTCCTTGAGCGATTCGGCGACGTCGCCCGCGACGATGCGCTGGGCGAGTCCTTCGACGACGGCCGTCTTGCCGACACCGGGCTCCCCGATGAGCACCGGGTTGTTCTTCGTGCGGCGTGTCAGCACCTGGCTGACCCGGCGGATCTCGGAATCCCGCCCGATCACGGGGTCGAGCTTGCCCTGCTTGGCGCGCTCGGTGAGGTTGATCCCGAACTGCTCGAGGGCGCTCTGCTGCTCCTCCTGCCCGGGCTGCTGCGTGGCGTTCATGTTGCTCCTGAAGTCTGTGTCCGACTCATCCCAAACTTGAGCCGCGGTGACTCAAGTTTACCAGAGTGCGGATGCCGCGGCAATCGTCTCTGCCTCCCCGGCGCGCCGTCGCGCACGCTTCTTCCCGCGAGACTGCACCGGGACGTCGAGACCGCGGGTATCACCCGCTGTCTCGACCTCCGGTTGCAGTCTCGCGGTCGAGAAGGCGCGCAGAAGCCCGGTCACCGATCCTGCTGCTGGGCGAGCGCGTCGGCGTACGCGCGCCGGACGGTCTCGCCGATCCACTCGGTGCTGCGGTAGACGTTGCCGGCGCCGAGCTCGTCGGCGAGTCCGCTGACCTGGACCTGATCGAAGACGAGCTTCTCGCTGATCACGAGCTTGAGCGACGAGCCGGCGGCACGCAGGTCGTTCGCGTACCGCCGCAGCACCTCGATCAGCGAGAGCCCGATCTGGTCGGTGCCGCGCAGCCGGATGATGACGACGGAGTTCTGCGATTCCGGGGTCACCTCCGGCAGCTGATGCTCGAAGATCGGGGCGCTCGCGAAGAAGAGGCTGCCGTAGGGCTGCAGGATCACGACCGAGTCGCCCGCGACGGTGGTAGGCGGCTGCGTCTCGCGCATCCGGCCGCCGTCCAGCACGTGCACCTGTCGCACGCGGACCCGATTGGACTGCTGCCCGACGAAGAGGATGATGCCCAGGCCCACGCCGACGAGCACGGCGTACTGCAGCGGGATCAGGAGCGTGAGGCCGAACGTCACGCCCATGATGGTGGTCGGAAGCGGTCCGCTCTTGACCACCGAGTAGATGCGACTCGGCTTGATCGCACCGATGCCGATCACGATCAGCAGTCCGGCCAGTGCGGGCATCGCGATATAGCTGACCAGGTCCGACGCGAACAGGATGATGAGCGCCATGACGGCGCCGGCGAAGATGAACGCGAGCCGTGTCCGGGCGCCGCCCGCGACGATCAGCGTCGAGCCGGACATCGACCCGCCCACCGGCATCCCCTGGAAGATCCCCGAGGCGAGGTTGCCGGCGCCCTGCCCGATGAAGTCGCGCGACGTGTTCGCAGGCTTGCCGTCGGGCGTCGGAAGGCTCCCCGACACCGCCGCCCCCTGCACCACTCCGATGAAGGCGAGCGAGAAGGCCGGCACGAGCAGGAACAGCACGTCCTCGACGTTCGGAAGCACCGGCGCGGGCAGCCCGCGCGGGACATCGACGATGTCGTTCAGCAGCACGACGGGCGCGTCGAGCCAGACGTTCGCCAGCACCGCCAGCCCCGACCCGAGGACTACGGCGACGACCAGGCCGAGCGAGCCGACCGGAGTCCACCGGAACAGATAGATCAGCCCGATCACCATAAGCCCCACGGCGACTGAGGCGAGGCTCCACTGCGGGATGTGCACGAGCAGATCGAAGAGCTTCGTGAGCCGGTTCGCGCCTTCCGAGGCGAAGCCGGTGAAGTTGGACAGCTGGCCGAGGATGATGTTCACACCGACGGCTGTGATGAAGCCGGTCATCACGGCGGTGGGCACGAATCGCACCAGCCGGCCGCCGCCCAGAAGGCCCGCGACGATCATCACGATGCCCGTCATGATCGCGAGGGTGTACAGGGCGCGGTCGGGGTCGGCGCGGCTCTGCAGGTCGGAGTCCGACACGATGAGCGCCATCGCACCGGTCGCCTGCACCGCCATGAACGTGCTGCTGGTGAGAAAGGTGGCCCCGACCATCCCGAAGAGGTACGCGTAGAGGCCGGCGAGCGGATTGATGCCGGCGAGCAGTCCGGCGGCCAGTCCGTCCGGCACGGCCTCGATGCCCAGCACCAGCCCCGACACGGCATCCTTGCCGATCGTCTTGCGGGAGAAGAGCTTTCGCAGGGCCGCGCGCACGGTCACACGCTATCGAACCCGACGTCAGGCGGCGTGGCCGCACGGCGAGACGCATACGCGCCGTCAAGCCGCAGGCACCGCCGACGCCTCGCGCTCGGCCTCGCGCCGCTCGAGCGCCGAGCCGCCCATCCCGATCTCGCAGCAGAACGTCGCGCGGTAGGCGGTCGGGGTGGTTCCGAGCACGCGCGAGAAGTTCTGACGGAGAACGGATGCCGATCCGAAGCCGCATTCGTACGCGATGCGGTCGAGGCCCAGGTCGGTCTGCTCGAGCAGTCGCTGTGCATGGATGATGCGCTGGCGTCCGAGCCAGGCGGCGGGCGTGGTGCCGTAATCGGCTTTGAACCGGCGCGCGAACGTGCGTGGCGACATGTGCGCCTTCGTGGCGAGCTGGTCGACCGTCAGCTCCATCCGCAGGTTCTCGAGCATCCAGTCGGTGACCGGAGCGAGCGACAGGCTGGCGACCTCCGGCAACGGATGCCGGATGAACTGTGCCTGACCGCCGTCGCGCTGCGGGGGGACGACCATGCGGCGCGCGATCGTGTTCGTCATCTCGGCCCCCAGCTCCTGGCGGAGCAGGTGCAGGCACGCGTCCAGACCCGCGGCCGTTCCGGCGCTGGTGATGATGCGACCGTCCTGCACATACAGGACGTCGGGGTCCACGTGGATCGCGGGGTACATCGAGGCCATCGTCTCGGCGTACATCCAGTGGGTGGTCGCGCGCCGTCCGTCCAGGACGCCCGCCGCAGCCAGGATGAACGATCCGCTGCAGACGCTGAGCAGCCACGCACCGCGGGCGGCCGCGTGACGGACCACCTCGATCACGCGCGGGTCCGTGCGCCCCCACCACTCACGCGGTGTCGGCGACACCACCACGAGATCGGCCTCGTAGGCGAAGGCCAGGTCGTTGTCGACGTTGATCGAGAAGCCCAGCTTCGACTGGACCACTCCGGGCTCGGGTGTCACGATCCGGAAGTCGAAGTTCGGGATGCCGTCGTCGGTGCGATCGAGGCCGAACGCCTCGCACGCGACGCCGAACTCGAAGGGGGCGAATCCGTCCTGCACGATCACGGCAACGGTTCTCATTCGGGACTCCTCGGACGACGGTGACGTATGGATCAGGCGTGGCAGTATTCGTACGCTGTGTGTCCATCCTGCCACTAGTGGCTGTATCCCGTCAAGCGTAGCGTTTCTGCCATGTTGATGATCATTGTTCTCTCAGCCCTGGCCGCCTACGCGCTCGGCGCGTCGATCGTCGCTCTCACGAACGACGGCTTCCACCGCGTGCGCACCGACTACACCCGCCTTCCCTGATCGCGGGCGCCACGGCGCGCGAGATCACCCTCTGGTCACGAGTCCGCCCCGCACCCCCGCGGGCAGCGGCTGATCTCGCGAGCACCGGGTGATCTCGCGGGCAGACGAAGGCCGAGCGGGCGCTCAGGCCCGCCGGCGGGCTCGCGCCCGCTCGTAGACCTCCTCCATCGCCGCGGTCCGCGACGACTGCCGGAAGAGCTCCCGCAGTGCGGGATCCGGCACCGGCGCCGTACCGGCGGCGATATCGGCCGCCGCCGTGCGCAGCGCGGCGGCGAGCGCCGACGGTGAGGCATCCGCCACGGCCCACAGTCCCGAGCCGAGCTCGGCGGCGATGTCGGGGTCGCTCACGAGCGAGGGCGTGCCGAGGGATGCCGCCTCGAAGACCGTCATCCCCTGCGTCTCGAAGCCGATCGAGGTCTGCACCACCGCATCGGCGGCCGCGAGCCGCCGGAGCGGCTCGGCGGACGGCAGCCGCCCGGCGAAGACGACGGATGCCGCGGGCTCGAGCCGGC
>NZ_DASUNI010000308.1:0-2033 GCF_036277215.1 Microbacterium sp. | reverse complement strand
GACGTCGATCCGCTTCAGCCATTTCACCGACGCCACGGCATACCAGTGGGGCACGATGAGTCGAAATGGAGCGCCGTGGTCCGGACCCAGCGGCTCGCCGTTCATCTCGTAGGCGATCAGGATCTCCGCCGCGGGATCGGCCGCGAGGGCGAGCGGCAGGGCCCGTTCGAAGGTCAGGTCGTCCTTGTCGGTGTCAGCCAGGACCGGCGTCAGGTGATACGCGCCGTGGTCGGCACCCTCGAAGCGGACGTCGACACCGTCCGTTGCCGGCGAGCAGCGCTCCAGCACCTCGTGCAGGAGAGCGCCGGTCCAGCTCGCGGTCGAGACCGCGTAGTCACCCCACGGCTCGCCGGTCGGCAACGGTCTCGTGTCGAGCCGCCCGTTCCCGGCGCATTCGAGGGTCACCGCCCGCTCGTGCGCCGGCATCGAACGCAGGTCGTGGAGCGTCAGGGTGAGCGGGTTCTCCACGGCGCCCCCGATCTCGAGAGTGCCGTCGTGCGCCGGCAGCGCGAAGTTGCTGCGCACGTAGTGGAGCCCGACCGGCGTGATGTCTGCTAGCAGGGCCTCCGGCGGCGCCTCGGCGTTGTAGGGAGCCGGGTTGATCATCTGCAGCGCGGCGCGCGCCCGATCGAGCTCATCCGCAACGGCCATGGTTCAGTCTCCTCGTCGACGGTGTGGATGCCCCGCGCACATCAGAAGTCGGCGTCCTGGAAGGTCGGCTCGCGGCCCTCGTTGAACGCGCCGATGCCCTCGACGCGGTCGGGATGGACGGCGGAGCGCCAGTGCGAGTCCATCATGATCGCGATCGACTGCTCGATCGGCTGGCCCTCGCCCAGGCGCACGGCCCGTTTGACCGCCTGCACCGCCGTCGGCGAGTTGCTTGCGATCTTCTCCGCGATCCGCTTCGCCGCGTCCATCAGCTCGCCCGGCGGGTGGAGCTCGTTGACCATGCCCAGCCGGTATGCCTCCTGCGCATCGATCGGGTCGCCCGTCATCAGCATCTGCATCGCCTTCCCCGGAGGGAGGAGACGTGGAAGCAGTGCCGGCGAACCGCCCCCGGCGGCGAGGCCGAGCATCGCCTCAGGCTGCCCGAAGGTGGCGTTCTCGGAGGCGATGATGAAGTCGGTGCTCTGGGCGAGCTCGCTGCCGCCGCCGTACGCGACGCCGTTGACGGCGGCGAGGACCGGCTTGCGCAGCTGGCGGACCGTGTAGAGCGTGCGATCGAAGTCCTGCCGCTGGCGCAGCCAGTCCTCCTTGGTCATGTTCTTGCGCTGGCGCAGGTCGCTGCCGACGGAGAAGGCCTTCGTGCCGGCTCCGGTGAGGACGACGACGCGGATGGCGGGGCGTACCGCGATCGTCTCGACGACCTCCGTGAGGCGCGCGCCCATCTCGGTCGTGATCGCGTTGTCGGCGTGCGGCCGGTTGAGGGTGATCAGCGCGACACGGCCTTCGGCGAGGTAGTCGACGAGGACCGGGGACTCCGGTTCCTCGCCGTTGGACGGGGGCGGGCCGAAGTCAAGTGCCTGCCAACGGTCGGTGGTTGCCATGGGTTTCCCCTCTTCTCGATCGAGACGGGTCACGAGTCGAGCTCCGCGAGCCAGCGCATAGCCCGCAGGCCCGGCGCGAAGCAGTACTCGCCGCCGCGCGTGACGACGAACGGCGGCAGGTCGTGGAGCCGGCGCCGGATCGGCCGCTGAGGAACCGTGAAGCTGCCTAACCTGTCGTTCGGCCCCACGAGCGGGTCCGTCTCGAGCGGGGCGCCGATGAAGATGCCGTCGTTCAGCCATTGGGTCTTGACGAACTCGAACTGCCGCTTGAGGTGCGCGCCCGCGAAGACGAAGATGATGCCGCGATCGACGCCGTCGTCTTCGAGCACGCCCTCGGGCAACATCGGGCCATAGCTGGTGCCGCGCCGGATCATGCGGTGCAGGCGGACGTCGACGGCGCCGTCGCCGTCCAGCGCGTCGCGCGGACTCGCGCGCCGTGCGTGCGCACCCAGGGGGCACTTGAGGCCCCGCGGATCGTCGCCGTAG
>NZ_DASUNI010000307.1:0-9784 GCF_036277215.1 Microbacterium sp. | reverse complement strand
CCCAGGATCTGGGTCTCGCCGCGCTGGAAGATCGCCGAGCCGTGGACGCGCGGGATGACCTGCACCTCGGCGTCCAGCGGACGGATGTCGGCCAGGCCGCGTCCGTCGATGCGCACGCCCTCGGCGAGGATGCGTCCGCGGACGATCTTCTTCGTGACCGACTTGTAGGCGGCCGAGAACTCGAGCGTGGCGACGGCCTGCAGCTCGCCGGACTCGACGGCCTCGAGCAGCTGGCCCTTGACCTCATCCTTGAGCGCGTCGTCGGCGTTCTGACGCTCGACCTTGTCGGCGATCTGGTAGATCGACACAAGGCGGTCGTACGCGCGGTGCGCGACGAAGTCGTAGGTCTCCTGGCTGTACGGCAGGAAGACCGGGAACTCCTTGATCTCCTTCGACGCGGTGTTCGCGACGACGTTCTGAGCGGCGACGAGCTGCTTCAGGAAGGGCTTCGAGGCCTCGAGGCCCTCGGCCACGACCTGCTCGTTCGGCTTGGTCGCACCGCCCTTGATCAGGTTCCAGCTGCCTTCGGTGGCCTCCGCCTCGACCATCATGATCGCGACATCGTCGTTGCCGTCGGCATCCGTGAGAACGCGACCGGCGACGATGAGGTCGAAGACGGCCTCTTCCAGCTGGGTGACGGTCGGGAACGCGATCCACTGATCGGCGTTGTCGCCGTGGCCGGGGATGAGCGCGAGGCGGACGCCGGCGATCGGACCGGAGAACGGAAGGCCCGAGATCTGGGTCGACAGCGACGCCGCGTTGATCGCGAGGGCGTCGTAGAACTCACCCGGCGCGATCGAGAGCACCGTCACGACGATCTGGACCTCGTTGCGGAGGCCGTCGACGAACGACGGTCGCAGCGGCCGGTCGATGAGACGGCAGACGAGGATCGCCTCGGTGGAGGGACGGCCCTCACGACGGAAGAACGATCCGGGGATCTTGCCGGCAGCGTACGAGCGCTCCTCGACATCGACCGTCAGGGGGAAGAAGTCGAAGCCCTCACGGGGGCTCTTTCCGGCGCTGGTGGCCGAGAGGAGCATCGTCTCCTCGTCGAGGTAGGCGGCGACTGCACCCTGCGACTGCTGCGCAAGGCGTCCGGTCTCGAACCGGACTGTGCGGGTGCCGAAACGGCCGTTGTCGAGAACGGCTTCGGCGGCAGTGATTTCAGGACCTTCCAAGAGGTCTCTCTCTTTCTGTTATGGCGCGCGCTCCGCAAGCGATGCGGCGGCGCGGTGCCCTTCTTTACACTCGCGGATCCATGTGACGCGCGAGCGTGCGAAGGAGCAGGAACAGGCAGATTATCGGCGCGCGACATTCCGTCGCGGAGTACCTGCGCTGGTCACCAGTAGAAGACCACCCGGCGCATGCGCGACGGGGAACCCACCACAGGGGACCAGCTTGCTGCCGGCCTGCTCCGTGTAGCTCGTGTTCAATTGAGCGGATGCCGCAAGGCATCCCGAGTCAGCCTACCAGTGCACGGGCTCCGCGCCGGTGCCTCGAGGCGCCGCCGACGCGGCCCAGGGTGGCGGCGGCGGTGAGCGGATGCCTAGGGTGGGGGTCATGAGCACCGAAGAGAAGCCCGCCGGTGAGGCATCCGAGGAGATGAAGCGCAAGTTCAAGGACGCGCTGGACAAGAAGAACGCGAAGCAGCGCGACGGGGAGGCGCACCTGGACGGGGACTCCCCCGTGCACGGCACGCACGGGCCCGTGCAGACCAAGCGCGAGTTCCGTCGCAAGAGCGGCTGAGAGGAGCCGACATGGTCTTCGACCCCACGTTCCACGAGATCGACCGCGAGGCCGACAACCTGCCCGACCTGGCCGGGAAGGATCCCGAGCTCGACCCCGACGACAGCGACGGCGCGCTCGACCCGTTCGACGCCGGCTCTGTCGACGAGGACCAGGAGGCCGTCGCCGAGGGCGGGGCCGAATCGCAGATCGTGGCCGGGAACGTCGCCGCCGACGATCTGATGCCATACGGCGAGGAGTGATCGGAGGCACGCGATGAGCGGCTTCGAAGAACGCAATCCCGACGACGAACGCGACGTGCCTCTGGATGACGCGGAGGAGTTCGCGACGCCGCCTGCGACGCTCGACCCCCTCGAGTCGGTCGAGGACGACGTCGACGAGCTCGAGCTCGAGGAGCGCGAGTCGGCGAGGGAGGCCGGCGAACTCGACGGGAAGGACTGAGTTCCTCCGCCCCACTTCGGGATCGGTCCGCGCACGCGTCGGGCCCGCCCGCACGCGGCGGACGGACCCGGACGACGCGCTCGTCAGCGGCTGAGGGCGGCTGCCCGCTCCTGCGCACGCGACTGGCTCGCCTCGGCCTCGGCGACCGCGGCCTCCTCCAGACCCTGCGTGCCGACGGCATCCTTCGCCCCCGACATCCCGTCGTGGTCGTCGCCGGAGAGCGTGGTCTCGTCGAACGGCAGGTCGCCGCGCAGGACCTGGCGGGCCCGAGTGGAGTCGAACTCCTTCACCCAGGTTCCGATCAGCACCGTCGCCACGGCATTGCCGGTGAAGTTCGTGATCGCACGACCCTCCGACATGAAGCGGTCGATGCCGACGATGACGCCGACGCCGTTCACCAGGTCGGGGCGGTAGGCCTGCAGACCGCCGGCCAGCGTCGCCAGGCCGGCGCCGGTGACCCCGGCCGCGCCCTTGGACGCGATGACCATGAACAACAGGAGCCCGATCTGCTCGGGGATGCTCATCGGGGTGCCCATCCCGGCGGCGATGAACAGCGAGGCCATCGTGAGGTAGATCGCCGTGCCGTCGAGGTTGAACGAATACCCCGTGGGCACGGTGATGCCCACGACGGGCTTCGCCACACCGAGGTGCTCCATCTTCGCGATCAGGCGGGGAAGCGCCGATTCGGAGGACGACGTGCCGACGATCAGCAGGTACTCGCGAGCCAGGTACTTCATCAGGCTGAAGATGTTGATGCGCGTCACGGCGAACAGGAGCGTGCCGAGGATGCCGAAGATGAACACCGCGCAGGTGATGTAGAACGCGATCATCAGGATGCCGAGGCTCACGATCGCGGCGAAGCCGGTCTTGCCGACGACCGCGGCGATCGCGCCGAACGCTCCCAGCGGGGCGAGCCACAGGATCATGCCGAGGATCCGGAACACCAGCGCCTGGAGGTTCTTGACGGCGCTCATGATCGGCTCGCCCTTGGGTCCCATCTGCTGCAGCGCGAAGCCGACCAGCAGCGCGATGAACAGCACCTGGAGCACGCTCTCGCCGGTGAAGGCCGAGAAGAACGTCGTCGGGATGATGCCGAGGATGAACTCCTGCGTCGTCTTGGCCTCCGTCGCACTCGCGTCGTAGGTCGAGTTCGACATGTTCAGGCCCTCGCCAGGGTGGATCAGGTTGCCCACCACGAGACCGATCGCCAGGGCGAAGGTCGTCATGATCATGAAGTACAGCAGGGCCAGGCCGCCGATCTTGCCGACCGTGGCCGCCTTGGCTATCGAGCCCACGCCCACCACGATCGTGCAGAAGATGATCGGCGCGATCATCATCTTGATGAGCGCCACGAACCCCTTGCCGATGGGCTCGAGTGCGACTCCGACGTCGGGCCAGATGAGGCCGATGGTGGCACCCAGCACGACCGCGATGATGACCGCGATGTACAGCCACGTGTGCCGGTCCCACGAGGTCTTGCCGCGTCGCCAGTTGTAGCCGGGGAGCTTGAACGATTGGGTTCTGGGGATCTGAGCCATCTTCGCCTCCGAAAGGGTTCGAACTTCTCTGTTCCGGGTCGCCGCTGCGGCACCCGTCCTGCGATCACTGTGCGCGACGGATGCCGGATGCGCCGGGTTGTGGTCGTATTGGTCTCAACCTGACCCGAACGCGAGGAGGCGTATGGCTGCCACACGCGCCGCGAGCGCGGCATCCCGTGTCTTCCTGGCCTTCCTCAGCGCGGTCGTGGCGATCGCGGCGCTGCTGGCCGTCCTCCTCACCGTCGACGCCCAGGCGGCCGAGCGCGCGGAGGCTGAGACGCTGACGCTGTCGCTGGCGCGGACGATCGCCTCCATGCCGACGGTCACCGCCGCGATGGACGAGTCGGATGCCGCCACGACCGCCGCTCTTCAGCCCGTGGTGCTCGAGATCACCGCGGACACGCCGCTGGATTTCATCACGATCATGCGGCCGGACGGGATCCGCCTCACCCACCCGGATCCGACCCAGATCGGCGGCAGGTATCTCGGCACGATCGACGAAGCCGCCGCGGGGGGCACTGTCACGGAGGAGTTCACCGGCACCCTCGGACCATCGGTCCGCTCGGTCGTGCCCGTCCGCGACGGCGCCGAGGTGGTCGGTCTGGTCGCGGCAGGGGTGACGGTCGGCAACGTGTGGGGGCAGGTGTGGGGACGGCTGCCGTTCGTGCTCGGCGTCGCGATCGCCCTCGCAGCCGTCGGCGCGGCCGCCGCGCTGCTCGCGCGTCGCCTCACACGGCGCATCGCCGGAGATCTTCCGGCGAGCACCGTGCGCGACGCGGTCTCGTCGTACGAATCGGTGCGCACGCTCGGTGAGGCGCTGCGCGCGCAGACCCATGAGCACGGCAATCGCATGCACACCGCGGTGGCCCTGCTCGAGCTCGGCCGCACGGAGGAGGCGATCGGCATCCTGACCGAGACCTCCCGGCAGAGCCAGGAACTCGTCGATCAGGTCGCCGCGCGCAGGGACGGCGACCCCACCGTGGGCGCGCTCCTGCTCGGCAAGGCCGCGCAGGCCCGCGAGCGGGGCGTGGACTGGAGCGCAGAGATCGACCCCACCGCACCGCGCAGCGCCCTGAGCCCGGTCGACGCGGTCTCGGTGGTCGGCAACCTGATCGACAACGCACTCGACGCAGCCGCCGGCGGAGCGGATCCGCGGTGGGTGCGGGTCGCGTTCGCACCCGCCCCGGGTGGCGCTCTGGCTCTGTCCGTCTCCGATTCGGGGTCCGGCGTGGCGGACGAGCTTCGCGAGCGCATCTTCGAGCACGGCTTCTCGACCAAGCCTGCGGGTTCCGACGGCCGCGGAGTCGGACTGGCCCTGGTGCGGTCGATCGTCGAAGGGGCGGGCGGCGCGGTGGACCTGTCGTCGGCGCCGACCACGTTCCAGGTCATCCTGCCGGGACGGCGCCCATGATCTCGGTCCTTCTGGTCGATGACGACGCGCTCACCCTCGAGTTGCATCGGACCTACGTGGAGCGGGTCGACGGATTCCGGGTCGTCGCCGAGTGCACCGGGGCGCGAGCGGCGGTGTCGGCGATCCTGGAGCGTCCGCCGGCGGAAGGCATCGACCTCGTCCTGCTCGACATGACGATGCCGGACGGGACCGGCCTGGACGTGCTGCGGCACGTCAGGGCGCGCGCTGCGGACGTGGACGTGATCGCGGTCACCGGCGTGCGCGATGCGGACGTGGTGCGCCAGATGGTGGGACTGGGGGTGGCGCAGTACCTCGTCAAGCCGTTCTCGTTCGCGGTGTTCCGCGACCGGCTCGAGCAGTATCGCGCGTATCGGGAGCGCGCGCGCGAGGCGACCGGACCCGCTACGCAGTCCGAGATCGACGCGATGCTCGGCGCACTCCGGCCGACGGCATCCGTCGCTCTGCCGAAAGGACTCTCACCCGACACGCTCGATCGCGTGACCGGCGCCGTGCGCGGAAGCGGACCCCTGTCCGCCGCCGAGGCCGCGTCGGCTCTCGGGATGTCGCGGGTCGCGGCCCGCCGATACCTCGAGCACCTCGCGGACACCGGGCAGGTCGTGAGATCACCGCGCTACGGCACGCCGGGCCGTCCCGAGACGGAGTACGGCTGGCATCCCTGACCGTCGCTCAGAGCGACCGCGTCGCGATGTCAGCCCACGGTCCGGCGCGGCGAGCGGTGTCGTCCGCAGGCGCCAGACTGGGATCAAGCAGAGGAGTCCGCCAGTGGCAGCAGCACCCGAGGGCTACGACGCGGACTTCCTGTCCCTGGCCGTGGGGATGCCGCGGCCGCTCGGCGACCGTGAGCTTCGCGAGCTCGCGTACCTCCATTTCTCCGTGCTCCTGGATGCACGAAGGCGACTGGCCGCGGTGACCGCGGTGAACATCGACGGCGCGTCACTGCTCGACCTGGAGCGGACCGGGGACTGGGAACTGGATCCGCGGGTGCCGGCGACGGACCAGGCCGGACCCGGGCTCTACAGCGACAACGACCTGGACCGCGGTCACCTGGTGCGCCGCCGCGACCCGGGCTGGGGAACCATCCCCGAAGCGCGGGCGGCGACCGAGGCGACGTTCGTGTACCCGAACGCCGCTCCGCAGGCGTCCGTGTTCAACCAGTCCAAAGAGCTGTGGCTCGGGCTGGAGGACCACGTCCTGCACTTCGCCGGCTCGAGCGCCTTGCGCCTCTCGGTGTTCACCGCCCCCGTCCTCGATCCCGACGACCCCTCCTACCGCGGCGTGCTCATCCCCCGCCGGTTCTGGAAGGTCGCGGCGTGGACCGAGGGGTCGGCGGAAGAGCCGGTGCTCGCCGCCGCCGGCTTCGTGCTCGATCAGGCCGAGCTCATCGAGCTCGACGAGGCGGCGATCGCCGTGGCCCGCCTGGGGTCCTTCCGCACCTTCCAGGTTCCGATCTCCGACATCGAGGCGATCGCCGCCGTCGACCTCGGCGAGCTCGTCGCGGCGGATGTGATGCCGGTGGCCGCCGCGCGGCCGGGTCGGTGGAGCGAGCTGGAGAGCGTGACCGACATCCGGCTGTAGCGCGGGGCGCTGCGGCCGGAAGGTGCGATCTACTCCCCCGCGAGACCGCCGAGGAGGTGGCCGAACGAGCGGCCTTCGCCCAGATAGTTCGCCGGGTCGAACGGATCGGCCGACGCCGCGGGTGTGCGGCGCGCGATCGCATCGGCCAGTTCGGCGGCGCCGCGGTCGATGCGCTCGCCGAGCGGGGCGACCTGGTCGCCCGACGCTCCCCAGTCACTGGACGCCGCGAACACTCCGGTCGAGACGGGTTCGGCATGCAGATAGGTGAACAGCGGCCGGATGGCATAGTCGATCGCCAGCGAATGGCGCGCCGTGCCCGCATTCGCGCCGATCAGCACGGGCTTTGCGGTCAAGGCGTCCGGGTCGAGGATGTCGATGAACGACTTGAACAGCCCCGAGTAGCTCGTGGAGAAGATCGGCGTCACCGCGATCACGGCATCGGCCGACACGACCGCGTTGACCATGGATTCGAGGGCCGGCGGCGCGAAACCCGTCAGGAGGTTGTTCGTGATGTCGTGCGCGTAGTCGCGCAACTCGAACACGTCCACCTCGACGTCGATCTCACGTTCCGCCAGCTGCCGCACCGTAGTGGCGGCGAGGCGGTCGGCGAGCAGGCGCGTCGACGAGGGATTGGACAGACCGGCCGAGACGACGGCGATGCGACGCGGAGTCATGTCACGCTCCCGTCCGGGTCGCAGCGGCACCGAAGGACGATCCCGCCTGGACGGGCGTGTCCCGATACGGCGACGGGCCGGAGAGGTTGTCGCCGCGGTTGGGGTTCGGGACCGTTTGCCGGGGCGCCTGGTCGCCGTATTTCGCAGCGACGAGCGAGGCGTGGGTGGGGGCGTCCGGTACCTCCGCCGGGCGGTTCTGGGCGAGCTCTCTGCGCAGCACGGGCACGACCTCCCCACCGAGGATGTCGAGCTGCTCGAGGACCGTTTTCAGCGGCAGCCCCGCGTGGTCCATGAGGAACAACTGACGCTGGTAGTCGCCGAACAGGTCGCGCATGCCGGCGTACCGGTCGATGACCTGCTGGGGCGAGCCGACCGTGAGCGGGGTCATCTCGGTGAAGTCCTCCATCGACGGCCCATGGCCGTAGACCGGGGCGTTGTCGAAGTAGGGCCGGAACTCACGGACGGCGTCCTGCGAATTCGCGCGCATGAAGACCTGGCCGCCGAGGCCCACGATCGCCTGCTCGGGTGTGCCGTGGCCGTAGTGCGCGAAGCGCTGGCGGTACAGGGTGATGAGGCGCTGGTAGTGCTCGGAGGGCCAGAAGATGTTGTTCGCGAAGAAGCCGTCGCCGTAGTACGCCGCCTGCTCAGCGATCTCGGGAGTGCGGATCGATCCGTGCCAGACGAACGGCGGCACGTCGTCGAGCGGCCGCGGGGTGGAGGTGAAGCCCTGGAGGGGGGTGCGGAACTTGCCCTCCCAGTCCACGACGTCCTCGCGCCACAGCTTGTGCAGCAGTGCGTAGTTCTCGATCGCCAGGGGCAGCCCCTGGCGGATGTCCTGGCCGAACCACGGATACACCGGTCCGGTGTTCCCGCGCCCGAGCATGAGGTCGGTCCGTCCCCCCGAGACGTGCTGCAGCATCGCGAAGTCCTCGGCGATCTTCACCGGGTCGTTCGTCGTGATCAGGGTCGTCGCGGTCGAGAGGACGAGGCGCTCGGTCTGAGCGGCGATGTAGGCGAGGGTCGTGGTGGGCGAGGACGACCAGAACGGCGGATTGTGGTGCTCTCCCAAGGCGAACACGTCGAGTCCGACGTCCTCCGCATGCTTGGCGAGCGTGCTCGTGTTGCGGATCTTCTCGCCTTCGCTGGGGGTGCGCCCCGTTGTGGGGTCCTCGGTGATGTCGCTCACGGTGAAGATGCCGAACTGCATGGCCGGGGCCGGCGTCGAGGCGGTGCTGGTGTCGTTCACGATCGATCTCCGATTCGGGATGCCGCGGCATCCAGTTATATTCAGATGAATGTACTCGATAGAACACCGATGAGAAGAATCTATTCCCGCCCGGCCGAGCGAGCGCGGGGTTCGTCGGTCAGCGCCGCCCGAACACCTCGAGCATGTCGCGCACCAGCTGATGCGGGGCGGTCTCGCAGGGCGCGTGGCCGGTGGAGTACACCGCCAGTCGCGCACCGATGCGCTCTGCGTACGACGCGTGCTGCGCCGTGGGCCACAGGTCCTGTTCGCCCACCGCGATGAACTTCGGGATGTCGATGGCCGCGACCTCGTCCGCGACGTCGGGCATCGTCATCATCAGCCCCACGATGTCGTCGATCGCAGGTCGCCGGATGAGCCCGAGTCGCTCTCGCACGAACGCGATCCGCTGCGGCGGAGTGCGGTTGAGGTTGTAGCGGATGCCCCAGAGGATGAGCCCGGCGGCGCGATGCGGTGGCATGTCGGAGATCGGTCCGATGTGCTTCACCCCGCGGAACACCTGACCCGTGGCCGGCGGCGCCGACATCAGGGTCAGGCTCGCGAACAGGTCGGGTCGTTCGACGAGGGCCAGCTCGGCGACCAGGCCCGCGAAGCTGTAGCCGAGCACGTGCGCGGGCGTGCGCCCGTCTTCGAGGATCGCGATGAGGTCGTCGAGGAACAGCCGGTAGTCGTATCGATCGCGGGGAGGATCGAGATTCTCAGGTCCGGCGGCGATCGATGCGTAATGGCCGGCGAGGTCGAAAGATTCGACCCGATAGCCGGCTCCCGCGAACAGCGGGAACAGCAGGACGAAGTCCTCCTTGGATCCGGCCACGCCCGAGACCAGCACCACCCTCGGCGCGTCGGGATCGCCCAGCCGGACGCGCGCGATCGGGCCGCTCGGTGCCGCGAACAGATCCTGCACGGTTCCCTGCGGGAAGACGCGCCAGTCGAAGTCGGGTATGGCGCGGTCTTTTGCGAGCGCCTGGTCGATCTCGGTCATCGCGACGCCGAGACTATCGCGCCGGACGACCTCCGGGTTCGGGGGCGCGGCGCGAGCGGCCGAGGAGGCGGCCATCGTCGGAGAACGGCAGTGCGCGCGAGGCTCAGGATAGGGTTGCGAACGCCGTGATGA
>NZ_DASUNI010000306.1:0-10982 GCF_036277215.1 Microbacterium sp. | reverse complement strand
CGCGTTCGGCCTGGCCAGCCAGCCGAGCTTCCTCTTCGGCATTCCGTGGGGCGTCCTCATCGGCGTCTTCGTCGTGATCATGGCGGCATACTCTCTGGTTTTGGACTTCGACCTGATCCAGCAGGGCGTGCGGAACGGCGCCCCTCGCCAGTTCGGCTGGATGGGCGGCTTCGGCATCATGGTCACCGTCGTCTGGCTCTACGTCGAGATCCTGCGCATCCTCGCGATCGCGCGCGGCTCGAACTAAGTCGCACACCGCACGAAGGGCCGTCCGCAAGGGCGGCCCTTCGTCTTGTCGCGGCAGGTTGTCACGACGAGCACCTGCCCGCTCGGCGCTGGCGGCGCTGCCGCCGGATCGCCGCTATCGTGACGCTATGGTCCGGCCTCGCACGCATGTCTCCACCAGGCGTCTGTGGCACCGGCATCCGATCGTCCGACTGGCGACCGTCGCCGTCGCGGCGGCCGCGGCACTCGCAGCGATGCTGCCCGCATCGGCAGCGGTGGCAACGAACGCCCCGCGAGTTGCGGCGATCGCTTCGGTAGCCGATGACATCGAAGAGACGGACTGCCCGGTCGATGTTCCCGCCGCGCACGCGGAGCGCGTGACGTGCGGCGTGCTGATCGTCCCGGAGCGACGCACCGAGGGCAGCGACCCTGCGCGGACCCTCGAGCTGCCGCTGGCGGTCATCTCGAGTCGTACGTCCGATCCCGCAAGCGATCCGCTGGTCTTCCCGACGACGGGCGGACCGGGGGGCGGCACGCTGAGCGCGCTGTGGTACTTCCTCGACTACGCGGACTGGGCGGGTGACCGTGACATCATCCTGATCGAGCAGCGCGGCGATCTTCTCGCGGAGCCCTCGCTCGACTGCCCTGAGCTGGACACGGAGCACTTCATCGTCGACGGTGTGCTGGTCTCGGGTGAGGAGGCCGCCGCTCTGCGCCTCGAGCGACTGCAGATGTGCCGCGACCGTCTCGTCGAGGAGGGCGTCGACCCCGCGGCGTATACCAGCACCGAGAGCGCGGCCGACCTCGCCGACCTGCGCACCGTCCTCGGATACGACGAGTGGAATCTGTACGGGGTCTCATACGGTGCGCGGCTGGCGCTGACGACGATGCGCGACCACCCCGACGGGTTGCGGTCGGTGATCCTCGACGGGGTTTATCCGCCCCACGTCAATCGGCACGAGGGGGCACCGGCCGGCTTTCTGGACGCGGTGAACAAGCTGCTGGCGGACTGCGCCGCACACGCCGACTGCAGCGAGGTGTATCCCGACATCGAGGAGGATCTGGCGGCGGTTCTGGACCGCGCTGCGGAAGAGCCGCTGTCGGTCACCGTGAAACACCCGGAGGATCGAAATCCTGTTCGGCTGGACCTGCGCGACACCGAGCTGACACAGGGACTCTTCGACGCCTTCTACGACCCGGAGGTGATCCGCGCGCTGCCGTTCCTCATCGACCGGCTCGCGGGCGGGGATGCCGGAGCGGCCGCGCCGCTGGCGCAGCGGAGCCTGGACACCGCTGACCTCCGCGCGGAGGGCCTGGAACAGTCGATCGAGTGCGCCGAGGAGGTCCCCTTCAACAGCGACGAGCTGGTCGCCGCCGCGACCGCCGCGGATCCACTGCTCGAACACCTTTCGCTGTTCGACGGCGTCCGGGAGGGGTGCGCGCTCTGGGCCGTCCCGCCCTTATCCGCTCTCGAGAACGAGGCGGTGGTCAGCGGCATCCCCACCTTGCTGACGAGCGGCGGCTACGACCCGATCACGCCTGCCGTGTGGGCCGAGTCCGCCGCCGTCACGCTCTCGTCGCACTACCTTTACACCTTCCCCGCGATGGGCCACGGTTCGGTCTGGGCCAACTGGATCGACGACTGCCCGGCGTCCATCGCGCAGCAGTTCCTGCGCGATCCGGCCGTCGAGCCGGACGCGTCGTGCATCTCCGATGCGCCGCCGGACTTCCTCACCTCGAAGGACATCCACGCCACCTCGGCGATCTACCGGTTCGATGCCGACGTCGTCCGCGATCGGGACCCCCTCACCATCGCGATCGCGGGGGTCTCGCTCCTCATCTTCCTCGCGACGCTGATCTACGCCGCCGCTTACGGCCTCGCGTGGCTGCGGACTCGCCGCGGCGAAGCTCCCGGCGGAGCGGTGCTCGCCGCTGCGGCGTCCTCCGGGTTGAACCTCGTCTACGCGGGCGGCCTCGCCCTCGTGATGCTGAACACCGATCCGCTGATCCTCGCGTTCGGCCTTCCGGCCGGGGTGTGGCCGCTGCTGCTCGTTCCGTTCGCCGCGATCTGCGCCGCGATCCTGCTGATCGTCCTGGTCATCCGCGCGTGGATCCGGGACGAGGGCACCCTGTTCCACCGCGTCGCGCTGTCGGTGTCGGCAGCGGCATCCGTCGTCTTCGCTGTGTGGCTGGTCGTCCGCGGACTCCTCCTGCTCTGAGGTTCGTTCTGCTCTGAGCGGAACGGCTCGAACGCGGCTTCCGCTCGACCTATCGTGAGCGCATGGCCGAGATCATCCCGATGCCGACGAAGCGACCGACGCGCGCGCCGCGAGCGCTCGAGCCGCTCTGGCGCGATGCCCTCGGCGAGCAGCTGCGCCGCGTCCGGCACGAGCGCGGCGAGCGCCTGGCCGACACGGCCGACCGCGCCGGAGTGTCGCCGCAGTACCTGTCCGAGATCGAGCGCGGGCTGAAGGAGCCGTCGAGCGAGATGATCGCCGCCGTCGCGGGGGCGCTCGAGGTCACCCTCATCGACCTGACCGCGGCCGTCGTCGACGAGCTGCGGGCGCGCACCGCCGACCGGTCCGCGGTCGGCTGTCAGACCGGGCTCGCGCTCGTCGCCTGACGGGTCGCCTGCGGGCGGGCTCGACGGCGCGAGCGCCAAGCTGTCGGCGACCCTGGCCGCGGCATCCGTCACCGCGCTAGCGTGGCGAGGGTGAGTCCCGCGAAGAGCACCGGTGAGATCCTCGAGATCGACGGCCACGAGGTGCGCGTCTCGAATCCCGACAAGATCGTCTTCCCGCAGCCGGGCCTGACGAAGCTCGACGTCGTGCGGTACTACCTCGCGGTCGCGCCCGGCGCGCTGCGCGGAGCCGGCGGTCGCCCGATGGTGCTCAAACGCTTCGTGAAGGGCATCGACGAGGAGGCGTTCTTCCAGAAGCGCGTCCCCGAGAACCACCCCGACTTCGTCGACACCGCGACACTGCACTACGCACGAGGGACGTCGGCTGAAGAGGCGGTGATCCGGGATGCGGCCGGCCTCGCGTGGATCGTCAACCTCGGGTGCCTCGACCTGAACCCGCACCCCGTGCGCGCGGAGGACCTCGATCACCCCGACGAGCTGCGCGTCGACCTGGACCCGATGCCGGGCGTGGACTGGTCGCAGATCGTCGACGTCGCGATGGTCGCGCGCGAGGTGCTGGACGACTACGGGCTCGTCGGGTGGCCCAAGACCTCGGGGTCGCGCGGGCTGCACATCCTCGTGCGCATCGCCCCCCAGTGGGATTTCACGCAGGTGCGGCTGGCCGCCGAGACGCTGGCCCGCGAGGTGGAGAACCGGGCGCCGGGGCTCGCGACGGCACGATGGTGGAAGGAGGAGCGCGGCGAGAGCGTGTTCGTCGACTTCAACCAGAATGCCAAGGACCGTACCGTCGCATCGGCCTATTCGATCCGCCCGCTCCCCGATGCGCGCGTGTCGACTCCGCTCGACTGGGACGAGGTGCGGGTGCGCCGGCCTGAGGAGTTCACCGTCGCGACGATGCTCGAGCGCTTCGCGGAGATCGGCGACCCGCACGAGGGGATCGACGATGCCGTCGGAACCCTCGACGGGCTGCTCGGCCTCGCGAAGGAGCTCGGCCCGGCCGAGAAGCCGCCCCGCGGCTCGGACGGGTCGGGCCGGCGCGCCTCGACGATGCCCCTGATCGAGGTCGCGCGCACCAAGACCAAGCCCGAGGCTCTGGAAGCTCTCGCGCAGTGGAAGGCCGCACACGCGGATGTGGTCGAGTTGCTGCGCCCGGCCGACACGCTCATCGACGGCATGCGCGGCGCGAGTTCGCTCTGGTATCGGGTGCGGATCAACCTTCAGCACGTTCCCGAGGGCTCCCGCCCTGCGCAGGAGGAGTTGATCGCCGACTACGACCCGTGGGCGGGCAAGACCTGGCCGGGCCGGTCGGAAGCGAGCAGATCGTCGTAGAACTGGCCGTGATAACCCATCAGCACCGGGTGCGGAAGCTCGGCGCGGGCGATCTCGGCGAAGGTTGCGGCATCCAGCACCAGCAGGAATGACGTGCCGCGCACGGCGTCGAGCACGACCGACAGGAGGACGCCGTCGTCCTCGGCCACGCGTTCGGGCCGACCGACGAACACGCCCTCGCCCGGGTAGCATTCCGCTTCGTGCCAGACGACGGTGGTCCGGGTCTCGATGTCGATCTTGACGAGCTGATCGTAGAAACCGCGATCGCTCCGCACGCTGATGCCGTACACGTAGCGCAGATGCGGACTGGTGTTGAGACGGCTGTAGTCGATGCTCGGGAGTTCGATTCCCGTCGGGGAGATCTCCTCAGCGTGCAGCCGCCCGTGCGGTCCGCTCAGCGGTACCCGCAGCCGGCGGAGGGTGCCGGGCGGGATCTGCACATCGGGTTCGGAGAGCCGGTGCAGATAGAAGGACTCGATGACCGACGCGTCGTCGTAGGCGACCAGGTCCACGACGACCGAGCCGTCCTCGTCGTCGTACGCGTTGACGTGGTGGAACGCGAAGAACGGATCGGCGGTCACCGAGCGCACGTGCGCGCCGCTGGCTCGATCGAAGACGTGGATGCGGGTTCCCCGGCCGGGCTTCCAGCGGAAGTTCTCGATGTACGGGCGCAGCCAGAGCAGGAGGGAGATCGGGTTGACCACGAGCGGGAACTCGACGATCACCAGATGCCGCTCCGACATCCCGAACGAGTGGATGTAGGACGGCTCGCGGACGGCGCGCGACGCGAACGTGTCGCCATGCAGCAAGCCGGCTTCGGTGGTGTCGACGCGACGGAATACGTAGTTGCTCACGGCGCCGTACCGGGTGACGAGGTTGATCGCCTCGTGCCGTTCCTCGTCGAGGTGCGGGTGGACCGTCGTCATCCGCCCGAAGTCGGACGTGTCCCACCCGGTGACGCCCACCGTGCGGAGGGTCTCGGGATCGAACTCGACCTGGATCGGCGTCTCGGCCAGCGCGAGGTAGTGGTCGGCGACGCGCGCGATGTTCACCTTCGCGCTGTCGGTGGCCTGCGGCTCGAACACCGCCATCGCACGGGCGAACATCGACCGGCACGGATCGGTGGCGAACTCGGGATAGGCGATCCGGCCCTCCTCGCGTGCGATGCGGTACGACTCGGTCTCGAGGAAGCGATTGGCGTAGGAGACCCGACCGCCGCGGATCGTGAAGCGGTGCAGCATCGCCAGGCCGTCGAACCAATGCCGGTACCGGCGCTCGCCGACCTGGAAGGTGCCGGGGCCGTTGCGGATCAGCGAGCCGGTGAGCCACTCGGGCAGAGTGCCGCGGACAGGCACGTCGTCCAGGGCGACTTCGGGACTCTCCCCGAATCCGTGCAGTGCGAATCCAGTGCTCATCCCGTGCCCGCCGTCAAGCGGATGCCGCCGTCGCCGATGCGACCGCGCCGGACCGAACCCCGGCGCGCGATGAGGTCGGCGGCGATCTTCCCCGACGCCAGCACCGCGGGTACGCCGGCGCCCGGATGCGTGCCGGCGCCGACGAGATACAGGTCGGCCACCCGTCCGGACCGGTTGTGCGGTCGGAACCATCCCGATTGGAACAGCGTCGGCTGCAGCGAGAACGCCGCGCCGTGCGGGGTGTTCAGCACATCGCGGAAATGCTCGGGGCCGATCGCGTGCTCGACGACCAAGTGCGACGACAATCCCGGGAGGTATCGCTCGTCCAGCACCTCGACCACCAGATCGCGCACTCGGCGCGCGGAGGCCGCCGAGACCGCCTCGTTCTGTTCGATCGGCGGAGCTGCGACGAGAACATACATCGCCTCGCACCCCTGGGGTGCGACGGTCGGGTCCGTCTTGGTGGGCAGATGGACATAGAGGAAGAGGTCATCGGCAGTCAGCGGCCCGCCGGTGGCGCGTCCGCGCCGCGAGCGCGCGAACACGCGGCTCAGCACGCGGCGGGAATCTCCCGCGAGCAGGAGGTTGTGATGGGCGAGCGGCGTGTCCGGCCACGTGCGGTCCGCGCCGAAGTACAGCACGTGCAGCGACATGCTCGGCCGCGCTGCACGCAGGCGCCGCCCCGTCAGACCGCGATCCGGTCCGAGCAGCCGATCGTAGGTGTGCCCAGGGTCGGCGTTGGACACGACGACGTCAGCCTCACGCCGGGAGCCGTCCGCCAGCAGCACGCCGACCGCGCGGCCGGATTCGACCAGGATCCGATCGACGGCGACGCCGCATTCGATACGCCCCCCGAGCCGCTGCAGCAGCGCTCCGAGAGCATCGACGAGGGCCGCCGTCCCACCGATCGCGTAGTGCACGCCCCAGCGGCGTTCGAACTCGACGATGAGCGCGTACAGCGCCGGGGTGCGGGAGGGGTGGCCGCCGATGAGCAGGGGATGGAAGGCGAGAGCGCGCCGCAGGAACGGGTCGCGGATGCATCCGTCCACCAGCCTCTGCACTCCGAGGGCGGCACGGTGCCGCAGAAGGAAGGGCAGCATCCGCATCATGACGTGCAGCTGCATCATCGGGCGCTCGGTGTACGGGTAGAAGGCGTCGAAGATCCGGCTCACGCGGCCGCGCAGGCGGGCGTACCCCTGCTCATCCGACGGGCTGCGCTGGGCGACCTCTGCCTGCATGCGCGCGGCATCGGCGTGGAAGTCGAGGTGCGTGCCGTCCGAGCCGAACGCGCGGTAGAAAGGGTCGAGGGGCACGAGCTGCACGTGGTCCTCGAGCCGCTCGTCGGCGAGGGCGAACAGCTCCTCGAACATGAACGGCGCGGTGAGCACGGTCGGACCGCCGTCGAAGCGGAAGCCGTCGAGCTCATAGAGGTACGCCCTGCCGCCGATGCGTTCGCGCTTCTCGAGCACCGTCACCTCATGGCCGGCGGCCGCCAGCCGGATCGCCGCGGCGAGGCCGCCGAAGCCGCTCCCGATGACCAGCGCCCGCATGAGGTCACCATATCCGACCCTCGAGAGGCCGGGGCGGGATCGGCTGAAGAGGCGGAGCAGCCCTCTTCGATCATGCTCCCCGGGCGTCCAGCACGCGGTCGACCAGCCCGTAGGCGACCGCCTCCGCTGCGGTGAACACCCGGTCGCGGTCGGTGTCGGCGCGCAGCTTCGCGGCATCCTGTCCCGTGTGCCGCGCGAGCACCTGCTCGACCTCGCCGCGCACCCGCACGAGCTCGTCGGCCTGCAGGATCAGGTCGGGGATCGCCCCGCGCCCCTGCCCGGTCGGCTGGTGCAGCACGACCCGCGCGTGCGGCAGCACCGCACGCTTGCCGGCCGCACCCGCAGCGAGCATGACCGCGCCGACGCCGATCGCCTGTCCGACGCACGTCGTCGCGATGTCGGGGCGCACGTGCTGCATCGTGTCGTAGATCGCGAGCATCGCGCTCGGGTCGCCGCCCTCCGCGTTGATGTACAGCTGGATGTCGCGATCAGGGTTGTCGGCGTCGAGGTGCAACAGCTGCGCGATCAGCGCGTTGGCGACACCCGCGTCGATGCCCGTGCCGAGGTACACCACCCGTTCGGTGAGCAGGTGCGAGTACACGTCCATGATGCGATCGCCCCGCGGATGCTGCGACACCACGGTCGGGATCGTGTACCCGCTCACGCCGCCACCTCCGCCGCGCCCGGCCCGAGCCCGGCCGGACGTCGGCGTCGCGGCACCACCTGACCGAAGTCGGTGACGATGCCGTCGATGAAGCCGTAGTCCTGTGCCTGCGCGGCCGTGTACCAGCGGTCGTGGAGCGAGTCCTCGAAGATGCGCTCGACCGGCTGGCCGGTGTCGTCGGCGATCAAGCCGAGGACGGTGTCGCGCATGTGCCGCAGATCATCAGCCTGCACCTCGACCTCGACCGTCGAGCCGCCGATGCCCGCGGATCCCTGGTGCATCAGGATCCGTGCGTGCGGCAGTGCCCGGCGCTTGCCCCTCGTGCCCGCCGAGAGCAGGAACTGACCCGCACTGCACGCGAGCCCGAGTGCGAGCGTCGCGACGTCATTGGGGATCAGCCGCATCACGTCGCGAATTGCGAGCATCGACGGCACCGAACCGCCCGGCGAGTGGATCCACAGGGCGATGTCGGATACCTCATCCTCGGCGGCCAGGGCGAGCAGCTGGGTCGCGATCATCGTGCCGTTGTCGTCGTCGAGCGGGCCGTCGAGCACGAGCACGCGCTGGTGGAACAGCTCGCGGCGCGCCTCGGCGCCGAACTGAGGGACCTTCGCTTCGTCTGCCATGACCTCAGCGTGCGCGAATGCGCGAATGCGCGCACTCCGTTCCGCCTCGGGCGGATCCGCCGTCAGCGGGCCGGCGTGCCGCCGGGCGGCCTCGCGGCCCGTCGATGCGCCCGCGGCCCGCCATTCCCGACGGGCCGCGAGGTCCAGCACGGGCCGCGAGCCCACCCGGAGCGGCCGCGCGACTCAGCCGGGAGCGCGCCTCGACGGCTGAGCGAGCACGTCCTCGACCGCCAGCGCCAGCGCGGCCATCGCGTGGTCGGGGTGCACCGCTCGAGCGGCGGCGACCGCCTCAGCGGTCAGCCTCGCCCGCAGCTCGATATCCGAGAGCACGCTGGTCAGCGCAGCGGCCAGGGCGTCGAGGTCGGCATCGGGCACCAGCATCCCGCCGCCCTGTGCCAGCAGGTCGCCCGGGCCGTAGTTCACGTCGTAGGCCACGACCGGACAGCCGTGCACCAGAGCCTCCGCGATCGACAGCCCCTGACCCTCGAACGCGGACGTGGAGAGGAACACGGATGCCTCATCGAGCTCGTGTCCGGGATCGTCGGTCAGGCCGCGCAGCACAGCGTGCGTCCCGAGACCGAGCTCGTCGATGAGCTGCTGCAGGTGGTCGCGCTCGGGTCCGTCGCCGAACACGTCGAGCGTCGCATCGGGGACGGACTCGACCACCCTCGCCAGCGCCCGGATGGCGTGGTCGATGCGCTTGCCGTGAGCCAGCCGGTTGAGCATGACGATCCGGCTGCGAACACGGTCGGCGAGGGGTGTGACGGATGCCGCGGGCGGCACCGCATTCGGGACCACCACGTGCACGGGCGAGGCGCCGAAACGCTCTTCGACGTCGTCGCGCTGCGCGGCGGTCGGCCACAGCACGGCGTCGAAGCGCTCGGCGAGCGTGAACCAGCGCGACCAGAGCGGGTTCAACGGCGCGTCCGGGGTGAACGGCGGCTCCAGGTGGATCGTGTGGATCGCATGCACGAGCCGCAGGGCGGGATCGTCCCATCCGGCCAGCAGCTCGCCCAGCTGACGGGACTCGCAGACGACAACCACCGGCCGGTCGGGATCCCCCGCGCGCAGTCCGGCGACGACGTGCTCCAGCCATGCCCGGTACAACTCGCCGAAGCCGTCGATCACGCCGGCCACGTCGCCCCGTCGGTCGTAGACCGAGATGGCCGCGCTCGTGATGTGCCAGTCGGGGTCGGATTGCAGAACCGGGAGCGCGACGACGGGCCGCGCAGCGGCATCCGCAATCGGTCGGTACACCAGCGCCGGATCCGGCTCGCCGGGATGCGCGGCATCGCGCAGCCACGCCGCTGATCCGCCGCGCGGGTCAGCGGCCTCGTCGAACAGGTTGCGCATCCGCGAGGGGTCGACGACAAGGTCGCGCCCCGCGAAGGCGGCGCGGTGCTGCGCATGCTCCGCCGGAGTGCCGGGGTCGAGCGTCAGCAGGAGCGGGCCGAGGCCGTCGTGCACGCCGCTGGCGGCCATCTGCCGCGCACGCGCGAGGGTGGCCAGCGCGTAGCCGCCGTCGCGGTCGGGGATGAGGCGACTGGAGAGGATCAGGTACTCGGCATCCGGAAATCCGGTCGCAGGAAGCGCGGTCACGCTCCCATCCTGCCCCTACCTGCTCATTCCCACTCGATGGTGCCTGGCGGCTTCGACGTCACATCGAGCACCACCCGGTTCACCTCGCGGACCTCGTTCGTGATGCGGTTGGAGATGCGGGCGAGAACGTCGTACGGGAGCCGCGTCCAGTCGGCGGTCATCGCGTCCTCGGATGAGACCGGACGCAGCACGATCGGGTGTCCGTAGGTGCGGCCGTCACCCTGCACGCCGACCGATCGGACGTCGGCCAGCAGCACGACCGGGCACTGCCAGATCTCGCCATCCAGGCCGGCGCGCGTCAGCTCCTCCCGGGCGATCGCATCGGCGTCACGCAGAATCTCGAGGCGGTCAGCGGTGACCTCACCGACGATCCGGATGCCGAGGCCGGGGCCCGGAAACGGCTGTCGGCCGACGATCACCTCGGGAAGCCCCAGTTCGCGGCCGATGGCGCGGACCTCGTCCTTGAACAGCGTGCGCAGCGGCTCGACCAGCTCGAACTGCAGGTCTTCGGGAAGGCCGCCGACGTTGTGGTGCGACTTGATGTTCGCCGTGCCGGTGCCGCCGCCGGATTCGACCACGTCGGGGTACAGCGTGCCCTGCACGAGGAAACGGATCGGCTCGCCGTCCGCGGCAGCCTCCTCGACGAGAGCCTTCTCTGCGCCCTCGAATGAACGGATGAACTCACGGCCGATGATCTTGCGCTTCTGCTCGGGGTCGCTCACTCCGGCGAGCGCGGAGAGGAACTGCTCCCGCGCGTCGATCGTGACCAGCCGCACGCCCGTGGAGGCGACGTAGTCCTGCTCGACCTGCTCGCGTTCGTCTTTGCGCAGCAGACCGTGGTCGACGAAGATGCACACCAGCTGGTCGCCGACCGCCTCGTGGACGAGCGCCGCCGCGACCGCCGAGTCGACTCCCCCGGAGAGCCCGCAGATC
>NZ_DASUNI010000305.1:0-4630 GCF_036277215.1 Microbacterium sp. | reverse complement strand
GATGTTCGCCAGAATTCTCGTCACGCCGATGCCGTACGAGCCCATCGTGACGGTCACGAGCTTGCCGTTCTCGTCGAGGACTTTGAGTCCGAGCTCCTCAGCGAAGAAGCGCCCGAGCTGGAACACGTGCCCGATCTCCATCCCGCGTGCCAGCTCGACCGGCCCCGAGCCGTCCGGGGCGGGGTCGCCGGCACGCACGTTGGCTGCTTCGACGAATCCGTCGCCGACGAAGTCGCGACCCGCAACGAGCCAGTGCACGTGCTTCTCATCCGCGTTCGCCCCGGTGATCCACGCGGTGCCGTCTGCGACCCGCGGGTCGAGCAGGTAGCGGATGCCGGTGGCGGACTCTTCGCCGAAGATCGCGCCCGTCGGCGACCACGGGCCTATGTAGCCCTTCACCAGCAACGGGTTGCGCTCGAAGTCGGCCTCGGTCGCGGCCTCGACCGCAGCGGGCGCGAACGCGACCTCGACGCGCTTGTCGTCGATGTCACGATCCCCCGGAATCCCGACGATCACGACCTCGCGTGTGCCGTCGAGGTGGGTGAGGGCGAGCACCACGTTCTTCAGGGTGTGGGCGGCCGTCCACTCGGTCGCGCCGTCCGTGGCAGGGCCGGCGACGCCGTCGGCCGGAGCATCGAGGTGTGCATTCGCGTGAGCCACGAGCGTCGCGATGGTCGGCGTGTTGGGCGAGTCGAAGATCACGGGGTCCGGCAGGCCGTCGAACGGGATCGGTTCGGGCGCGACGGTCGTGAACGCCTCGACGTTCGCCGCGTAGCCGCCGGCGGAGCGGACGAACGTGTCCTCTCCGATGGCAGTGGGGTGGAGGAACTCCTCACTGCGGGCACCGCCCATGAGACCGTTGTCGGCCGCGACGATGACGTACTCCAGTCCGAGGCGCTGGAAGATGCGCTCGTACGCGTCCCGCTGCAGCTGGTACGAGGCATCCAGCCCGGCGTCGGTGTAGTCGAACGAGTACGCGTCCTTCATCGTGAACTCACGGCCACGAAGCAGACCCGCGCGCGGCCGCGCCTCATCCCGGTACTTGTCCTGGATCTGATATATCGCCAGCGGCAGGTCCTTATAGGACGAGTAGAGGTCCTTCACGAGGAGCGTGAACAGCTCTTCGTGCGTCGGGGCGAGCAGGTAGTCGGCATCCTTCCGGTCTTTCAGGCGGAAGATGCCGTTGCCGTATGTCTCCCAACGGCCGGACTGCTCGTAGGGCTCGCGGGGCACCAGTGCTGGAAAGTGCACCTCGTAGGCTCCGGCGTTGTCCATCTCCTCGCGGATGATGGCCTCGATCTTCGCCTTGACCTTCAGGCCGAGCGGCAGCCACGCGAAGATCCCGGGTGCCTGGCGGCGGATGTAGCCGGCACGCACCAGCAGCCGGTGGCTGGTGACCTCGGCGTCGGCCGGGTCTTCGCGGAGCGTGCGGAGGAAGAAGTGCGAGAGACGTGTGACCACGAGGGTCAAGTCTAGGGCGGGGGCCGAAGGGCACCCGCCCTGCAGCCCTTCACATCACGGCCAGGACGGCGGCGGCGATCGACGAGCCGACGGCTCGGTCCTCGAACGAATTGACGCCCACGATGACCAGGTTGACTCCATCCGTGGCCACGGTGGTCGCGTAGTGCCCCTCCCAGAGGTCGTCGTCCAGCACTTCGGCAGCCGCCAGCGCCCCGGCCACCTCCACCGACGTCGCCCCCTCGGATGCGGCTATCTGCGGGAAGTAGCCTCCGGCCCCCGGGATGACGCGCAACGAGACGTCCACGTACGAGGCATCATCCGGGCTGCCTGTGAACTGGCACTGGCTCACGCCGCCGACTCGGTTCGGCAGCCCCCATACCGTCCCCGTGTCATCGAACTCCGGGGCGTTGTAGCGAATCCACCGCCACCCGGTCGCGCCGAGCAGATCCACACCATCGGCGAGCTGCTCGCAGGAGGTCGTGGGCCACCAGTCCGCGGCGGGCGATTCGGACAGGGGTGGAGGGAACTCTGCGGCACGTGACGCGGCGAGCTCCCACAGACCGCGGCTCGCCGTCTCCCCCGCCGTCGGGCTGACGCTCAGGTACAGCCACGACTCACCTGCAGCCCCGCTGATCGCACAGCCGTACTCCTCGCCCCCGCAGAGGGCGGGTGCGTCCTGGATGTCTGCCGGCACGAGCGACGCGGGGTAGGAGATGAGGTAGACGGTATGGGTCTTGTATCCTGTCGGATCGGTCCACGTGCAGACCAGGCCTCCCATGCGCCCCTCCGCACCCGACCGCCAGGCTGGCTCGTGAAGGACCATCTCGACGCCGACCGCTGCCGTGACCTCGTCGACGCTGAGGGAGTTCGCGCACTCACCACCAAAGGCTGAGACAGCCTGCGCACGCGTCGGCGGCGCGGGCGTCGGCGTCGGGGTGCCCGTCGGCGTCGGACTCGGGGTCGGTGTGACCGAGGGCGTCGGCGTCGGAGTCGAGGCGGGCGAGGAGACCGGACCCGCATCCTGCTGGGTGCCCATGAGGGTGGCTGTGGTGATCGCGCCGCCCGTGACAGCGCCGACCAGAACCAGCGCGACTGCCGCCGCGGTGAGTTGAGCCCGATGCGAACCGGCCGGCCGGATGCGCTGCGTCCCCGCGAGGACCAGATCGCGCATCTCGGCGTGCTCGCGAGGCGTGAGACCGCCGTCGTTCATGCCCATGATGCCTCCATAGCCGTCATCTCATCCCGAAGTTTCGTTTTGGCGCGCGCCAGGCGGGACTTCACCGTCCCGACCGGGATGCCGAGGGCCTCCGCCGCGACGCGGTCGGGATAGCCCTCGAGGACAGTCAGGACGAGGACGCTCTGTTCTCGTGCCGGGAGTCGCTTGAGCGCCGCAAGGACGCCGCTCTCATCGTGCGCGCGGGGCGCTGCGCCGTGATCCGCAGCAGGCGTGTGCGCGATCAGCGCGCGATACCGGCGACCCGATCGCTCCAGATTGCGCGCTGAGTTCGACACCGTGTTCAGCAGCCAGGGCAACGGCGACCCGTCCACCAGGCGCACCGACACGCGCTTGCGCCACAGCTCGAAGAAGGCGATGGTGACGGCATCCTTCGCGTCTTCGCGGGTGGTGAGCAGTCGCTGAGCATGGCGGAAGAGCCGGGCTTCATGACGGTCGAACAGCGCGCCCAGCGCGGATTCGTCGCCGTCACGCACCCGGACCCATAACGCCGCGTCATCTTCGCTCATAACCTGTAGTGTCCGGCATCCGCGAAAAGGTTCATCTGCGGGCGCCCCTAACTGACCACAGACCAGAGGATGCCGTCCTATGAAGCTCGCCGAATTCCCGCGCTATCCGCTGACGTTCGGGCCGAGCCCGCTTCAGCATCTGAAACGGCTGACCCAGCACCTCGGCGGAGCACAGGTGTGGGCGAAGCGCGAAGACGTGTCCAGCGGCTTGGCCTACGGCGGCAACAAGATCCGCAAGCTCGAGTACATCGTCCCGGATGTGCTCGCCTCGGGCGCCGACACCCTGGTCTCGATCGGCGGATACCAGTCGAACCACACGCGCCAGGTCGCGGCCGTGGCCGCGCATCTGGGCCTGAAGTCGCGCCTGGTTCAGGAGAAGTGGGTGCCCTGGGACGACCCGACCAACGATCGCGTCGGCAACATCCTGCTCTCCCGCATGATGGGCGCGGACTCGCGCCTGGACGACGCCGGGTTCGACATCGGCGTGCGCGACTCGTGGAAGGCTGCGCTGCGCGAAGTCGAGGAATCCGGCGGCAAGCCGTACGCCATCCCCGCCGGCGCGTCGGAGCATCCGCTCGGCGGGCTGGGTTTCGCGAACTGGGCCTTCGAGCTCGCCGAACAGGAGAAGGCGCTCGGCATCACCTTCGACACGATCGTCGTCTGCACCGTCACCGGCTCAACGCACGCCGGCATGATCGCCGGCTTCGCGGCTCTAGAGGACATCACGGGCGTGCGGCGGCGGGTGCTCGGAATCGACGCCTCGGCGACACTGGCGAAGACGACCGACCAGGTGGCTCGGATCGCCCGCAACACCGCTGAGCTGATCGAGCTCGGCCGCGAGCTGCGCGACGACGAGATCCAGGTGCTCGAGGGGTGGGCGGGTGATCTGTACGGCATCCCGGTCGACTCGACGATGGAGGCGATGGCCCTCGGGGCGCAGCTCGAGGCGATGATCACCGATCCCGTCTACGAGGGCAAGTCGCTCGCCGGGCTGATCGATCTCGTCAAGAGCGGCCACATCGGCGCCGACTCCCACGTGCTGTATGCGCACCTCGGCGGCCAGCCCGCGATCAACGCGTACCACGCGCTGTGGCCGTAGACGCTCCGACGAGCACGCTTTCCTCAGTCGCAAGGACTGCGGCGACGAAGCCACGGCGCACCGACCCGGTGGCGCTCAGCCTCTTCGCCGTCACGAAGTACGCGAACGATACACATCGCCGGATCTCCGGCAGAGAAATGCGACGCGTGCGCCCGCGCCCAGTCATCGACCGTCTTCTTCGTATCGTGATCGCTCTGACCGCAGGCGAGCGTGAACTCACCGCCTTGCTTCACGATGAGCAGAACCGGGCGTCGGCGCGCAGGACGTGTGCACATACGACACTCAGCTGTTCTGCCATGCCCGACCGCTATGTTCTCGCATTCACCC
>NZ_DASUNI010000304.1:0-5169 GCF_036277215.1 Microbacterium sp. | reverse complement strand
CTGGATGAGGGTGCGTCGCATTATCGCCCGATCTCGTGGGACGACGCGCTGCGCGAGGTCGCCGATGCGCTGCGGGGCATGGATGATCCGAGCGAGGCGATCTTCTACACCTCGGGCCGCACCTCGAACGAGGCGGCGTTCCTGTATCAGCTGCTCGTGCGCGGGCTGGGCACCAACAACCTGCCGGACTGCTCGAACATGTGCCACGAGTCGTCGGGTTCTGCGCTGACCGAGACGCTCGGGATCGGCAAGGGCACGGTGTCGATCGAGGACATCCACAAGGCCGACCTGCTGATCGTCGCCGGCCAGAACCCCGGCACGAACCACCCCCGCATGCTGAGCGCGCTGGAGAAGGCGAAAGACAACGGGGCGACGATCGTCGCCGTGAACCCATTGCCTGAGGCCGCGCTGATCCGCTACAAGAACCCCCAGACGCCGAGAGGCGTGATCCTCGGCGGCAAGAAGCTCGCGGACGAGTTCGTGCAGATCCGGCTCGGAGGCGACCAGGCGCTGTTCCAGGCGATCGGAAAGCACCTGCTCGAGGTCCAGGAGCGTGAGGGTGGGGTGCTCGACTCCGAGTTCATCGACGCGCACACGACCGGCTTCGCGCAGTACGCCGCCGAGGTGGGCGCGGTGCCCTGGCGCGAGCTGGTCGCCGCGACGGGGGTGCCTGAGAAGGCGCTGCGCCGCGTGGCCGAGCGCGTGCGCACCTCGAAGGCCACGATCGTGTGCTGGGCGATGGGGCTGACGCAGCACAAGCACGCGGTGGCCACGCTGCGGGACGTCGTGAACGTGCTGCTCCTGCAGGGCAACATCGGCCGGCCGGGCGCGGGCGTGTGCCCGGTGCGCGGTCACTCGAACGTGCAGGGCGACCGCACGATGGGCATCTACGAGAAGCCGTCGGAGCACTTCCTCGCCGCGCTGGACCGCGAGTTCGGGTTCACGGCGCCGCGGGCGCACGGACACGACACGGTCGAAGCGATCCGTGCCATGCGCGACGGCAGAGCGCGGGTGTTCATGGCGATGGGTGGCAACTTCGTCTCGGCGACTCCCGACACCAGAGTCGTGGAGGCCGCCCTGCAGAACGTCGATCTCACGGTACAGGTGTCCACGAAGCTGAATCGCTCCCACGTCGTGACCGGCAAGCGTGCCATCATCCTGCCGACGCTGGGCCGCACCGACCGCGACATCCGCGGCGGGGGGGAGCAGCGTGTCACGGTGGAGGACTCGATGAGCGCGGTGCACGCCTCTCGCGGGCGGCTTGTGCCGCCCTCCGAGGACATGCTCAGCGAGGTGGCGATCGTCGCGCGGCTGTGCGCCCTGCTGTTCGGTACGGATGCCGGGAGCCGTTTCGAGCCGCAGATCGACGCCACAACCGCGGCGGATGTCGATTTCGGTCAGCCGGAGCACGAGGGAATCCAGTCGGACGCGCCGGCGGTGGAACACGGTCATCCCGCACCCGAGCACGGTGGGCGTCCGAATTCCGTTCCGCATGCCGACTGGGCGGCTCTGGAAGCCGACTACGCCCTGATCCGTCGGCACATCGCCGCGGTCATCCCCGGCTTCGACGACTTCGAGAGCAGGATCGAGAAGGGTCGCACGCTGTTCCTGCCGAACGGCCCGCGCGACGGCCGCAGCTTCGCCACCCCGACGGGGAAGGCTGTGTTCACGGCCAACCCGCTCGAGTACCCGTTCATCCCGCGTGGCCGCCTGCTGCTGCAGACTCTGCGCTCGCACGACCAGTACAACACCACGATCTACGGCAAGGACGACCGATATCGCGGCATCCACGGTGGGCGTCGCGTGATCCTCGTGAACCCGAAGGACATCCAGCAGCTCGGCTTCGAGGAGAACGACATCGTCGACCTCGTCTCCGAATGGCGCGACGGCAGCGAACGGCGCGCGGAGGAGTTCCGGATCGTCTCCTACTCCACGCCACGCGGAAACGCGGCCGCCTACTACCCCGAGACCAACGTGCTCGTCCCGCTCGACTCCGTCGCCGACGTCAGCGGCACGCCGACATCCAAGTCCGTCATCGTGCGGCTGGAGCGCCGTCAGCCTGCGTCCTGATCAGCTCTCGGGTTTCCAGTCCGCCGCGAGAGCTGTGATCTTCGCGACGCTGGCGCGCACCTGCTCGGGCGTGCCGCCCGCCTTTCCCGCGACGAGTCCGGCGACGTAGGCGCCGAGCGGTGCGGCCGGCCGGGCCACTCCGACGGCTACATCGCGAGCCAGATCGAGGATCACCGTGATGGGGATGTCGTCGGCGTCCAGTCCGAACTCCTCTCGCATCCCCTCCGCCCACGCGTCCAACGCCTCGGGCGGCAGCTTCTCGCTCATGGGTTCCTCCTTCGCGCCTGATTCAGATCGTCCCACGTGTCGATGTCGGCCGCGAGGTCGTCGGACGCCGCGACGGCGGTGATGCTCAGCTCGCCGAGCAGGGCGCGCACGGAGGCGCCCTGCCCTGCTTGCGGGAGCCCGGCGCCGGCAGAGCGGAGCGCGTCGGTGCGGTAGATGCCGGCGAGCCACTGGAGGCGGCCCTCCTCGTCCGCGAGGCACGCCCCATCCCCCTCGAACGGGGAAGCCAGCAGCAGCGGGACCGCCGCCCTCACCTCGGGCAGATCGCACGCGAGGACCAGGACACGGGATGCTGCGACCAGCGGCAGCGCGGCCAGGATCGCCGCAGCCGGTCCGCCGAACGGCGGATCCTCGCGGACCCAGGTGACCGCGGGAGAAGCATCGGCGCCGGCGAGCGGGTCGCCCACCGCGACGATGGAATCGCAGCCGGCGTCTTCCGCGGCGCCGATCGCGGCGTTCAGCAGCGTCGTGCCGCCGACCTCGAGAAGCGGCTTGTTCACGCCGCCCATGCGCGAGCCTCGTCCGCCGGCGAGAAGGATCGCAGCGAGTCCGCTCACGAGACGAGCATGACATCGACGACGTCGCCGGGGGCGACGATGTCGACGGTTGCGGGGACCACGGCGTAGCCCTCGGCGCGCGCCAATCCACCGGCCAAGTGCGACCCGCCCATCGTGGCCGGAGCGACGCCGCCATTCGCGAGGGTGATCGGCAGGTACTGCACGCGCCCGCGCGGCGTCCGCCAGCCTTCGACGGCGGGAAGACGCAGCATCCGCCGACGCACTTGCCTGCGTCCCTGCATCGTGAGTAGCGCGGGTCGCACGAAAGCCTCGAACGACACCGCAGCGCTGACGGGATTGCCAGGCAGTCCGAACACGAGCGGGGGGCCGGCCGCGAAGCCCTGCGGCTTGCCCGGCTGCATCGCGACCTTGGTGAACGTCATGCCCTCGACGGCGCTGCGGACGACCTCGTAGGCGCCGGCGCTCACGCCGCCGGAGGTGACCACGGCATCCGCTCCGAGTTCGGTCGCGTGGGCGAGGGCACGGCGGAGGTCGTCGTCGACGTCGCCGACAGTGGTCTGGAGCACGACATCGGCCCCTGCCTGGGCGGAGAGCGATGCAAGCAGCAGTGCGTTCGACTCGGGGATCCGGCCACGCACGAGCTCGGAGCCGGGAGCGACGAGCTCGCTGCCGGTGGAGACGACGGCGACGCGCGGGCGTCGCGAGACGCTCACGTGGGCGACGTTGGCGGCGGCGACCGCGGCCAGCTGCAGCGGCCCGAGCTCGACACCGGCAGCGACCAGCTCCGCGCCCGCGGCGCAGTCCTCGCCACGCCGGCGGATGTGCGCACCGATGCGTGGGGGAGCCTGCAGCACCCGCACCGAGACGAGCGAGTCGGTGAGGCCGCCCGCTGTGGCCTCGAACGGCACGATCGTGTCGGCGCTGGTGGGCACCGGCGAACCGGTCATGATCCGCGCGGCCTCGCCGCCGGTGAGATCGGGGTCGAGGGCGGTGCCGGCGGGCAGGTCGGCGACGACCCGCAGAACCACGGGGGACTGCTCGCTTGCGCCGGCCACGTCGGCGAATCGAACCGCGAAACCGTCCATGGCGGAGTTGTCGAAGAGCGGCAGATCCACCGCCGCATTGACCGCCGAGCGGAGTGTGCTGCCGTGCGCCGCTGCGATCGGTACGGTGATCGACTCGAGCGACGGCGCGGCGGCCAGGATCGTTGCCAGGTGCTCGTCGACCGGGATCATGGCGATCCGGGCGCGTCGACGGCCGCGTCGGGGCGGGCATGGAAGGCCATGTGTTCAGGCTATCCGCCGACTGCGGCCCGCGACTTGGCGGGCGTCCGATGTCGTACCTTTGTTCTAATCTGAAGCCATGTTCTTCGATGCTTCGCTTCCGCCCCCGGATCCTGACTTCACGCCTGCAGCGTGGACTGGCTGCGACCTCAACAATGCCCCGTGCGACGAGCCGCCCGAACTCGAGGCGGGCCCGTGAGCGCGCCGGGGTCGAGGCTCCCGATACGTTGGATCACCTGATCGAGATCGCAGACATGGTCACCATGCAGGCGGCACAACGGCTGATCGGTGTGAACATATTCCGCCGAGAGGCGCTGGCGGATGCCGCACGTTCCGGGCGGGTGCTCACCGACGTCGTGGAGCGATCGGTGCGATTGGAGATCGCCGCCGCGCTCCGCATCACGGAGCACGAAGTCGCTGCGATGCTCGCCCTGGGCGAGGCGCTCGTCGAGCGGTTTCCGACGGTTCTCGACTCGTTCGCCTCTGCGCGGATGACGGAGAGGCACGCCCGGTTACTGGTCGAGGCCGTCCAGACAGTGGAGCCGGTGTTCCATCAGCAGATCCTGCCGGAGGCGGTCAGACTGGCGGAGGAGCAGCCGGTCGGCGCGTTCCGTCGCAAGCTGCGCGCACTGATCGAGGCGGCTCGCTCCACGACACTCACGCAGCGGTACGAATCGGCCGTGCGGAGGCGTCGGGTCGTGCTGCAGCCCGATCACGATGCCATGACGTGGGTCATGGCCCTGATGCCCGCCGTCGAAGCGCAGGCGATCTGGGGCCGGGTCACCCGGATGGCGAAAGCCATTCTCGCCTCGGAAGGGGAGACGCGGACCATCGGCCCGATCCGTGCCGACGTGATCGCGGACATCCTCATCGAGGGTGAGACCGGACTGCATCCGGCTGCAGCGCAAGGTATACGCGCGACCGTTGCGGTCACCGTCCCGGTCCTCGCCCTCCTCGATCCTGGGCTTGACGGAGTCGAGCCCGCGGTCGTGGAGGGGATCGGACCCATTCCG
>NZ_DASUNI010000303.1:0-10761 GCF_036277215.1 Microbacterium sp. | reverse complement strand
GATGCGGTTGACGGGCGCCACGCCGGTGAAGAGCGTGGGCGCGAACCAGTAGCCGCGCTCGGGCAGGGTGCACGCGATCGTGCGGCGCGTCGCTCCCTCGCGCTCGCCCGCGTCGACGAGCGCCTCGATGCGCTGCAGCTGCGCCGCCGAGTTGATGGCCCCCACGTCGGTGTTCTTGTCGAGCGGGTCGCCGAGGCGCAGCGTCGACAGCCGCTGCTTGAGCCGGTCGATGACCTCGTCGTGCACGTTCTCCTGCACGAGCAGTCGGCTGCCGGCGCAGCAGACGTGGCCCTGGTTGAAGAAGATGCCGTTGACGATGCCCTCGATCGCCTGGTCGACGGGCGCATCGTCGAAGACGATGTTGGCGGCCTTGCCGCCCAGCTCGAGCGTGAGCTTCTTGCCGGAGCCGGCGACCTCCTTCGCGATCGCGCGGCCCACGGCGGTGGACCCGGTGAAGGCGACCTTGTCGACGTCCGGATGTGAGACCAGGGCGGCGCCGGTCTCGCCGGCACCCGTGAGGATGTTCACGACGCCGGGAGGCAGGTCGGCCTGCTGCAGGATCTCGGCGAAGACCAGAGCCGACAGCGGAGTGGTCTCGGCGGGCTTGAGCACGACGGTGTTGCCCGCCGCGAGGGCCGGTGCGATCTTCCACGCGAGCATCAGCAGGGGGAAGTTCCACGGGATGACCTGGCCCGCGACGCCGAGTGCCCGCGGGCTGGCGCCGAGGCCGGCGTAGTCGAGCTTGTCCGCCCATCCGGCGTAATAGAAGAACCATGCGGCCACGAGCGGCACGTCGACGTCGCGGCTCTCCTTGATCGGCTTGCCGTTGTCGAGGCTCTCGGCGACCGCGAGCTCGCGCGCCCGCTCCTGCACGAGGCGTGCGATGCGGAAGAGGTACTTCCCGCGGTCGCGGCCGCTCATCTTGGACCAGGTCTTGTCGTACGCGCGGCGTGCGGCGGCGACCGCGCGATCGACGTCCGCCTCGCTCGCTGCCGAGATCGTGGCGATGTGGGATTCGTCGGCGGGCGAGATCGTGGCGAAGCTCTTGCCCGTCCCCTCGACGAAATCGCCGTCGATGAAGAGGCCGTATCCGTCGCGCAGGTTCAGGATGCTGCGCGACTCGGGCGCGGGCGCGTACTCGAGGAAGCTCATGGTTCGTCTCTCAGTCGATCGTCACGTAGTCGGCGCCGGAGTATGCCCCGGTCCGAAGCTTCTGCCGCTGCAGCAGCACGTCGTTCAGCAGGCTGGACGCCCCGTAGCGGAAGAGGTGCGGCTGCAGCCATTCCTCGCCCACCGTCTCGGCGACCGTCACCAGATACTTGATCGCGTCCTTGGACGTACGGATGCCGCCGGCTGGTTTCACGCCGATCTTCTCGCCGGTCGCGCGATGCCAGTCGCGGACGACTTCGAGCATCAGGAGGGTGACGGGCAGCGTCGCGGCGGGCTGGACCTTGCCGGTGGAGGTCTTGATGAAGTCCCCGCCGGCGAGGATCGCGAGCCACGATGCGCGCTTGACGTTGTCATATGTGTTCAGCTCGCCCGTCTCGAGGATCACCTTGAGCGACGCGTAGGTCCCATCGTCTCGGCGGCACGCCTGCTTGACGCGGGCGATCTGGTCGAACACCAGACCGTAGCGGCCCGCCAGGAACGCGCCGCGGTCGATCACCATGTCGATCTCGTCCGCGCCGGCGGCGACCGCATCCGCGGTGTCGGCCAGCTTCACCTCGAGCGACGCGCGACCGCTCGGGAAGGCCGTCGCGACCGCGGCCACCGACACGAGCCCGTCGTCCGGATCGCCGTGTGCGGCGCCGAGCGCGGCGACGGCATGCGGAACCATGTCCCCGTAGACGCACACCGCTGCCACTCGCGGGCACGTCGGGTCCGCGGCGTCGGGCTTCAGGCCCTTCGCGACGAGCGAGCGCACCTTGCCCGGCGTGTCGGCGCCCTCGAGCGTCGTCAAGTCCATCAGGCCGATGATCTTGTCGAGCGCCCACGCCTTCGACGTCGTCTTGATGGAGCGCGTGCCCAGTCCGGCAGCGCGCTGCTCGAGCCCGACGGCATCGACCCCGGCGAGCCCGTGGAGGTACCGGCGCAGGGTGGTGTCGTCCGGCTCGCCGCCGAGCAGATCGACCGCGCGTTCGGGCAGTGTCTGCAGATCGGTCCGACTCATGGCTTTCTCCTTCTCCTCGGCGCTCCCGCGAAGGTCTGCCCCGATCTGCGGTCTGCGAGGGCGGAGTCGCTCACCGCCTGGACTGCGGACCGGAATCGGATGTCACCCGCCGGTGTCGCAGCATCACGATCACACCGAGCCCGACGACGACCAGGAAGGCGATCGTCAGCGCGGTGAACGCGAACCAGTTCGAGTCCAGGGCGAGGACCATCGCCGCCGAGATCACGGCGATCGCGGCTGCGGCGAGCTTCGATCCGAGCTTCAAGCCTACCCCCGCCGGAACGCGCCCCGCCGGGGCGTCGTCGCGGGCCAGGATGAGGTCCGCGAACCCGTCGAGGGTCGCCAGCAGCGCGGCGGAGTAGGCGACGGCACACCCCAGCGCGCCCCACAGGTTCACAGGCTTCGGCGGCGCAGCGTCGACCGCCGCGAGGAGCAGAATCAGGGGTTCCACCCCACCGATCGTAGGGTGCACCGACCGGCCGGTCTACGGCGTGCGGATGGCCCTTCAGGCGAGGGCTGCCCGGACGCGCTCGACGTCGTCGGTCATCTGCGCGATCAGCGCGTGGACGCCCTCGAACGCGGCCATCCCGCGTATGCGCGCGACGAACTGGATCTCGACCTCGCGGCCGTAGAGGTCCAGATCGGTTTCGTCGAGCACATACGCCTCGACCTGCCGGACGGCCACGTCGTCGAACGTCGGATTCATCCCGACCGAGATGGCAGCAGGGTAGCGCGCACCGCGGCGCAGCCCGTCGGCGGAGCCCTGATCGACGAGCCAGCCCGCGTAGATCCCGTCGGCCGGCACGAAGCCCTCCAGGTCGGGCGACAGGTTTGCGGTGGGGAAACCGAGCTCGCGCCCCCGCTTGAGCCCTTGAACGACCTCGCCCCACACGGATGCCGGGCGGCCGAGGAGCTTCGCAGCCGTCTCGACGTCGCCGTCACCGAGCAGTTCGCGGATCCACGTCGACGAGACGCGTCGGCCCGCGTCGATCGCGCGCACGTCGTCGACGACGTCGACGTCGAAGCCCAACTCGGCGCCCAGCTCGCGCAGGACGTCGGGGTTTCCCGCGCCGCCGCGCCCGAATCGGAAGTCGCCGCCGACGAGGACCGTTCGCACGGAGAGCGCGTCCACCAGCACGCGATGAACGAACTCACCAGGAGTGAGGTCGGCCAGCTCCCGGTCGAACCGCAGCACCAGTGTCGCGTCGATGCCGGTCTCGGCCAGCAGCTGGATCTTCTGGTGCACGCCGATGAGGTCGACGGGGCAGATCTCAGGCCGCAGCAAGGCGAGTGGGTTGCGATCGAAGGTGACCGCGACGACGCGGGCGCCGCTGGTCGCGGCGTCCACGCGCGCACGATCCAGGACCGCGCGGTGGCCGGAGTGGACGCCGTCGAACTTGCCGATCGCGACGACGGACGGGCCGAAGCCGGCGGGCACATCGGACGGATCGCGGAAGACGATCACGGGCGCACCTGAGCGCTGTGCAGCTCCGGCGCGGCCCTCGCATCGACCGGCGGATGCGTGGCGAGCCACCAGATTCCGAAGAAGGGCAGTACCAGCGGAACGAACAGGTAGCCCATGCCGAACCACGACCACACCGTCGGATGCGCGAACAGGTCGGGCAGCAGCAGACTCAGGGTGCCGATCACGAGCACACCCGCCAGCTCGAAGCAGATCGCGACCCAGGCGGTGACGTACCACCCGCGGGAGCCCGCGAAGATCAGCGCGAGAGTGGCGAGGATGTACACGGCTGCGGATGCCGCGGACAGCGAATACGCCAGCGGCGCCTCGTCGAAACGCTGCACGATCTGAACGAAGGAGCGGCCGGTGGCGGCGAGCGCCATGATCGCGTAGACGATCACGAGCACACGGCCGATCCCGGTCATGCGGGGGCGGGTTCTCGACGACATGACTGTCTGATCATACGGGCTGGGTCAGGCGATCTGGATCGTCCAGATCGCCTGCATCCGCCACACCATCACCGCGATCGCGAGGGCCGCGATGCCCAGGATGAACGTGCTCCATCGGCTGCGTTCGAGCAGCGCCCAGGCGACCGCGGAAGGCGGGATGAGGGCTGCCGAGACCAGGTACACCCAGAACTCCAGCAGACTCCCCGTCGGCGGATTGCCCGCCCACGGAGCGACGATCGCGATGATGATCTGCACGATCAGCAGGAGCTCGACGAGTGCGAGAGCGCCGACGCTGAGGTCGCTGGGACGCCGCCCGGCGAGGCCGAGCACCACGCAGAGCAGTCCGGCCGCCACCGCGACGAACACCTGCGCGAGGGTGAACCACAGGATCATGACGACGCCTCCGCGGGGAGGTTCATGGCGCTCTTCACGTCGTCGCCACGTCGCTCCACGATCCCCACGAGCACGCCGGTGGGATCGATCGCCGCGGCCGGGCCACCGCCGAGGCGGGCTGCGGCGCCGGGGAGTCGCTTGCCGTGACGCAGTTCCCGTGCCTCGTCGTTCGACACGGGGAACGTGCCGAGCACGGCTGCGGCCACGTCCGCGGGGTTGCGCAGCCGGGCGTGGGCGAGCTCATCCAGAGATGACGCGCCTTCGACACCGAACGGACCGATGCGGGTGCGCCGCAGCGCCGTCAGGTGGCCTCCGACACCGAGTGCGGACCCGAGGTCGCGTGCGAGTGCGCGTATATAGGTGCCACTCGAGCAATCGACGACGACATCGAGATCCAGGAAGCGGCCGGCCGCTGACTCCGGGCGCTCCGCATGGATCACCTCGAACCGCGACACCGTCACCCTCCGCGCGACGAGTTCGACCTCCTCCCCCGCGCGCGCCAGATCGTACGCGCGTCGACCGCCGACCTTGATCGCCGAGACGCGACTGGGCACCTGGGAGATCTCACCTGTCAGATCGGCGATCTCGGCCGTCACTGCCGGAATGGTCACCGCCCCGGCATCCGTCACCGTCTGAACCGTGCCGTCGGCGTCATCCGTGTCTGTCGTGGCGCCGAGACGGATCGTCGCGGCATACGTCTTGTCGAGGCCGACGATGAACGTCAGCAGCCGGGTCGCCGCCTCGACGCCGAGGATCAGCAGGCCCGTCGCCATCGGATCCAACGTGCCCGCATGGCCGATCTTGCGCGTGCCGAGCGCCCGGCGCGCGCGCGCGACGACGTCGTGGCTCGTCATCCCGCCCGGCTTGTCGACGAGCAGCACCCCGGGTGCGGGCATCAGCAGGAGTCCTGGAACACCCGGCGCGGGTGGGCGAGGTCGCCGTTGTCGACGATCGCGGACGCCTCCGCGCGCGGCTGCGCCTCCTTCAGATAGAGCTCCTGGCCTTCGCGGTGGCGCGCGTTCGACGACGCGGCGGGGCTCGGGTCGGATCCGTCGCGCAGAGCCATGCGCTGGAAGGCGACATCGACGGGCACGTCGAGCCAGACCGACCAGTGCCAGAGCCCGCGCAGCTCGGGGCGCAGCAGGAAGATCCCGTCGACGATGAGCACCGCGTCCCGCGGGGCCGTCGTCCACGCCGCCTCGACCGGGGTGTCTCGGCGCAGATCGAAGGCCGCGAGCTGGAACCCGGTGGTCCCGCCGGTCTGGGCACCCTCGCGGAACGGGTCGATCAGCACGCGTCGGAACGTCGCGTAGTCGTACGAGTCTCGGTAGTAGCCCTCCGGCGACCGTCGTCCACGCGCAAAGCGCTCGATCCGAGGGCGGTGGAAGTCGTCGATCGATGCGCGGAACACCGCCGAGCCATCCTCGGCGAACACTTCGGCGAGGGCATCGGCGAAGGCTGTCTTGCCGGCGCCGTCGATGCCGTCGACCGCGATCATGATGCGGCCGCCGCGATAGTGCTGACGGACCTCGTCGCGCAGTTCACGCATCAGCGTGGTCGCGGGTGTGTTCGGGAGGCGCACGCTTCCAGCCTACGGCTGGCGGATCAGCCGCAGATCTCGTACGGAGGCTGTTCCGCGTTCGTCACCCACACCGAGCTGATCACAGGCGATGGCTCGCGGTAGTAGAAGAACATCGAGTCCACCACGATGTAGTGGATATCCGGCGCCGACTGCTGCGTGGTTTCGGTCGCTTCCGGGTAGGCCGCCCGAACCTCATCCACGGTCGACCCGACACCGATGCCGGCCGCCGTCCGCGGTCCTCCGACCGCATATGGCTCGACCCAGTCCGCCCAGAATACGAGTTCGAGCGGGCCCGCGTCGTCGGTCGACGGGTCGCGGACGACAACGAGTTGGTCGCCGTTCGCATCCTTCCACCACACCGAATGCCGACAGATCTCCGGATCGCGCTCGACCGCCGTGGGCAGTCGGGCGACACCATCCGAGAACGGAGCATTCACCGTGATCGGGCCGATCCCCTCCTCGGTGATGAGCCACGTCGAGGGGTCGGCGGGGTCCTCCGTCGGCGTCGGCGTCGGCGACGCCGTCAACGTCGGCGTCGGCGTGATCATCGACGGAGCCGCCGTGGATGTCGGCTCCGCGGTCGGCGCAGCCGTCCCGGACGCTGTCGCGCAGCCGGCGAGCAGGAATGCCGACACGAGAAATGAAACCGTATATGCCGGTCGCCGCATGAAGTGCCTTTCGAGGGGATCCAGATCAGCCTACGGGTCGCTGCATCGACCGCCTGCGCGCGCGAAGCGTTCGGAATCGAACCGTGATGCGATGCACGCGCCTAGGCTGATCCGCATGCCCGAAGTCGCCGCGCCGCTCATCGCGTGGTTCCGGCGGAACGCCCGGGACCTGCCGTGGCGGCATCCGGAATACGGTGCGTGGGGCGTACTCGTCAGCGAGTTCATGCTGCAGCAGACGCCGGTCAACCGGGTGGTCCCGCACCTGAAGGCGTGGCTGGCCCGGTGGCCGACGCCGACCGCTCTGGCCGCCGACACTCCGGCCGAAGCGGTGCGGCAGTGGGCGAATCTCGGCTACCCGCGGCGCGCGCTCTGGCTGCATCGTGCAGCGGTCGAGGTCCGCGACCGGCACGCGGGGGTGGTCCCGCGCGACGTCGACGCGCTGCTCGCCCTGACCGGGATCGGCGACTACACGGCGCGCGCGGTGGCCGTGTTCGCCTATGGCGACCGGCATCCGGTCGTCGACACCAACACGCGGCGCGTGCTCGCGCGCGCGATCGACGGACGATCGCAGCCCGGGCCGCCGTCGCGATCCGACCTCGCCGCGATGGACGCCCTCCTGCCCGACGATCGGACGGAGGCCGCCGTCGTCAACGCCGCCACCATGGAACTCGGGGCGACGGTGTGCACCGCGCGCGTCCCGCACTGCGAGATCTGCCCGATCACCGCTGCGTGCGCCTGGCGCGCGGCCGGCTACCCGGACACCGGCGACCTACGACGGCGGCAGGCGCGCTACGACGGCAGCGACCGGCAGGCGCGCGGTGCGGTGCTCAGATCATTGCGGGATGCTTCGGCCTTCGGCATCCGCGCGGAGGAGCTGATCGCCGACTGGGCGGACGGGCTCCAGCGCGACCGCGCGATCACATCACTCGCCGACGACGGGCTCATCGAGCTGATCGACGGACGAGCACGCCTGCCGCTGTGAGCGCGCCGACTGCTCAGCCTTCGGTGCGCTCGACACCCTCGAGGTCGGCTTCGGCCTGCGCCTCGTCGAGTTCATCGAGCTCGTCGAACTCGCGCGGCTTCACATAGGGATCGGCCTCGCCCGCGTACTGAGCGGATGCCGCGAGGCCGGCGACGGCCTGGTCGCGCTCCCGCGCCTCACGCAGCAGCGCCGCGATGTGGTCGGCGTTCTCCGGAATCGCGTCCGGGATGAACTCGAGCGACGGAGTGAGCCGCACGTTGAGCTGCTTGCCCACCTCGCTGCGCAGCATCCCGGTCGCGGACTTCAGCGCCTCCGCCGATGCCGCGCGCTCCTCGGCGTCGCCGAGGACGGTGAAGAACACCGAGGCGTGCTGCAGGTCTCCGGTCACCTTCACGTCGGTGATCGTGACGAACCCCAGCCGCGGGTCGCGCAGACCCCGCTCGATCCGCTCGGCCAGGATGACGCGGATGCGGTCGGCGAGCCGAGCTTGACGTTCAGAAGCCATTGTTGCCCTCCCAAATCAGGCGAGTGAGGTGCCGGCCTGCGCCGGCGACGGTTCCGGACGCCGCACTGGGCAGCGTGGCGTCCGGAACCGGAGTGGGCTCTAGGAGCGCGGCTTTTCGACGAGCTCTGTGGTCTCGATCTCATCACCGATCTGAATGTCGTTGAACTTGCCGAGTCCGATTCCGGCCTCGTAGTCCGTCCGCACCTCGGTGACGTCGTCCTTGAACCGACGCAGCGACTCGATGGCCAGGCCATCGGCGACCACGACGCCATCGCGGATGACGCGCGCCTTGGCGTTGCGCGTGATCGTGCCGGAGCGGACGATGACACCCGCGATGTTGCCGAACTTGGAGGAGCGGAACACCTCTCGGATCTCGGCCACGCCCGACTGCACCTCTTCGAACTCCGGCTTGAGCATGCCCTTGAGGGACTGCTCGACGTCGTCGATCGCGTTGTAGATGACCGAGTAGAACCGCGTGTCCACACCCTCGCGCGAAGCGCGCTCGCGCGCCTTCGTGTCGGGGCGGACGTTGAATCCGATGATGATCGCGTTGTCGATCGTCGCCAGGTTCACGTCGGATTCGGTGATGGCACCGACACCGCGGTGGATGATCCGCAGCTGCACCGAGTCGTCGACCTCGATCTTGAGGAGCGATTCCTCGAGCGCCTCGACGGCACCCGACACGTCGCCCTTGATGATGAGGTTGAGCGATTCGACCTTGCCCTCTTCGAGAGCGCGGGTGAAGTCCTCGAGCGAGATGCGCTTGCGAGCCTTGGCCAGCTGAGCGTTGCGCTCGGCGGCTTCGCGCTTCTCGGCGATCTGGCGGGCCAGGCGATCCTCTTCGGTGACGATGAAGGTGTCACCGGCGCGAGGCACCGAGTTCAGACCCTGCACCTGCACGGGACGGGACGGCCATGCCTCGAGAACGGCTTCGCCGTTCTCGTCGGCCATGGCACGCACGCGACCGTACGCGGTTCCGGCGACGATGGCGTCACCGACCCGGAGCGTACCGGACTGGATCAGCACGGTCGCGACCGAACCGCGGCCCTTGTCGAGCTTCGCCTCGATGGCGACGCCGCGCGCGGCCTTGTTCGGGTTGGCGGTCAGGTCCAGACCGGCATCCGCGGTCAGCAGGACGGCGTCGAGGAGATCCTGGATGCCGGTGCCTGCGCGAGCCGAGACGTCCACGAACTGCACGTCGCCGCCGTACTCCTCGGCGACCAGCCCGTACTCGGTGAGCTGCTGGCGCACCTTGGCCGGGTTGGCGTCGGGCTTGTCGACCTTGTTGACCGCGACCACGATCGGCACTCCCGCCGCCTGGGCGTGGTTGAGCGCCTCCACCGTCTGCGGCATGATGCCGTCGTCGGCGGCGACCACGAGGATGGCGATGTCGGTCACCTGCGCACCACGGGCACGCATGGCGGTGAACGCCTCGTGACCGGGCGTGTCGATGAAGGTGATCGCCCTCTCGTGCCCGTCGTGCTCGGTCCAGACCTGGTACGCACCGATGTGCTGGGTGATTCCGCCGGCTTCGCCCGCGACCACGTTCGTCTGGCGGATCGCGTCGAGCAGCTTGGTCTTACCGTGGTCGACGTGACCCATCACGGTCACGACCGGAGGACGGATCTCGAGGTCTTCCTCGTTCTCGTTCTCCAGCTCGGCGTCGAGGTCGAGACCGAAGCCCTCCAGGAGCTCCTTGTCCTCGTCCTCGGGCGAGACCATCTGGATCTTGTAGCCGAGCTCGGCACCGAGCACCTCGAACGTGGCCTCGTCCAGCGACTCGGTCGCCGTAGCCATCTCACCGAGATTGAACAGGATGGTGACCAGGGTTCCGGGCTGGACCGTGTAGCCGGTCAGGGTCTCGATCTTGTCGGCGAAGTCCGAGATCGATGCGCCGCGGCGCATGCGGATGATCTCGCCGTTGCCGCGCGAGACGTTGATGCCGCCGACGACCGGTGCATCCCGCATCTCGAACTCTTGACGCTTCGCCCTGCGCGACTTGCGCTGCTTGGACTTGCCGCCGCCCTTGCCGAACGCTCCGGCCGTGCCACCGCCGGGACCGCGCCCACGACCGCCGCCACCGCCGGGACGACCGGCGAAACCGCCGGCGGGTGCACCACCGGGCGCGCCACCGGGCCGCTGGAACCCGCCACCGGCACCGCCGGGACGACCGGGGCCGCCGGGACGCTGCTGGAACGGAGCGCCACCGGGGCGACCTGCCCCGCCGGGACGACCGGGACCGCCGGGACGGGCGCCGGGAGCGCCCGGACGCGGCGCGCCGGGACGCGGCGCCTGCGGACGCGGGATGTTGCCGGGACTCGGGCTCGGACGCTGGCCCATGCCCTGCGCGCTCGCGAACGGGTTGTTGCCCGGGCGCGGGCCGGCGGGACGCTGACCCATGCCCTGCGAGCTGGAGAACGGGTTGTTGCCGGGACGCGGTGCGCCGCCCGGGCGGGGAGCGCCGGGCGCCGCGACATCGCCCGAGGGCTGTGACGCGGGCGGGGCCGCGGGTGCGGCGGCTGCCGGCGCGGGAGCGGCAGGGGCAGGAGC
>NZ_DASUNI010000302.1:0-19503 GCF_036277215.1 Microbacterium sp. | reverse complement strand
ACCACGCGGGACCGCCGGTGGTCTGGACGATCGTCTCGGTCAGCGTGAGCAGCTCGTCGTAAGTCGTGGGAACCTCCACGCCCCACTCCTCGAACGATGCCGGCGAATACCAGACGTAGCCCTTGATGTTGGCGAGCATCGGCGCGGCGTAGAACACGTCGTCGACGGTGCCGTACGCCTTCCAGTCCTCGGACCAGTTCTCGTCGACGTTCGCCTCGACCTCCTCGGACGCCTCCACGACCTCGCCGGTCTCGACCAAAGTCCTCAGAAGGCCGGGCTGAGGCACGATCGCGATGTCAGGCGCGTCGCCACCCTGGACCTTGGTCACGATGTTGCCCTCGAAGCCTTTGTCGCCCGTGTACTCGACGATGATGCCGGTGTCTTCGGTGAACTTATCGAAGGACTTCTGCATGTTCTCGGCCTCGATGCCGGTGATGCCGCCGGCGATGGTGACGGTTTCGCCTTCGACACTCCCCGAGTCGCCCGAGTCTTCGCCGCCGCCCTCGGCGCAGCCGGCCAGGGTCAGCGTGGCGATCGCCACCATGCCCAATGCCATCGCTGTGCGGCGATGCGCCGGTGAACGCATTCCAGTCATTTTCTGCCTCCTCGTTGAAGTGCTGTGCGCGGTGCGCGATTCAAGTCCCATCCATGTGAATTGGTCGGGAACCGATTCCATAGCCACCGTATGGGACAGAACGAGCGGGACACAATCATGGGTTGTCACAACTCGGTAACCCTCGGCGCCAAGCACTATTCGGCGCCCGAGGACGGCGCGCTAGGGTTCTAACTGCGCGCGGTACGGCAAACAGATTCGGTGTGGAATCGTTTCCACAACTGCCCGCTGCCGGCGAACTTCTCGAAGCGGATGAGGAACGCAGCTCGTACACGCAAGGGAGCACCGATGAGCGGGATCTCCGACGTTGCGCGACTCGCGGGCGTTTCGAAGTCCACCGCCAGCAGGGCGCTGAGCGGCAGCGGCTACGTCTCCGAGCGCACGAGGATCAAGGTGCGGGCGGTCGCGGCATCCCTGGGTTATGTCCCCTCGAGCAACGCCGCGAGCCTGGTGACCGGCCGCACGCGGAACGTCGGTGTGGTGATCCCCTATCTGCACCGCTGGTTCTTCGCCGAGGTGCTCGAGGGAATCCAGTCCGCGCTGCTCGAGCGGGGCCTGGACCTCACGCTGTACGACGCGAACCCGGGCACCGACGGCCGACGGCGCATCTTCGAGGACTTCCTCGCACGCAAGCGGTTCGACGGTCTGATCGCGGTCGGGCTGGAACCCGAGGATCACGAACTCGAACGGCTGCTGATGATCGGCCGGCCCCTGGTCAGTGTCGTGGGTTCGGATGCCGATGCCACCGTCATCGGGATCGACGACGACGACGCCGGGCGGCGCGCCACCTCGCACCTCACCGGGCTGGGTCACCGCCGGATCGCGTTCGTCGGCGGGGGAAGCACCGCCCGCTGGGCCAGTGTGGACCGCAGACGGCTCGGCGGGTACCTCGCGGGCATGGCCGAGGCGGGTCTGGCCGAGCACACGCAGCACGTCGTCTCAGACGTGTCGCTTCCCGGGGGGTATGCGGCATCCGTTGACCTGTTGGGCGCCGCGCGCACTCGGCCCACGGGAATCGTCGCCGTGTGCGATGAGGTCGCGATCGGCACGATCATCGCGGCCCGCAGGCTAGGGATCCGCGTGCCCAGCGACCTCAGTGTCGTGGGGATCGACGACCACGAGTACGCGGAGATGTTCGCGCTGACGACGCTGCAGCAGCTGCCGCGCGAACAGGGACGGCTCGCTGTGGAGCTGCTCGAAGCGGAGCTCGGCGGCGCCGGGGAGCCACGGCGTGTTGAGCTGTCGGCCCGTCTGATCGTGCGGGCGTCGACCGGACCCGTGGACTCCCGCCACTCGGTTTTCTCCTCCGACCCGAGGCCGGGCATCGACCACATCGGGTGAGGCGTGCGCGCAAGAATGCCCCGGATGCCGCAGCATCCGGGGCAATCTCGTGTACAGCTGGCTACTTCAGGGTGACGGTCGCGCCGGCCTCTTCGAGAGCGGCCTTGGCCTTGTCAGCGGCCTCCTTGGTTGCGCCCTCGAGCACAGCCTTGGGGGCGCCGTCGACGACGGCCTTGGCCTCGCCGAGACCGAGAGCGGTGAGCTCGCGGACGACCTTGATGACCTGGATCTTCTTCTCGCCTGCGGCTTCGAGCACGACGTCGAATGCCGTCTGCTCCTCGACCTCTTCGGCGGGAGCCGCACCGGCGGCAGCCGGGCCGGCAACGGCGACGGGCGCCGCGGCGGTGACCTCGAAGGTCTCCTCGAACTTCTTGACGAACTCCGACAGCTCGATGAGCGTGAGCTCCTTGAACGCGTCGAGCAGCTCGTCGGTGGTGAGCTTTGCCATGATTTTCTCCTTGCTTAGGTTTCTGTCAGCCGCGCCCTGATCAGGCGGCGGACTCCTGCTTCTCACGCAGCGCGTCGACCGTGCGAACGGCCTTCGACAGCGGAGCGTTGAACAGATATGCGGCGCCGAACAGCGAGGCCTTCATCGCACCGGCGAGCTTCGCCAGCAGGACTTCACGGCTCTCAAGGTCAGCGAGCTTGTTGACCTCGTCTGCGGTCAAGGCGGCACCGTCGAAGTACCCGCCCTTGATCACCAGAAGAGGGTGTGCCTTGGCGAAGGCGCGCAGACCCTTCGCGACGGTGACCGGGTCACCGTGCACGAATGCGATGGCCGAGGGACCCTTGAGGTCCTCGTCCAGCGTCGAGATACCCGCCTTGTTGGCGGCGATCTTGGTCAGCGTGTTCTTCACCACGGCGTATTCCGCGTCCTGACGAATGCTGTTGCGCAGCTCCTTGAGCTGGGCAACCGTCAGACCGCGGTACTCGGTCAGCAGAACGGCGGTCGAGTCCTCGAAATGCTTCGTGAGCTCGGCGACCGATGCATCCTTCTGCGCCATGGCCACTCCTTGTGTGTACGAGACGCTCCACGATGGCGGGGCGTCGGCCGTCGGCATCCGCTCATCGGATCTCGCTCGACAATGAAAAAAGCTCCGGCGCAAGCGCACGGAGCAAGAAACTCGGAGGAGATCTCTTTCGTACACCTGCGCGGGCCCCTGCACTGCAGAGCTTCGATCTTCGTGCGATTGCGCGCACGTCGATGACCAGCGGTCTTCGGCTGGGCTCCAGATTACGGGATGCCGCTCCTTCCGCCAAATCGCCGGGGGCGTTGCGTCACTCCAATCGAGAGATCAGGATCAGAGAGGGGCGGGGACGTCTCGTCCGACGGCTTCGAAAGGAAGGGCGACGATGCCTGCGAACAGAGCGGTCGCGTACGAGGGGCCGGGCGTGGTCAAAGTGATCGACACCGACTATCCCGATTTCGAACTGCATGACGGGCCGGGGGTCAATCCGGACAACGTCGGCAGGAAGATCCCGCACGGCGTGATCCTGAAGACCGTCGCGACGAATATCTGCGGGTCCGACCAGCACATGGTGCGCGGCCGCACGACCGCACCGGCCGGGCTGGTGCTCGGGCACGAGATCACCGGTGAGGTCGTCGAGACGGGTCCCGACGTGGAGTTCATCCAGCTGGGCGACATCGTTTCGGTGCCGTTCAACATCTCGTGCGGCCGCTGCCGCAACTGCAAGGAGGGCAAGACCGGGATCTGCCTCAACGTGAATCCCGACCGGCCCGGCAGCGCCTATGGCTACGTCGACATGGGCGGGTGGGTCGGCGGTCAGGCCGAGTACGTGCTCGTGCCGTACGCGGACTGGAACCTCTTGAAGTTCCCGGATCGCGAGCAGGCGCTCGAGAAGATCCTGGACCTGGCGATGCTGTCCGACATCTTCCCGACCGGCTTCCACGGCGCGGTCACCGCGGGTGTCGGCGTGGGCTCTACCGTCTACATCGCCGGCGCGGGTCCGGTCGGCCTCGCGGCGGCCGCCGGTGCGCAGCTGCTCGGCGCGGCCGTCGTGATCGTCGGCGACCTGAACGAGGAGCGCTTGGCGCAGGCGCGCAGCTTCGGCTGCGAGACGGTGAACGTAGGCGACGGATCCGTACCCGATCAGCTCGAGCAGCTTCTCGGAGTGCCCGAGGTGGATGCCGCGGTCGACGCCGTCGGATTCGAAGCGCGCAGCGAGGGCCACGGTGCCCAGGCGAAGGAGGCTCCGGCGACGGTGCTCAACTCGCTGATGGGCGTGACGGCCGCGGGCGGTGCGGTCGGCATCCCGGGTCTGTACGTCACCGGCGATCCGGGTGCGGTGGACGACGCCGCCAAGGTCGGATCGCTGTCGATCAGCCTCGGCACAGGTTGGGCGAAGTCGCTGTCGTTCACCACCGGTCAGTGCCCGGTCATGCGCTACAACCGCAAGCTCATGATGGCGATCCTGCACGACAAGGTGCACATCGCGGATGCCGTCAACGCGAAGGCGATCTCGCTCGACGACGCCCCCAAGGGCTACGCCGAGTTCGACGCCGGCGCGGCCACAAAGTACGTGCTCAACCCCAACGGCTACATCAAAGCCGCCTGACCCTCACCCGACGATCGAAGCCCGGGTCTGCCGGGCAGAACCAAGGAGAATCGCCATGTCCACCGTCACCCTCGAAGACGCTCGTCGCGTCATCGCCGCCGCCGAGAAGAAGGCCGACGAGATCGGCCAGCCCATGAACATCGCCGTGGTCGATTCGGGCGGCAACCTCGTCGCCCACGTCCGCCAGGACGGTGCCTGGATCGGCAGCGTCAACATCTCGGTCAACAAGGCCTGGACCTCGCGGGCCTTCGACATCTCCACGAAAGATCTCGGCGACAACGCTCAGCCGAACCAGCAGTTCTACGGCATCCACGCCACCAACGGCGGCAAGGTCGCGATCTTCGCCGGCGGCATCCCGCTCTCGCGCGATGGCGCAGTCGTCGGTGCGGTCGGAGTCAGCGGCGGTTCGGGCGAGCAGGACCACTCGGTCGCGGAGGCGGGCGCCGCGGCGTTCTGACGCCGGGCTCTGGTCGCGAGTGCCCGACTTCGCAACGGGCGCACGGCTTCCGACGCAGGCAAGCTGTGCACCCGGCGCGGAGCAGTGCGCTCGGCGCTCAGACTTTCGCTTCGATGCCCAGCTCGCGCGCGGCCGCCGATATCTGCCGAGCGAGCGCGACGTCCTTCGCCGTGAGCCCGCTCGCAGAGTGCGTGAGAAGCGTCACGCGGACGGACGGATAGGTGACCGTCACGTCGGGATGATGGTTCACTGCCTCGGCGAGCTCGGCGATCACCGCGAACAGCCGGGCCCCGGTGGCGAAGTTGCGCGTGCGGAACTCGGCGACCGCGCCGGTGTCGCCCGGCCGCCAGTCGTCCACACCGGATTCTGCGCTGAACTGGTCTGGGGTGATGGTGTCCATGCTCCGACGATGCCACTCTGCGCCCAGTTCACAAGAGGGTTCCGGCGCGCGGGCATGTCGCCCCCTGGACACGTCGGCGCACGGGGTTACCCTCGAAACGTGACCCCCGAACTCGCCGCCCGCATCGTCGCGGACTCCCGTGACCGCGTCGCGTGGGTGCGGGCGCGTTCGCGCGGAATCACGGCGACGGACGTCGCAACGCTGACCTCGCCGAACGCCATCGCGAAGGCGGCCGACGCGAAGCTGATGGGCTCGGGATTCTCCGGCAACGCCTACACGGCCCATGGCCGCGTCCGCGAACCCGAGATCGCCCGCTGGGTCGCCGCGACCCACGGCATCCTCCCCTCCAGCGCGCTCTTCCATGCGGTGATCGAGAAGCGCCACCTCGCAACGCCCGATGGCGTGGTCGTCGACCGGGAAGGGCGCGTCATCCTCTGCGAGATCAAGACGACGAACAAGGCGTGGCGCAGCATCCCGCGCTCGTATCTTCGGCAGGTGTGGTGGCAGCAGCACGTGCTCGGCGCCGAGCGCACGCTCGTGACGTGGGAGGAGCACGCCGCCTTCGTCCCCGTACAGGACGAGCCGCGCTGCGAATGGGTCGACCGTGACGAGGCCGAGATCGCGAAGCTCGTCCAGCTCGCCACCTCGCTCATCGACGAGCTGCACCGACGCACGACCCTCCGAAAGGCTGAGGGGATGACCACGGAAGAGCGGATGCCGCGGCCGCTCGCTTCTCGTGAGCCCTTCCGCGCGCTCGCACTGGCCGAATGAGCGATGGTTGACCGGGGTCAACCAAATACGATATAGTTGACACCAGTCAACCAATCGCGCCATCGCCGTCGCGCACGCACTCCGCTCTGAAAGGGCCGCCATGGCCTCCGACACAACCACCCCCGGCGATCCGGCACTCGACGCCGAAGCTCCACGCATGTCGCACCGCAAGGTGCTGGAGGCCCTGTCCGGTCTTCTGCTCGGCATGTTCGTCTCGATTCTGGCGGCGACGGTCGTCTCGACATCCCTGCCGGTGATCATCCACGACATCGGCGGCGACCAGGCGGCATTCACCTGGGTCGTCACCGCCACTCTGTTGACGACGGCGATCTCGACCCCGATCTGGGGCAAGCTCGCCGACCTCTTCAACCGCAAGCTGCTGATCCAGCTCGCGCTCATCATCTTCGTGCTCGCCACGGCCGCGGCCGGGTTCTCGCAGGACCCCGGCACGCTCATCGCGTTCCGTGCCGTGCAGGGCATCGGCGCGGGCGGACTCGCCGCCCTGAGCCAGGTCATCATGGCCGACATCATCAGCCCCCGCGAGCGTGGTCGGTACATGGGCCTCTTCGGCGCCGTCATGGCCCTCGGAACGATCGGCGGACCGCTGCTGGGCGGTTTCATCACCGACGGCATCGGCTGGCGCTGGAACTTCTACGTCGCCATCCCGTTCGCGATCGCGGCGCTGATCATCCTGCAGATCACCCTGAACATCGAGAAGCGCCCGAAGAAGAAGGCGCGCATCGACTACTTCGGCATCGTGCTGCTCGCGACGTCGGTCTCGCTCCTGCTCATCTGGATCACCAACGCCGGCAAGTCCTACGACTGGTGGAGCCTGGAGACGGTGCTGATGGCGGGAGGCGCGCTCCTGGCCGCCATCGTGTTCGTGATCGTCGAGCTCCGTTCGCGTGAGCCCCTGGTTCCCCTGTCGATGTTCCGCAACCGCACATACACGCTCGCGGTGATCGCTTCGATCGCCACCGGCATCTCGATGTTCGGCACCTCGGTGTTCCTCAGCCAGTACATGCAGATGGCGCGCGGCGCGACCCCGACCGAAGCCGGTCTGCTGACGCTGCCGATGATCGCCGGTCTCCTCATCGCCTCCATCGTCGTCGGGCAGCTCATCAGCCGGTTCGGCCACTGGAAGCCGTACCTCATCGTCGGCGGTGTGCTGCTGATCGCCGGCTCGTTCCTGCTGTCGACGCTGCACTACGACACGAACTTCGTGCTGGTTTCGCTGTACATGTTCCTGCTCGGCGCGGGCGTCGGAATGACGATGCAGAACCTCGTCCTCATCGTGCAGAACACCGCCAACCCCGCCGAGATGGGTGTGGCGAGCTCGGGCGTCGCGTTCTTCCGGAGCCTCGGCGGCACGGTCGGCGTGTCCGTCATGGGAGCCGCGCTCGCCACATCGGTGACCGACCTCTTCGCCTCCAGCAAGGAGGCGCTGACGACCGCGATCGTGAACCTCGGGGCCGACGGTGCGGCCGTCGCCGAGCAGCTTCAGTCGGGCACGCTTCCCCAGGTGAGCACGCTGCCGACCGCCGTTCGCGTCATCGTGGAGGACATCTACGCGCAGGGCATCGCCCACTCGTTCCTCATCGCCGTGCCGATCGCGGTGATCAGCCTCATCGCGATCGTGTTCCTGCCGAACAAGCCGCTCACACGCATGACGACGTCGGAGCGCCTCGCCGCGGGAGAGGCTGACCTCGCCACCGTCTCCACGGCTGAGGGGATGGCCGCGCTCGACGCGACCGGAACCATCCGCACGCAAGCGGATGCCGCGACCACCGGGTCCGCTGCGCACGAGGGGCCAGGGCGCCGATAGTGTCTCTTGCAATGTCCGATTCCGAGGTCCGCGAGGCGCGAACCGAGGCGGTGCGCGCACTCGAGGCCGAATTCGGCGAGCTCATCAACCGGATGCGTCGCGTACTGGCCGACAACGCCCAGCGCGTGGCGCCCGGTATGCTCCCCGGCGCATACAAGGTGTTCACCACCATCGTGCGGCGCGAGAGCATCACCCTGTCCGCCCTGGCCGAGGCGCAGATGGCCGACAAAGGACAGATCAGCCGCACGGTTCGCGAATTGGAGGAGCTCGGGCTGATCGTCCGCACACCCGACCCCTCCGACGGCCGGTCGAGTCTGCTCTCCCCCACCCCCGAAGGCCTCGAGCGCCTGGCGGCCGCGCGGGCGCCGCAGGAGACCGTGCTGCTCGACACGCTCGAAGCCTGGTCCGTGGACGAGATCCGGGATCTCACCCGCCTGCTGCATGCGCTGACGGCCGGTGAGACTCCCGAGCACCGCTGAGTTGCCCGCGTCAGGCACGCTCGTCACATCGGAAATCCGGCCGGGCTTAGTCGGCCGGTAGCACCCGCGTAACACGGGCGAGACATAGTCAGGGTTGACTGGGACCATCAGCCGACGAGTGCTGCCGACGCCGACACGCACGTGGAAGGAGCGACGGATGAGATTCCGGCCGCTGCGACCAGCATCCGCCCCCGATTCCGCCTTGATCGCAGTCGCCGATCCCCCGGAGACGATGCGGGCTGCCGTCATCGACGCCACCGGAGGTGTCGAGGTGCTGCACCAGGCCTCCGTGCCCGTGCCATCCCCGGTTCTGAGCGAGCTGCTCGTCCGCGTCGTGGCGGCAGGCATCAACCCCATCGACGCGAAGACCCGATCGGGCGCAGGCGTCTCCGGATCCATCGCGTCGTACCCCGCGGTCCTGGGATTCGACTTCAGCGGCATCGTCGTGAAGTCTCCCTACGAGTCCCATCCCCTGCCGCCCGGCACCCCCGTCTTCGGCATGGTCCCGTTCCCGCGGTCCGGCGGCAGCTATGCCGAGTTCGCGGTCGTTCCGTCGCAGTCCGTCGCCCGCAAGCCGTCGTCGCTGTCCCACGTCGAGGCCGCCGGGGTGCCCCTCGCGGCCCTCACCGCCTGGGGCCTGGTAGTCGAGACCGCCCACGCGCACGAAGGCCAGCGGATCCTGATCCATGCCGCAAGCGGCGGCGTCGGGCACCTCGCCGTGCAGTTCGCCGCCTACTTCGGCGCGCACGTGACCGCAACCGGTTCGGCGCACAACGCCTCCTGGCTGCGGGAGCTCGGCGCGTCCGTCGTGATCGACCACACGACGACCAGATTCGAAGATGTCATTGCGGACGTCGACGTCGTCATCGACCTCGTCGGCAACGTGCACGCTCAGACCGGAGAGCGGTCGCTGAAGGTGGTGCGTCCCGGCGGGCTGTACATCCTCGTGCCGACCGGTTCATGGCCCGGTTACGTCGACGCCGCCGCGGACGCGGGCGTGCGGGCGACGAGCTTCAAGGTGATTCCGGACGGCAGTGCACTGGCCACCGTCGGCAGGCTGCTCGACTCCGGTGCCGTCCAGGTCTACATCGACCGCGTCTTCGACCTGGACGATGCTGCCGCCGCGCACGCGGAGCTGGAACAGGGTCACACCCGGGGCAAGATCGTCCTTCGGGTCAGCGACGACTGACGGCGTTTCGTCTCGCGCTCCGGGCTCGCTCAACGACCGGGTGCCTCGGGCTCGCTCAACGACCGGTGTCCAGTGGGCGGAGCACGCGACGCCCCTCCGCGACGATCTCGTGCGCGATCGCATCGAGCAGCGGGGAGCGCAGGTTCCACTGCTGCCAGTGCAGGGGCACGTCGATCGGCGGGCCGCCCAGACGCACGAGCTCACCGCCATCCAGCCCGCTGCTGGACTGGAAGCCCGGCAGCAGCGCCCATCCCAGCCCGAGACGAACCGCTGACGCGAAGTCGCTCGAGGCGGGAACGTAGTGCCGCGTCGGCAGCGCCTCGTCGATGCCGCACGCCCGCAGCCAGCGCGTCTGCAGATCGTCGCGTCGATCGAAGTCGACGAGCGGCGCGCCCGCCAGCGTCGCCGGCTGGTCCGGATCCGGCATCCAGCGCTCTGCGAACGCCGGAGTCGCGACGGCTTCGTACCGCATCGCCCCCAGCGCACTCACGCGGCATCCGGCGACCGGCGTCGAGCGCGACGTCACCGCGCCCATGACGGTCCCCGACTCGAGCAGTCCCGCGGTGAAGTCCTGATCGTCGCGGTGCAGTTCGAAAACGACCGGATGCTGCGCCGAAAGCCTCGCGAGCGGCTCGAGGAACCACGTCGCAAGTGAGTCGGCGTTGACCGCGAGCGGGACCGTCGTCCGCGAGTCCGGACTGCTGTCGTCGCCGAGCTCGGCCAGCGTGTCGTGCTCCAGGAGGGCGACCTGCCGCGCCATCCGCACGACCGCGGTTCCGGCCTCGGTCGGACGCGCGGGCTTGGAGCGGACGAGCACCACGCGGCCGAGCTGCTCCTCGAGCGTCTTGATGCGCTGACTGACCGCGGACGGTGTGATGTGAAGCCGGCGGGCAGCGGCATCCAGAGTGCCTTCGTCCACCACGGCGGCGACGGTCTCGGCCAGCTCAACGGGAATCCTCATCATCAGTCAGGCTAATGCATGTGAAGAATCATGAGCTGGACTGTCGCATCGCCACGCCGTAGCGTCGAGATGTGCTCACCCCCCTCCTCGCCGGACTCGGCCTCGGTCTGTCTCTGATCATCGCGATCGGCGCGCAGAATCTCTTCGTCCTGCGCCAGGGCCTTCGGCGGGAGCACGTGATCCTGGTGTCCGCCATCTGCGCGATCTCGGACGCTGCCCTCATCGCCGTCGGCGTGTCGGGAGTGGGCCTGGTGCTGCACGCCGTGCCATGGCTGATCGACGTCGTACGGTGGGCGGGCGCCGCCTTCCTCGTCGGATACGGCCTGCTCGCGGCCCGCCGCGCGTGGCGTCCCTCAGGCGACGCGCTCGGAGGGCGTGGAGAGGACTCCGACGCCCCGGCCGCGGAACCCGAGGCCCTGCCTTCCGGCCCGACCGCCGCGCCAACGAGCACGACGAACGGTACGACCGTGGCCCGGACGGCGACGCGGGCCCTGCCGGTCGCCCTCACCTGCCTCGCCCTGACGTGGCTCAATCCCCACGTGTACCTCGACACCGTCTTCCTGCTCGGCTCCGTCGCCAACACCCACGGCGATGCCCGTTGGCTCTTCGCGATAGGCGCGATGATCGCGAGCGTCGTGTGGTTCTTCGCCCTCGGGCTGGGAGCCCGCTACCTCGGTCGCTGGCTGGGCACGCCGCGCGCGTGGCGCATCCTCGACGCCGTCATCGCCGTCGTCATGATCGGCATCGGCGTCAGCCTGGTCCTCCCGCACTGATCGACCCGCGGCGGCAGTGCCGCCGGTCGTCACCCGTCGATCAGATCGCGACGCCGTCGCACGAGCGCGCGGATCACATCGTCGGGCAGCGGATGCTCCGGCTGGAACCGGATGGTGCCCTTGTCCAGGCCCGTGCCCGCGACCGCCTCGACGTCCGCCGCGACCGCGGCGACGGCATCCGGGCTGAACGGGTAGAGTCCGATGTGTCTCTTCGCGCGCATGACAGAGATCAGCGGCTTGCCGCGGTAGACCAGCGCGGGCATACCGTAGCCCCTGCCCTGCTCGGCGTCCGGCACCACCTCGCGGGCCAGTGCGTAGACCCGATCAATGACCTCCCGGTCGCCGGTGTCGAGGTCGTTGAGGTAGTCGTCGACGGTTCCCATGCAGGCATCCTGGCACCCGCCTCTCGCCAGTGCACCCCCGAAGACGGCACGATGGAACCATGAGGCGTGCGCACGTGATCGTCAGCGGCGACGTCCAGGGCGTCGGGTACCGGTACACGATGCGGATGATCGCCGACGACGCCGGGGTCGCCGGCTGGGTGCGCAACCGCCGGGATGGCACCGTCGAGGCGGAGGTGGAGGGCACACCGTCCCAAGTCGACGAGGTACTGGCCTGGATGGCCGAGGGACCGCCGGGTTCCCGGGTCGACACGGCGCAGGTGACGGATGCCGCTCCGACCGGCGAACGCGGGTTCGAGGTCCGGCGCGACGCCTGATCAGGTCTGTGGCAGACCGAGCGCGTGCCTCCCGGCAGCCAGGAGCGTCGCCTCCGGCGTGAGCGGGTGGAAGGCTGCGGCCCGGATGTCCCGATAGCAGCGCTCGATGACCGACCCCTTGAAGAACGCGCTGCCGCCTGCGACCTGCATCGCAAGGTCGCACACCTCGACGCCGGCCCGTGCGATCTCGGCCTTGGCCGCCATGATTGCGAGGAATCCGTCGAACGACGGCGTGGGGTCATCCCCGATCTCGGTCAGCGCGCCGTCGAGCGCCCAGGCGGCGACCTGAAGTCGCTGACGCATCAACCCGATCGCCCGCTGCACGATCGGATCGTCGGGATTCCGGGCGCCGGCTTTCAGCGCCTCGGCGTACGCCGCCTCGGCCACGCCGAGGTACGCACCCGAGATGATCGAGAACCCGATGCTCGCGATGACCTGCAGCGGCGGATCGATCACACCGTAGGGTCGATCCGCGAGGACGCGCTCCTGCGGCACGAAGACGTCGGTGAGCACCACGTCATCGCTGGCGGTGCCGCGCATCCCCAGCGTGTCCCAGTTGCTCCCGACGTCGACGCCCTCTGAGGCGAAAGGGATCGCCATGTTCAGCACGCGCATGCCGCGGTCCGGATCGTCGAACGGGAACATCGTCGACATGACCGTGCCGACGGATGATTGGCTGACGAAGCGCTTGCGCCCGCTGACGCGATAGCCGCCGTCCACGGCGACAGCTTCGCCGGCGGGGTGGGTGAAGTCGCCACCGCCGGTCGAGACGAGCACGATCTGCTCGTCGGCGATGCGGCGCAGCGTGGCCTCCGCGCCCGGCAGCCCGCGCCGATAGCGCCACGCGGTGAAGCAGGTGACGTGCTGGTGCATGGCGCTGGCGAGCGCGGTCGCACCGCAGTAGTGTCCCAGCGTCCGCTGCAGGCCGGCGACCTCGCGGATGGTGGCGCCGTCTCCTCCCAGTTCGCTGGGAACGGCGGCTCGGAGCAGACCGGCCTCACGGAGCGCGCCGTACGCCTCCGAGACGAAGGTTGCTTCGCGGTCGTGACGGGCGGCGTTCGCCGCCAGGACGGGTCCGATCTCATCCGCGCGATCGGTGAGCGAGGTGGACATCCGTGTTGCAGTCGAGTCGATGGTGGTCATGAAGCCAGCATCCGACTGTCGGCCTCTTCCATCCAGTGCACGATCGCGACCGGGCCGGTCCAGATTCGGGACTACCCCCATCGGCGTCGCCGCGCGACCATTGGAGCATGGCGGATTACGGGCGGTACTGTCCTGTGGCGATGGCCAGCGAGATCATGGCCGACCGGTGGACTCCCCTGATCGTGCGCGAACTCGTACTGGGCAACACCCGGTTCAATGACATCGCACGCGCACTCCCGGGCATCTCGCGGTCTCTGCTTGTGCAGCGGCTGCGTCACCTGGAGCGAAGCGGAGTTCTCGAGACCTGGCCGTCTCCCACCGGCCACGGCAGCGAGTACCACCTCACCCCGGCCGGGCGCGACCTGGAGCGTGTCATCGACAGCCTCGGGCGCTGGGCGATCGAGTGGCTCTTCGACGACCTCGAGCCGCACGAGGTCGAACCCACCACCCTCATGTGGTGGATGCATCGCCGGATCGCGGTCGACCGGTTCCCGCCGCGGCGGGTCGTGATCGAGTGGCGCCACACGGCGCCCGCTCCCGAGACGATCTGGTTCGTGCTCGAGCACGGCGCCGTATCGGTGTGCACCCAGCATCCGGGATTCGAGGTCGACCTCGTGGTGACCATGGCGACGGCGGACCTCGCCGACGTGTTCCAGGGTTATCGCCGCTGGCGAGATGCGATCGACTCCGGGGCGATCTCGGTGACCGGGCCGCCGCGCCTGGCGGCGGCTCTGCCCGGTTGGTTCCTGTGGAGCCCGTGGGTCGACGTCACCCACGCACGGGCGCACCGCACGGTGACAGCGTGAGCCGACTCGGCCTCGCGGCGCGCGCTCGCGGCGCCACGACCTCCTGACGCTCAGCCGTCGAACGGCCGGAGGATCCGATCCAGGAACCGCCGCGTGCGCTCGTGAGTCGGGTTGGTGAGCAGCGACTTGGGGGCGCCGCGCTCGAGGATGACGCCGTCGTCGAAGAACAGCACCTCGTCGGCGACTTCCCGGGCGAAAGCGAGCTCGTGCGTGACGATCACCATCGTCCACCCCTCGTCGGCGAGTTCCTTGAGCACCACCAGCACCTCACCGACGAGCTCGGGATCGAGTGCACTGGTGGGCTCATCGAAGAGAAGCAGGTCGGGCTGCAGAGCGAGGGCGCGGACGATTCCGACGCGCTGCTGCTGTCCGCCCGACAGCTCGAATGGGAAGGCATCCCGCTTCTCCGCCAGACCCACGCGCTCGAGCAGCCGCTCGGCGCGTTCCACTGCGACCGCCTTCGACACGCCGTGCGCGTGCACCGGTCCCTCGATGACGTTCTCCACGACCGTGAGATGCGGAAACAGGTTGTGATGCTGGAACACCATCGCGGAGCGGTCTCGCAAGGCCAGTCGCTGCGCCTTCGACGGAGCCTTCGAGAAGTCGATGGCTGCGGCATCCGCGAATTCGATCGCGCCGCCGTCCGGCGTCTCCAGTCCGTTGAGGGTACGCAGTACGGTCGTCTTGCCCGAACCGCTCGGACCGATGAGGCAGACCACCTCACCGCGGCGCACCTCGAAATCGACGCCCTTCAGAACCTGGTTGGCGCCGAAGCTCTTCTGCAGACCGCGCACCTGCAAAAGGGGCGCGCCCGACGGCTCGGCCGTCGGAGCCAGAGGGTCGGCGGGGTCAATGGGCGACATAGCGATCCAGCCTCTTCTCGAGAGCGCCCTGCCCTGCCGAGAGCACCAGGCAGAAGAGCCAGTAGATGAGCGCCGCCTCGAGGTAGATGATCATGAACTCGTAGGTGAACGCCGCGATGACCTGCGCCTGGCGGAACAGCTCGGTCACCAGGATCAGGGACGCCAGCGACGTGTCCTTGACCAGCGAGATGAAGGTGTTCGACAGCGGCGGCACTGAGACGCGCGCCGCCTGCGGGAGGATGATCCGGGTCAGTGACTTGGTGTGCGAGAGGCCGACGGTGTGAGCGGCTTCCCACTGGCCCTTCGGCACCGACAGGATCGCCGCGCGGATGATCTCAGCGGCGTATCCGCCCACATTGAGCGAGAAGGCGATGATCGCCGCCGGCCACGGATCGACCACGATGCCGATCGAGGGCAGTCCGTAGAAGATCACGAACAGCTGCACGAGCAGTGGCGTGCCGCGGATGACGGAGATGTACGACCGCGCGATGCCCGAAAGCACGGGGTTCGCCGAGATCCGCATCAGCGCGACGCCGAGGGCGATGATCAGGCCGATCGCGAAGGACGCGAGCGCGAGCGGAATCGTCGCGCTGAGCCCGGCCCACAGAAGCGGCCAGAACGAGTCGACGATCAGCGTCCACGTCTCGTTCATGCTTGCTCCTCACCGACGTCGACGGCCGCTGTCGCGCGACCTCGACCCGTCAGAACTACGACGTGACGTCGGCGCCGAAGTACTTCTCGCTGATCTCGGCGAGCACGCCCTCTTCGCGCAGCTCCGCCAGCGCGTCGTCGATGGCATCCACCAGGGACTGCTTGTCCTTCGTGAACGCGAACGCGCTGCTGGCCGGGTCGTCGGTCTCGGCGGCGATCTTCAGGCCGGTCGGGCCGTCGGTGGTCTCGTAGTCGAGGAAGGTGAGCTTGTCGTTGATGGTGGCGTCGACGCGGCCGTCGCGCAGCAGCGAGACCGCTTGGGCCCAGCCCTCGACCGCCTCGACGGTCGCGCCGCTCTCCTGAGCCAGCTCGTACCAGTTGCTCGTGAGCGACTGGGCGGTCGTCTTGCCGGCGAGGTCGTCGAAACTCGAGATCGAGTCGTCGTCCTCGGTCACCACGATGACGCCCGGCGAGACGGTGTAGGGCGCGCTGAAGAGGTACTTCTCCTCGCGCTCCGGGTTGATCGACACCTGGTTTGCGATGACGTCGAAGCGGCCCGCCTCGAGTCCGGCGAAGATGGCATCCCACTGCGTCTCTTTGAACGAGACCTCGAGGTCGAGCTTCTCGGCGACGGCCTCGGCGATCTCCACATCGAAGCCGACCAGATCACCCGACTCATCGTGGAAGCTGAAGGGCCGGTACGTGCCTTCGGTCGCAACGGTCAACGTGCCGGCCTCGACGAGATCGAACTCGTCGCCCTCAGCCGACGATCCGGCGGACGTGCTCCCACTGCACGCGGACAGCGTGAGGGCGGCGGTGGCGAGAAGGGCGAAGGCGGCGACAGCGGTACGACGTGACATGCGGGGGATACTCCTGTGGTTCGGCCCGGCTGTGGCTGGGCATGACGAACCAGTACAACACGGATGCCGGGAGGCTCCCGCATCGCGTTACGTCGCGTTTCGCGCTCAGCGCGGCACGCCTGCTCGCAGCTCGGCGAACACCTCGGCGGCGTCGGAGCGGGTCGCGAGAGCCGCGGACTGCCCCGCCCACAGCGAGAGGTGGTCGCCTCGGTCGTGCGCGGCGGCCGCAGTGCGGAACACGCCGGTGAGCCAGTTCTGCGCCGGGAATGGAGCCACCAGCCCGCGGGTCTCGACGTCGCGCAGGGCGCGATTCGGGATGCCGCGGGCGAGACGGCCGCTCATCGCCCGGGTGAGCACGGTGCCCGTGTCGCTCGCGCCGGCGATCGCACGCCGGTGCGACTCGGGCACGGCCGACTGACGCGTTCGCAGGAAGGCGGTGCCCACCTGAACGCCGGCGGCGCCGAGTGCGAACGCGGCCGCGACCCCGCGCCGATCCGCGATGCCGCCGGCGGCGATCACCGGCACGCGAACCGCATCGACCACCTGCGGAATGAGCGAGAAGGCGCCGACCAGCGACTGCTCGGCGGGCTGCAGGAACGACACCCGGTGACCGGCCGCCTCCGAGCCGCTCGCCACGATCGCGTCTACGCCCGCCGCATCGAGTGCCGCCGCCTCCGCGACGGTCGTCGCCGTCGCGAGCACACGGATGCCGCGACGGCGGGCGTGGTCGAGGACATCCGGTGCGGGAATGCCGTAGACGAAGCTGACCACGGCGGGCGCGGCATCCAGAATCGCCTCGAATTGGGCCTCGAAATCCGGGAGGAACGCTGCCGGCGGCGTCGGCGGCTCGACGCCGACGATCTCGTACTGGGGTGCGAGTGCATCGAGGTAGGGTCGCAGGTCGAGGTCCGCCGGCGTCACCTCGTCGCCCGTGGGCAGCCACAGGTTCACCGCGAACGGTCGGTCGGTGGCAGCGCGCAGGCTTGCGATCGTGTCTCGGATGCGGTCGGGGGCGTAGCCGTACAGACCGTACGAGCCGAGCCCCCCCGCCTCGCTGACCAGAGCGGTCAGTTCGATCGACGACGCGCCACCGAAGGGACCGAGCACGATGGGTTCATCGATTCCGAGCGCATCCTGCAACGTCGCGGGCATCGCGGTTCCTTCCTGGTGCGAGCCCTTCGACGCTACGCCCCGGACGCCTGCTCCGCACGGATGCGACGTCGAGGACGGGTGACGCGGGTCGCCGCGACGACGCTGGAGCGACGCTGGCGCAGACACAGCACGAGCATGATGGCGCACGAGAGGACGTAGAACGTGTGCAGCGCCCAGATCGGACCGATCGGCAGCGTGAACACGTAGAGCGAGTACACGAGGTTGGCGCCGTTGATCATGACCAGGCTGGCGAGGCTGTAGGAGGAGACATCGCGCGTGCGCATCGCCTTGCGCAGCATCGGCAGGTTGCTGACCGCGAAGACCACCGTCGAGATCGTGCCTGCGACGATCGGGATGTCCATGCCCCTCAAGGTAGGCGCACCAGCCGGCCCTCCGCTTCGTCAGAATCATCCATTCACCGGCGGTGCAGGGATGGGTCGAATTATGCAGATCGGCCACTCGGCCACCTATGCAGACCGGGCGTCAGATGAGTCCGTGCTGATAGGCGTACGCCGTCGCAGCGGCCCGCGACGACAGACCCAGCTTGCCGAAGATGTTGCTGAGGTGACGGGCGACGGTCTTCTCGCTGAGCGACAGCCGGTTCGCGATGGCGCGGTTGGTGAGCCCGGTCGAGACCAGCCTCAGCACCTCCACTTCGCGAGCAGTCAGGACGCCCGCGGTGCGGTCGCCGGTCAGCGCCGCCAGCTCGGTCAGGGCGGGTCGCGCGCCGAGGGTGAGGAAGACCGCGCGCGCTGCCTCCAATTCCTCGGATGCTGCGTCGGAATCTGTGAGCGCGGCGTGCACACGTCCGAGCAGCACTCGGCACTGTGCTTCTTCGTAAGGAATGTGCAGCGACGACCATGCTGACCGTGCCCGCTCCGCGGCATCCAGGGCACTCTGCGCGTCTCCCTCGGCGAGCAGCACGTGAGCGTCCGCGGTGATTGCCGACGCCACGAGCAGAAGCGGTGGATCCGGGGTCGAGCCGCGCAGCCCTTTCAGGTCGTCCGCTGCCCGCCGAGCCGCAGCGACGTCGCCCGCGGCGAGCTCGATGTCCACCACAGCGGGCAGCAGACGACGGCGGGTCGCTTCGCCGGCTGCGTCCGTGCTGCGGCGGATCATCGCCTGCGCGGCACCGGGGTCGCCCCGGGCCGCGAGGAGCAGTGCCAGGCCCGGCTGCGGATCCCACCCGCTCTGCGCCGCCCGGCGATAGTGATCCTCCGACCGGATGAACTCGCCCCGCAGCCGATGCAGTTCGGCCAGCTGGTAGTTGGCGACGAAGCCCGCTGTGAAATCCCCTGCGCGCAAACGCTCCTCCGCGAGGGAGGCCGCGGCGGCCGCCTCCGCCCATTCCCCGTGGAGCAGGAGAAGCTGTGCGCGGTACGCATGGCATTGCCCGCTGTACGCGATCAGCTCCGGCTGCGGACGGCACCACCGGACGAAGGAGTCCGTCCATGTCTCCGCGCGTGCGAGATCGAACCCTTCGAGCGCGACATCGAGGATCGCGCGGTAGAAGACGCACGTCGTGGTCGGCGAGATCTCTCCGGTGGCGATGATCGCCATCGTCCGGTCGAGGCTCGCGAAGCCCTCCGCGGTCCGGCCGATCGTCGTGAGGCTCTTGCCCCGCCCGAATGCCGCGTGCGCCGCCAGTTCGCGATCGCCGGTTCTCTCGGCGATCTCGGCGATCTCATCGAATCGCCGGACCGCATCGTCGATGTCGCCGACGAACATCGCTGTGAGCGCGGAAGGCACCAGGGCGACGAACCCGCCCACGGATTCCGGTTCCGGCAGTCGATTGATCAGACGCGTGCCGCGCGCCGCCCAGCTCGCCGTGCGCGCGACCTCGCCTGCCTCGAGCAGCTCCATGGCGAGGCGCCCGGCGGTGCGCGCCGCGCCGAGCACGTCATCGCGGGCGATCCAGTACTCG
>NZ_DASUNI010000301.1:0-14707 GCF_036277215.1 Microbacterium sp. | reverse complement strand
GATCGTGGCGGCCGAATCGGTCGTCGGCGTAAAAGTCGGCGACCTCCTTGATGCACTCGCGCTCGTCGAAATGGCACCCGACGTGTTCCTGCGCACCACCACGCCCTGGGGCGAGCCCAAGGTCGCGTTCCGCATGGCGGGCATCGACGACGACCATCTGGCCGAGCTCGTCACCGAGGCGTGGCGCGTCCAGGCTCCGAAGTACCTGCGGCGCGAACTCGATGACGCCGGCGCCGCGGACGCAGGCCGTCCGTAGACGGGCTGCGACTTTTCCCAGCTTCGACAGGGTCAGCTGGCGTTGGCCTGCAGCCAGGCCCACGGGTCGACGACGCCCCCGTTGATGTGGACCTCGAAGTGCACGTGGCAAGCGGTCGAGCTTCCGGTCGAGCCGACGAAACCGATCAGCTGACCTGCCTCGACGTACTGCCCGGCGGAAACCTGGCGACTCCCGTAGGTCATGTGCCCGTACAGGGTGTTGACCGACTGTCCGCCCAGCTGATGGTCGATGGACACGGCGACCCCGTAGCCGCCGTAGCTCTCCTGCGAGACGCTGACGTTGCCCGCCGCGGCGGAGTAGAGCGGCTCACCGCAGGACGCGAGCAGGTCGACGCCCTGGTGGTAGCCGGAATCCCACAGGCCGCGGCCGAGGGTGAAGTTCAGGATCGGCCAGCGCACCTCGCCGCTCCCCGGTGATACGAGGGCCATGTTCAGCGGGAGGCCGGCCGACACGTTCGTCGTCTGGCGCGCTCGCTCCGCCGCTGCCTCCGCGGCTGCGGCAGCAGCGGCGGCAGCCGCCGCAGCGGCCGCTGCGGCCGCCTCTTCTGCCTTCTTCTTCGCGATCTCGTCCGGCGTCGTCGCCGAGTAGCTGTCCCGCGTCAGATCAGCGCTCGTGGAGTCGGAGCTCACCAGCAGCGACTGGGCGTCGTCGGCAGCGACCTGCTGGAGTGTGACGGCATCCTCGGTGGGCCGCCAGGCGCCGTAGGCGGGCAGGGCGACCGTCGCGATCAGGCCGCCGACCATCGTCAGCACGACCAGACTCCGCAGCGGTTTGGCCTTCCGCCGTGCGGACGGTGCCGACGGCGCACGGCTCGACCGGATGACGTCGGTCCGTGAGGCGACAGCCGTTCCACGCTTGACCAGGGGTGGGGGGGAGGTTCGTTCGCGGGCGTCACGGCGAGTCACACGTGTCTCGTCGCTTCGGGGGTTGCGCGCGAGCGAATCGTAGTCTTCAGCCAAAAGCTCCTCCGGCACCTCCGCGCCGAGGCACTGGCTCGTCAGCATTCGTGTCGGGGCACGGTCTGCCGTTCAACCACGCGGACGACGAGCCTGAGAGGCGATCCGCGCGGAGTCCGACGGCGGGTCTTCCGCCTGTGGACCCTCTCAAGCTACCCGTATGTAACGAATCTGTCACGGTGCCAACCTGGCAGAGTCCTGGACGCGGCGACCTCACCGGTCTTGTCGGAGCCCTCGCGTCCGTGGTTTCGTGTCGGCATGAACATCGTGGATTCCGCAGACGGCACGTCGATCGCTTACGAGCAGGTGGGGGAGGGACCGGTCGTCGTCATCATCGGAGGCGCTCTCTCGACGGCATCCGACGCGGCAGCACTCGCGGCAGGCCTTGCCGACGAGGGGTTTCGAGCGGTCACGTGGGATCGCCGAGCTCGGGGCTCCAGCGGCGACGCGCGGGGATCGACTCCGCAGCGCGAGGTCGACGACCTCGCAGCCGTGATCGACGCGGTCGGCGGGAACGCCACCGTCCTGGGTCACTCCTCGGGATCCATCCTCGCGCTCTACGCAGCGTCGCGCGGCGTGCCGATCGAAGCGCTGTTCCTGTCCGAGCCTCCGTTCCGCTTCGGCGTGGATGAGCCCGCGGACGATCTCGCCGAGAGGCTGCAGGGTCTGGTCGATCAAGGCGACGCCGCGCAAGCGGTGGTGACGTTCCAGTTGGAAGGCGTCGGCCTGCCCAAGGAGATGGTCGATCAGATCCGGGCGAGCGATCAGTTCGAGCGACTCGTGCCGCTCGGACAGTCGACCGTTTACGACACGCTCCTGGCCCGGGAGGTCTCCACGCCGACCCCCGAAATGCTGACCGTGCCGCAGCCGGTGACCGTGCTGCGCGGGGAACAGACCTTTCCCGTGCTCGTGACGGCGGCCGATCGGCTCGTCGAAGCGATCGATCACGCTGAACTCGTGATCGTGCCCGAATCGGTCATGCACCGCCCCGATCCGGCGGCGACCGCGCGAGTCGTGCGCGAGCGCGCGAGCTGACCGCACACCCGGGTCGCAGCGGCCCGTGCGCGGTTGCGCCTCAGCCGCCTCGACGCGGCTCGCCCGTCGCCATAATGGACCCGTGCGGCAGCGCATTGGTCACGTGATCACGACCGATGGTACGGATCTCGCGTACTCCTCGGTCGGAGACGGTCGCCCGGTGCTGTACGTGAGCGGCTGGCTCAGTCATCTGCAGCTCAGCTGGGACCAGCCGCAGGAGCGGAGCTTCTACGAGAGTCTCGCGACAGGCTGCCGGCTCGTGCGCTACGACCGTGCCGGATGCGGGTTGTCGGCAGCATCCGATCGAGCGCCGTCCCTGGAGTTCGAACTGGAGCAGCTTGCCGCGGTCGCGGGGACGCTCGGTTGCGAGCACTTCGACGTGGTCGGCACTTCGATGGGTGCGCTCGTCGCGGTGGCGTGGGCTGCGGCGCATCCCGAGACCGTTCGGCGACTCGTGCTCTACGGCGGCTGGGTGTCCGGCGCTGACATCTCGCCGCCCAGCGCGCGCGATCACGTCCTCGCGCTGGTGGAGGCGCACTGGGGCCTGGGCTCGGACGTGCTGACCGAGATCTTCGCCCCCGACGCTTCCGGGTCGGCGCGGAAGGACTTCGGTCGCTACCAGAGGGCCAGCTCGACCGCGGCCACCGCCCGGGCGCTGCTGGCGCTGAGCTACACGCTCGATGTCAGGGATATGCTCGCGCGCGTGCGCGCGCCGGCGCTCGTGGTGCATCGGGCACAAGACCGCGCGGCCCCCGTCGCGCAGGCAGAGTCGCTCGCCGAAGGCATCCCGGGAGCGCACCTCGTGGTGCTGCCGGGGCGGTCGCACCTGCCGTATGCCGGCGATGCGGATGCCGTCGTTGCACCGATCCGCCGATTCCTCGGCCTGCGCAGCCTGCCGCGGTCGCCACGGGCGCTGACGCCTCGGCAGACCGAAGTCGCGGCGCTGGTCAGCGAAGGGCGCACAAACCGCGAAATCGCCGCGCGGCTCGGCATCGACGAGCGGTCCGCTGAGGGCCATGTCGAGCGGATCCGGCTGCGCCTCGGCTTCAGCACCCGGGCTCAGATTGCGGCGTGGTACGCCTCCCGCGAGAGCGACCCGGCGGAGTGAAGTGAGGTAGTTCCACGCCTGAAATACGGGGAGCAGGCCTCCATCCTGGTGTCATCGACCACCCACACGCCGCTGGAGCAGACATGAGCGAGACGACGATCCTCACCCCGCCCGAGACCGGATTCGAACAGCATGCTTTCCGAGGTCGCTTCAACGCGGCGTTCTTCCGCGTGATGGACCCGTACATGGAGCACACCCTCCATCCGCGCAAGCAGCGGATCTTCGCGGAGCTTCCGCCCGAGGTCGTCGAGATCGGGCCCGGTGTCGGGGCCAACCTCCGGTACCTGCCCGTCGGCGGCACTCTCGTCGCCATCGAGCCGAACCGCCACATGCACGCCCTGTTGCAAGATGCCGCGCACCGGCGAGGGGTGCAGCTCGACCTGCGCGAGCGCATGGCCGAAGCGACCGGCCTGCCCGATGACAGCGTCGAATGCGTGATCTCGTCGCTGGTGCTCTGCTCGGTGCAGGATCCGGGTGCCGTGCTCGCGGAAGTCCGGCGCATCCTGCGCCCGGGCGGGACATTCCGATTCCTGGAGCACGTCGTGGCCGAGGACGGCACACCGACGCGCACCGCGCAGCGCATCCTCCGCCGTCCGTGGGCCTGGACTTTCGAAGGCTGCTCGTGCGAACGCGACCTCGAGACGGCTGTGCGCGCCGCGGGGTTCCAGAGCGTCGCAGTGGAGCGCTACCGCCTCCACTCCCCATTCCTCCCGTTCAACACCCACATCGCGGGCACCGCGCGGGCGTAGGGAGGCATGGCTACGCTCGGGATATGGACGAGGGATTTGTCTGGCGTGCAGCCGAGGTCACCTTTCCGGACTGGAACGGCACGGCGCAGCTCAATCAGTGGCGGTCGACCGACCTGGCGGAGCTCGCCGGGTTGGACAGTGAGAAGTGGCTGATCGTCGGGTTCGAGATCGGCGGCGGCGAGCGAGGTCACCACCTCCGGGTGGTCGCGATGCAGCGGGACCTGATTCCCGAAGCCGCCGACGTGTTCCCCAAGATCGCCGCGGAAAACGGCGGAGTGATCCCCGCAACCGAATTCATCGTCCACGACGTCGAGCCGTACGACGTCCTGCAGGCGCTCTCCCACAACTTCCAGTTGCGGATGCGAGCGCGAGGCACCAGAGACCTGCCGATCTGGATCGAGTCCCAGGTCGAGGGTCCGGAACAGCCGTTGGTCTAGAGGCGCTCACTCGGCGGGGTGGGCAGCGGTCTTCGCCGCCAGCGCGGCGGCCCTGCGGATGCCGCGCTGCGAGCGGGGGAACCCGTCCACCATCGCCCTGAGCTCTGCCGCGCCGACGTCGGCGCCGAACGGGTCGGTGCCGGGCTCCAATCTGACCCCGTCGGCGAGTGTCCCGACGGCGACCGGATCGAAGCCGAGATCGTCGACCAGGCGGGCGACGATGGCCAGGTCGTCGACGTCGTCTCCGGCGATTCCGATGGCCTTTCGCGCGGCGTGACCGGACGGGCGCGCCTCGTCTGCGAGGTCGGCGTAGCCCATGTGGTTGAAGGCCTTCACGACACGTGACCTCGGCAGGTGATCGCGCACGAACTCGCTGCTCGAGGTCAGCGGATCGGTGAATTCGGCGGGGAATCCGTCGACCTCCCACCAGTAGTTCGTGGCGTCGATCACGAGTTTGCCGGCCAAGGCGTCCGCGGGAAGCGTTCGATACCTGCCCAGCGGCAGGGCGAGGATGACGATCTCGGCGCGTCTTGCCGCATCTCCGGCGGTGGTGGGCTCCACCGCCCCGGCGAGGTCGTCCACCGCGAGCGAGACTCGGCTCGGATCGCCGGATCCCGCGATGAACACCGGGTATCCGGCCCCGGCGGCGAGCCGCGCGAGGACCTTCCCGAGCCGGCCGGCACCGAGGATTCCGATCGCCGGCCTCGTGTCGGCTATGGTGCAAGCTCCTGATAGGGGGCGACGCGGACGATACCCGCTGCGGACGAGGCGAGGGCATCGTCGTCGGTGACGAGGGCGTCGGCTTGCAGGGATGCCACGGCGAGATATTCGGAAGCACCGACGTCGTCCCAGCCGAGTTCGGCGGCGATCTTCCAAGCGGTGGCTCGCGAGACTCGGTCTCCGAGCAATCGGACCTTCATCGTCGCCACCGCCTCGAGCTGCCGGCGGCCGGCCGTTTCGGTGAGCTCGCCCGCACGCACGTCCCGGTACAGCAGAGACAGTGCCTGCGACCGCAGGAGCGACGGGGCGACGAGCTGGTGGCGGCGATCGGCGTCCGATCCGTCACGGATGAGGCGAAGGGCGATTACCGCATCGATGGCATAGCGCGTCATGCGTGAATCGTGGCACGGCTTGCCGACATCCCACACCTGTTCGGGATCCTTGTCTCCTCTCGCCGCACGCTGCGCGTGTCGGCGACGTGTAACGTCAGCCACACAGGGTCACCGTGGCTCTCAGAGGAGCACGACCATGGGTGAGAAGTCCACACGCAAAGAGGGCGGCAAGACAGCGCCGGCCAAGACCCTCAAAGAGAAGCGCACCGCGAAGGCCGACAAGAAGGCCGCGAACGATCGCGCTGCGAACACCGACGCCGTCACCAGGGTCAAGAACCGCTAGCGCCGTCGGGCGCCGAGCCATCGGCTCAGCCCTGGTCGGCCGGCGCGACTGCGCAACGCGCCGACCAGGAGCGCCGCCACCGAATCCAGCGATGACACGTCCAGCGCACGGGTCGAGACGTCTGCGCCGGGCGCGAGGCATGACCGGGAGCGTGCCACGGCCTGAGGATCCTCCCCTCGCCCGGCAATACCCTTGCACCGTCCCGCGGGCGGTGGTGTGATCGCGTCGGCGCTCGGGCGTATCGTGCTGGCATGAGCGAGCAGGGCTGGCGGGCGTTCCTCGCCTCCGACGGCCTCGAGGATTGGGTCGTCACCCACGGCGGTGCGGCCGCGGTCTTCGCGGTCGGTTCGTCGCGTGCGGCGGCCGGTCTCGCGCGCGAGGTGGCGGCGCTGCCGGAGGCCCACCCGACGGACGTGATCCTGACGATCAGCGGCGACCGGCTGTCGGTGCGGCTGACGCGCGGCGTCTTCCGGATCGAAGCGCGGCACGTCGACCTGGCCCGGCAGATCTCAGCCATCGCGCGAGCGCGCGGTGCCGTCGCGGATCGGTCCGCCGTGCACGAGGTGCAGGTGGCGGTTGCCGCTGAGCCGGACGACGTGAACGTCGGATTCTGGCGAGCGGTGCTGGGGTACGAGCCGTTGGCCGAAGACAATGCCGTCCACCCGCTGGGGCAGAGCTCCACCGTCTGGATGCAACCGCTCGATGGCTCCAGAATCCGGCACGCAATGCATGTCGACGTATCGGTCGCGCGGGAGCACGCACAAGCGCGTGTGGACGCGGCCGTGGCGGCCGGTGGCCGAGTGGTCGTGGGCGACGAGGCCCCGGCGGCGTGGATCCTGGCCGATCGGGCGGGCAATCGGGTGTGCGTCGCCGCCTGGCCCGACGGCGCCGCCCCTGGCGAGCAGACATCTCTCGAGGCGACGGACGCATGAGCGAACAGGGCTGGCGGGATTTCCTCTCCTCCAGCGGTCTGGAGGATTGGGTCGTGCTGCACGGTGGCGCGACAGCGGTCTTCGAGACACGGTCGCTGGCCGATGCCGCGGAGCTGGCGGAGCGGGTGATCGCCCTTCCCGATGCGACCGATGCGGGCGTGGTGCTCACCATGACCGCGCGCCGACTCGGCATCCGATTGACGCGTGACATGTGGCAGCTCGAGGCGCTCCACGTCCGTCTCGCGCAGCAGATCTCCGCAGTCGCCCGGGCCTGCGGTGCGACACCGACTCGGGCGGCGGCATCTGAGGTCCAGCTTGCCGTCGCAGCCAAACCAGACCAGAGCGACGTCGGATTCTGGCGGGCGGTCCTCGGCTACGCGCCCGCCTCGGACGACAACGCCATCGACCCGTTGGGGCACGGCTCGACCGTCTGGATGCAGGGCCTCAGCGACGAGAAGGATCTGGGGCATGCCATGCACATCGACGTGTCGGTGCCGCGCGAACAGGCCGAGGCCCGCGTTTCGGCGGCGCTCGGTGCGGGCGGTCGAGTCATCGTCGACGACGAAGCACCGGCATCCTGGATCCTGTCGGATGCCGCGGGCAACCGGGTCTGCATCGCGGCGTGGCCGGACGGCGCCGCTCGGCGCGGATGACGGCCATGACTGACGTGATCGTCGTCGGCGGCGGGCCGGCAGGCATGATGGTGGCCGGCGAACTGGCACTGGCGGACGTGGAGGTGACCGTCGTGGAGCGCCGCTCCACAGCAGATCTCGTGGGTTCCCGCGCGGGTGGTTTCCACGCGCGCACGATCGAGATTCTGGACTCCCGCGGGATCGCCGACCGCTTCCTCGCCGAAGGGCAGATCACGCAGACCGCCAGATTCGGTTCGACCACGCTGGACATCAGCGACTTTCCGACGCGGCATCCGTACGGCCTGGCTCTGTGGCAGAACCGGATCGAGCCGATCCTCCGGAACTGGATCGAAGCGCTCGGCGTCCAGGTCGAGCGCGGCCGAGACGTGACCGGCGTCGTCCAGGATGCGGAGGGCGTCGACGCCGAGTCGGCGGACGGTCGGACCATGCGGGCGAAGTATCTCGTCGGCGCGGACGGAGGTCGCAGTGTGGTCCGCAAGGCGGCCGGGATCGATTTTCCGGGATGGGATGCGACGCGCAGCAACCTGATCGCCGAGGTCGAAGTCACGCAGGATCCGCCATCGGGCATGCGCCAGGACGAGACCGGTGTGCATGGGCTGCATCCGATGCCCGGCGGACGGATGTACCGGGTGGTCACGACGGAACGGCAGATCGGGGGGTCGGAGGAACCGACTCTCGCTGATCTCAGCAGCGCACTCACCTCGGTCTTCGGAACCGACTTCGGCATCCACAGCCCGACGTGGATCTCGCGGTTCACCGATGCCACCCGGCAGGCCGCCGCGTACCGCAGCGGGCGAATCCTCCTCGCCGGCGACGCCGCGCACATCCACTATCCCGCCGGCGGGCAGGGGATCGGATTGGCGATCCAGGATGCCGTCAATCTGGGGTGGAAGCTCGCTCAGGCGGTGAAGGACATCTCGCCGCCCGCGCTGCTGGACACCTACCACGCCGAGCGTCACCCTGCTGGCGCGCGGGCGCTGCAGCTGTCGATGGCTCAGACGGTCCTGCAGCGGGCCGACCCGCGCACCGCCGCGCTGAGCGACGCCATCGACGACATCCTGATGACGCCCGCTGCTCGCACGAGGCTTGCCGCGCGAATCCACGGACTGGACATCGCGTATGACCTCGGAGGAGGGCACCCCCTGATCGGACGACGGATGCCGGACCTCGACCTGGACTCCGAAGCAGGTCCCACACGGGTCTACCAGCTGCTCCACGAGGCTCAACCGCTGCTGATCAACTTCGCCACTCCGCAGCGGATCGACATCTCGCCATGGGCGGACCGGGTGCGCATGGTGGACGCGGCATTCGCCGGCGCCTGGGACGTGCCGGCGCTTGGCGAAGTACCGTCGCCGACGGCGGTGCTCATCCGACCCGACGGTCACGTCGCCTGGGTCGAGAACGGAGCCGACGAACCGCTCGCCGATGCGCTGACGCGTTGGTTCGGACCGGCAACGGCGCCGTCACCGGACTCGGTTTAGACGCCACCACGACGATACGGATGCAACGATTCCGAGCGACAAGCTGAACAGCAGCAGTCCGAGGACCAGGCCGGCGAACAAAAGCGATCCCGCGCCATGCCGCAGCAGAAAGTCAAGCACTCGGAGGCGTCGGGTCGCCGTCCAGAGCGTCGAGCTGTCGAAGTGCGTCGTGCGCTCGTTCGAGGCGGTCCGACTGGGGCGAATCCCACCAGTACGGGCCGCGCTCGCCCAGCCCGTGTTTGGCGATGCCGACCAGCCGCCGGGCAGCGGCGACGGCCTCCGCGTCGTCGCTTCGCTTCGCTGCTCGCACTCCCGACCTACCGCGACCGAGGTGCGACTTCAGCCGCTCGACGACGTCATCCGGCAACGAGGGATCGGTACGCCGCCACCGGCGGCCGTTCACCACGAGCCATCGCTCGGCGTCCGTCGACGGGGTGGAAGGCTGCTCGTTCTGGGGCACATTCCGACGCTAGCCCCGGCGGGCTTATGCGGGCCGGAGGAGGAGCAAAAGCCGTTCCGGCACCGCACTCCGGCAATGGTGACGCGCGATGCGGGATTTTCCTCGTGCAATTCATGTGTAACGCGGCCAAAGCGTATTAGTGTCTGACTTGGCGCGGACCCGAATCCGCGCCCGTTGGAGTCGTTCCAACCCGCCCCCGAAGGCGGGTTCCCGAGGAACGCTCCATTCGCCACGCCAAGGGAGGCAAGAATGGCTACAAAAACTGTCGTCAGCGTCGTCGATGACATCGACGGTTCCGAAAGTGCCGAGACGGTGACATTCACGTATGGGGGAGTGACGTACGAAATCGACCTCGCGCCGAAGAATCGTGACGCGCTGGAGGCGGCACTGTCTCCGTTCATCGGCGCAGCGCACTCGACCAGCCGAGGAGGGAACCGGCGTTCCAAGGCGCAGAGCGACGAAGACGCAGCGGCGGTGCGCGCTTGGGCTGCCGAGAATGGAATCGAGATATCCGCCCGGGGTCGCATTCCTCGCAATGTGCGCGACCAATACACAAACCGGTGACGTCGCCCTCGCTGTAGGCATCGTTCGCGAGCGACGTTGTTCGCCGGCGCGATGATCGACATTCGCGCCCACGGGCGGCGGAACCGCGTTTCCCGGTTCAGGGCTTGATCGACCCGTCGGATGCGTTGCAGGCTGGGGCCCACGGGCGAGTACCGGGCGGTTTCGACGAACAGGCGGACTCCATGGCGAAGATCATCGTCAGCAGCATGGTGAGCATCGACGGTTACACCGAAGGCGCCGGAGGTGACGTGTCGCAGATGCCGATGGATCTCGCCTTCGCCGAGCACAACGCCGATCGAGTGCGTTCGGCCGGCCGCCTGCTCTTCGGAGCGACGACCTATCGGGGGATGGTGCAGTACTGGCCGAACCAGGTCGACAACCCCGACGCTATCCCCGAAGACCGCTACATCGCCTCGCGGTACGCAAGCGACCTCGGCATCACGGTGGTGTCGGACAGCCTCACTCGCGACGACATACCGATATGGATCGACCGCACCGAGATCGTGTCTCGCGCGAAATCGCATGATCACCTGGCGAAGCTGCGCGAGACGGAGAAAGACGACATCCTCGTCTTCGGCAGCCGCACCCTGTGGACCGACCTCCTCGCCGATGGACTCGTCGATGAGCTCCATCTGCTCATCGGCCCGAAAGTCGTGGGCGGAGACCATCGCGCATTCGCGGGACTCCCGCAGATCGACCTGACACTTCTCGGCGCGCGCACGTGGAAAAACTCGAGCACCGTCGTGTTGTCATACCGTCCGGAGAACGCCCCTGCCGGAACTTCCCGTGGAGAGGACTACAACTGATGGACTATTCACTCGAAGTCATCGGCATCCCGGTGTCGGATGTCGACGTCGCCGAGCGGCAGACAATACACCGCCCTATCCGCCGCCCCGGATCTTGAACGGAAGCCCCGGTGTGGGTTCGGCCGGCGAGCGGTCTGCATAAGGGACCCGGTCGTCCGCCGGTGGAAAAGCACCGCCCATGTAGATGCTCTCGCGATCGATCTTGTCGCCTCGGTAATGGTGGATGTCGACGAACGGCATCGACTCGGTGCCTTCGTAGCCGGCACGCCCCTCGATGATCCAGGTGTCGCCTTCTCCACGCACCGAGAGCAGCTCGAAATACGTCTCCAGCGGATACGCCGATCTCCACGGAATGAAATTCTCCTTGCCGACGAACCGCTCACCCGACTGCGGAAACTCCACGACCGCATCGTCGGTGTAGACCTCAGACGCTTCCGGTTCCGGACGGCTGAGATTCCAGATGAAGTTCTGCTTTGCGCCCTCGTAATCCACGGATGATCTCCTTTCGCGCCGATGTCGGAATCCTGCCACTGTGCGGTCCACCCAGCCAGGGCGGGTTGGGTGCGGATCGTGCCGGAAAGGCTTGTCCCCGGGTGTATTGCGAGGACCGTGGCGCGGCAGGAGAGTGGATGGCGCGGCAGGTCGGGCCCGCTGCCGCCTCACACATCGCGAAGGGAGCACGACGTTGCGCTTGACATCAACGGACTTCCAGGATGGCGGGGCGCTGGCAGCACGTCACGGGAAGAGGTTCGACAATCGGGTGCCGCAGCTGGCGTGCAGCGCAGTTCCGGCCGATGCGGGTTCGCTTGCTCTCTCACTTGTGGACACTCATCCGGTGGCGCGCGGGTACGTGCACTGGCTCGTCGATGGGATTCCTCCGGTGGACGGGGAGATCGCTGAAGACGGCGGCATCCGGGTGGGTCGGGAGTTGGAGGCCTACGCCGGCCCGTTTCCCCCGGCCGGCACGCACGACTACGTCTTCACGCTGTACGCGCTCGATCGATCCGCCCCGACCGCGCCGCCCAGAACCGGACTGGCGTCGTTCCTGCGGCTGATCGATGGTCACGTACTGGCAACCGCCACCCTCACCGGCACCTTCACCGAATCGTAGGGAGCCGCACGCCGATGACGATCGCAGCAATCGACGTCGCCCCTGACGAGAACTTCGAGGGCTATCTGCACGGCTCCCAGGTGAGCATCATCCGAGAGCACAACTCGCGGCCCGGATCCGGACCGAGACTGCACCGGCATCCGTACACCGAGACGTTCCTCATCCACGCGGGCCGTGCCCTGTTCACGGTCGGCGACGAACAGCTGGTCGGCGTCGGCGGGCAGGTTCTGGTCGTGCCGCAGCTGATCGCGCACCGGTTCGAGGTGCTCGACGACGGCACGTACACCGCGACGCACATCCACGCCAGCGATCGCTTCATCACCGAATGGCTGGAATGACGCAACGCGGATGCCGGGAGCCGGCACCGGTCACGTCCCGTGACCTGCGACGGGGATAAGGCTCTTCAGCCTGCGTAGCCGGCTGCGAGGCGGCAGAGCCCCTCATCGATCGACACCGTAGGCGACCAGGCGAGGGCGCGGCGGGTGTCGCGCTGGTCGAACCAGTGCGCCGTCGACAGCTGTTCCGCGAGGAAGCGGGTCATCGGCGGCTCGTCCGTTCCCGGCTTGATCGCCCACACCCTTTCGATCGCGGACCCGGCCGTGCGACCGAGCCAGGCTGGGATGCTGCGGCGCGGCGGTGGTACGCCCGCTGCGAGGCAGATGCCTGCGAGCAGGTCGCCGACCGGCCGGGGCTCGCCGTTGGTGAGCACGTACGCCCTGCCGTGGGCCTCCGGAGCGCGGGCGAGCGCCGCCGCGATCCCGGTTGCGGCGTTGTCGACGTAGGTCGAGTCGATCAGAGCCGTCCCGCCGTTGAGCAGCGGCAGCCGGCCGCGCCGCGCGCGCTCCACGATGCGGGCGACCAACTGCGTGTCGCCCGGCCCCCAGACGAGGTGCGGACGGACCGCCACGACGGGCATCGCGGCCGAATCCCGCGCGAGGGCGACGAGCTCGGCCTCGGCCTTGGTGCGGGCATAGTCTCCGCGGGCGCGTAACGGGTCAGCCGGCTCGGCGCCGACGCCCGCGAGCGCGGACCCGGCGTACGCGACCGAGGGCGACGAGACCTGCACGAACCGGGTGACGCCGGCGCGCTCGGCCGCGCCGAGCACCGATCGGGTTCCGTCGACGTTGACCCGGCGGAATTCATCGGGCGCGCCGGTGAGGGAGACCTTGGCGGCCAGGTGCACGACGCCTTCCGCGCCCTCGATCGCCCGCTCGATGGACGGCGGATCCGTGATCGACCCCAGGATGTCGGTCGCCCCCGCGACTGCCGAGGGCCGCCGTTGCAGGGTGCGCACCTCGTGGCCGGCAGAGACGAGCTCAGCTGCGACGGCACGGCCGAGGAATCCGGACGCCCCGGTGACGAGTACGATCACGGCGCGACGGGCTTCCGGCCGTCGAGGATGCGCTCGGCCCACCTGGACAGCCGCGACCGGTCGATCTTCGAATTGTGGCGGATGTCGGTTGGCAGCCGCGGCACGGCGAGCACGGCAACGAGCGGGATGCTCGTGCTCTTCCGCACAGCCCGGGCAAGTCGCGGATCCGCAAGGTCGGCGCGCGCGGTCGGCGGCAGCGTTTCGACGACGGCCACGGCTTGACGCAGTCCGTGGGGGCCGATTCCGACGACGGCGGCTCGGCGCACCGCAGCGATGCGCTCGACCTGCTGCTCCGGGCCGACCGGGGCGATCGGTCCATCGGCGGCGACGATGAGGTGCGGCATCCGCCCTTCGATCCACAGGCGTCCGAGTACGTCCAGATGACCGACATCTCCGGTGCGGTGCCACCGTGTCCGCGATGCGGAGCCGTCGGCGGCGGCGATGCCCTGCGTGTCCCGCACGGCCTCCCGGTCGGTCAGCCACAGTCGGTCGTAGTGGTCCTTGAGGTGGGGCGCCGACACGACGATCTCGCCGAGGACTCCAGGCTCCGCGCTCGGTGCGCCGGTCGCGCGGCCTTCGGCGTCGAGCGCGCTCACGAGCACGCGGTTGGAGCCGATCGGCAACCCGACGCACACGCCCGCATCGGGTTCGTCAGCGGCGTCGTGGACACCGTCGAGCGTCACGTCCGTCACCAGCAGGCACTCGGTCATCCCGTACGGGGTGTGCGGTGTGGCATTCGGCATGAGCTGCGCAGCCGACTCGAGCAGGCGCGCGCTGATCGGGGCGCCGGTGGACAGGAATGTGCGCACTCGAGCGAGCGCGGCGCGGTCGTCGGGGGTGAGCGCATCGGCGGTGGCGACGACGTTGAGGATCGCGGCGGGGGAGAGGAACACGATGCGTGCGTCCGATTCGCGCACCGCGGCGGCCACCGCGGTCGCGGTGAGCGTCCGCGGCGACGACACGTCCATGTCGGGCGTCACCGAGCGGGTGCCGAGTGCCGGACCGAGCAGGGCGAACGGTGCGAATCCGGTGACGAGCCCGGTGTCTCGGGTCACGTCGAAGTGCGCGGCCAGCACATCGCGGAGCGCGGCGAGCTGTCCGTGCGTGTAGGCCACGCCCTTGGCCGGCCCGGTGGATCCGGAGGTGAACAGGATCGCGGCATCGTCGTCGGCTCCGGGCGGGGTCGGGAGCGTCACGCTCGCACTGGTGTCCAGAATCTCGCTGAGGCTGTGGGAGACACCCAGCGCCGCGGCTGCCGCTCGGGGTAGCCGCGCCGCCGAGATGCGCACGCCGGGCCAGCGCAGGGCGCGCGCGGCGGCCAGCCCCAGAGTCTCGCCGATGATGAAGTCCGGCCACGACCCGCGGACGGCG
>NZ_DASUNI010000300.1:0-15211 GCF_036277215.1 Microbacterium sp. | reverse complement strand
CGTAGGGATGACGCCGTTGCCGGCGACGAACAGCCCCGGCACATCCCATACTTCGCCTTGAGGCGAGCAGACGCTGAAGCCATCGTCGGCGGCACCCAGGCGGGTCGTCCCCTGATAATGCAGCGAGGCACCGAGTGGCATCATGAAGGGGCGGTCGTCGAGGGGCTCGCCGACCGCCTTGCCGAGGCGGACGATCTCCCCCTTGCCGCGGGCGATCACCTCGAGGTCGCGCGGCGTGAGCCGGAAATGCACCGTCATCGCCGGCATCCCGTATCCGTCCACGTCGGAGTCGGAGAACTCGACGCGGTCCGAGGCCTGCAGGTCCTTCGCGCAGAACAGGCCGAGGCCCACGATGGAGCCGGGCGCGGCCGGGTCGTCGTCCGCGAGCTTCACCGGTGAGGCGTCGAGTTGCATCACCTGCCCATGGAAGGGCATGTCATCGGTGAAGGGCACCCACGTCACCCCGCTGTACTCGCTCAGCCCGGTGGCGGCGCTGCCGTCACCGGCGTCCGTCGCGGGCAGATCGCGGATACGGACCGCGAACACGATCTGCGCCTGGTCGTTGAGATAGCGGCCGAGGGCGTCGGGACGGATGCCGGACGCCCACAGCAGCTGCGGCGTGCGCAGCGCGTCGGCGGCAACCACCACGAATCTCGCGCGGACTTCTGCGCTCTCGCCCGTGCGCCGGTCGGTGACGAGAACGCCCGCGGCGCGGCCGTCCTCGACCAGCACGCGGGTGACGAGGGACTCGTCGAAGAGCGTGAATCGCGGGTTGGCGCGGGTGACGTCGCCGAACACGACGTCCGACCCCGACCAGACGAGATTGCCGTCGTCTCGACGGTGTACGGCGAGCGGCATCCGCTGTACGCGCGTCGCCGCGATGCGTCCGGCATCCTCGGCCGCGGCCAGCCGCTCGCGCACCAGATCCCCGTAGGGTGAACTGTCGAACGCGTCGGTCGTCACGCCCAGAAGCCGCTCCGCCTCCGAGAGCAGCTCGTCGAAGCTGCCGTCGGCGTCCAGGACCGCGATTCGCTCGCTGTCGTTCGGCCGTGGGCACGCACCGGTCCAGTGTGCGGCCATGCCTCCGACGTTGCTCGACATGGCCGCTACCGGCAGCCCGTCTTCGCCCTCGACCTGGTAGCCGCTCTCGAGCAGGAACGTGCCCGGCCGGGCGCGTCGCTGCGTGGTCTTGACGATGCCGCCCGTGCGATCGGTGCTCTCCTGAGCGTGCGGACCCTCCGAGCGCGTCTGCGCTTTGGAGCGCTCGGCCGGATCGGCGATGTTCTTCACGTGCGCACCGGGCGGGTCCGAGACGGTCGGGCCGACCTCGAACAGGGCGATCGTCGCGTCGGGTGCCCGCTCGCTCAGGATGCGGGCGTAGGCGGCGCCGGCCGGCCCGCTGCCGACGATCGCGACATCGACGGCCCCCGGGTAGCGGCCTGTCATGCCCGTGCCGCCACGTCGCGGATGTAGCGCACCGACTCCTCGGACGCGACCTGCGGGTAGTACTCGAGGCCGATCGGGCCGTCGTAGCCCGAGGCGCGCAGCACCGCGAGGGTGGCCGGCCAGTCGAGGTCCCCGGTGCCGGGCTCGCCGCGACCGGGGGCGTCCGCCAGCTGCACGTACTTGATGATCGAGCCGGCGTTCGCGAGCTCCGCCTCGATGTCCTCGCCCTCGACCGCCGAGTGGTAGATGTCGTAAAGCACGCCGAAGAACGGCGAGTCGACACCGCGGGCGACGTAGACGCCTTCGGCGGTGCGATCCAGCAGCGAACCGGGGTGGTCGACCCGCACATTCACCGGCTCCAGCACGAGGGTGATGCCCGAGCCGTCGATCTGAGCGATGGCCTTCTGGTAGATCTCGACGAGCTTGTCGAGCTGCACCTGGCGCTTCCACCCGCCGAACCCCGTGCCGCTTCCCACGACGATGCGGGGTGTGCCGAGGAAGTGCGCGATCTCGACACCCTCATCGAGCTTGCGGAAGAACTCCGAGTGGTCCCAAGGCGGGATCATGAACTGCGTCCGCGGCTCCGACAGCTGAGCGGTCAACTCCGTGCCGGTCTCCTCCAGCGCAGCCTTCAGGGCGGGCAGGTCCTTCGGCGTCGACGGAGCGTCCACGCCGGTGGGTCCCCACATCTCGACGGCGGTGAAGCCGGATGCCGCGGCCGCGCGCACACGATCGTGATAGTCGCCCGCCTCGGTGAAGAGGAGTTCGATGTTGGGTGAGAGCTGGTACATGGTTCGTCCTTCGGTGATCAGAACATCGGATGGTCGTGAACGGCATGCACGGGAACCTGCTGAAGCACGTCCCAGTGCTCGACGATCCGGCCGTTCTCGAATCGGTAGATGTCCGCGACCGCGGCGTCGGGTGCGCCGGGACGGGAAGCTTTGACATGCACCATCGCGAGGTCGCCGTCGACGATGATCCGCTGGATCTCGAAGCGCGCGTCAGGCGACCCGTCGAACTTGGGGGTCAGCATCTCGATGGCGGGTGCGGGACCATCGTGGATGTTGGGATTGTGCTGTCGGTAGTCGTCCGCGACGAGGAAGGCGAACGCATCCGCCACCCGCTTCTGGGCGTAGAAGAGATCGCAGAAGTGCTCGAAAGCCGAGCGGTTGTCGGTCATGGACGGGCCGACCCGTTGCGGCGAGTGTTCATCGCTCGCGCCGATGATGCCTGGTTAGCGAATAGACGTTGTCGATAGGATGAGCCGGTAACCGACGTAGGACGAAGGATCACACCGCCGTGGCCGATCACCCGCTTCTGTCCCGTCTCGACCTGAACCTGCTGGTCGCGCTGGACGCACTGCTCACCGAGCGCAGCGTGACGCGCGCCGCCGAACGTCTTCACCTGAGCCAGCCGGCGCTGAGCGCTTCGCTGGCACGCCTGCGCAATCACTTCAACGACCCGATCCTGGCCCGTCGTGGCAACGCGTACGAGCTCACGCCGCTCGCTCTTCGCCTCACTGAGCACACGACGATCGCGCTGGACGCCGCTCGACGGGTCTTCGAGAGCCAGGCGACGTGGACGCCGCACGAGTCGACGCGTGAATTCTCCGTATACGGATCCGATTACGGGTTCGCCACGATCGGCGCGGCGGTCTCGCGCGTGGCGGCGCGCACCGCACCCGGAGTGCGGTTCCGCTTCATGCTGCACAACACGCCCATCGTCGATGACGCAGCGAACAGCCTGCGCTCCGTCGACGCCATGGTCATCCCGCACGGCTACCTCACCGATCTGCCATATGAAGACCTCTGGCGCGACCGTTGGGTCGTCGTCGCCGACGAGGCCAACGAGCTGGTCGCCGATGGACTGAGCATGCAGATCCTGGGCCAGTGCCCATGGGTGTTCACCTACCGCTCGCGCTCGGCCTTCACCTCCGCAGGCCGTCAGCTGCAGCTGCTCGGCCTCGAACCCGTCGTCGATGCCGTCGTCGAGAGCTTCCTGGCGCTCGGCCATTTCGTGGTGGGCACCAACCGCCTGGGACTGATCCAGGCCGCGCTCGCACCCGAGGTCGCCCGCCTGGGCGGCATCCGCATTCTGGAACCGCCGTTCGATGCGACGCCCACCGCGAACGCGCTGTGGTGGCATCCTGTTCACGACCGGGATCCCGAGCATGCCTGGATGCGATCCATCTTCCTCGAGGCGGCCCGCGATGTTCAGTCGACTGTCGCCGCGGGCGACCGCTACGTCGAGCCGATCGGCGTCGCGGACGCCCCGATCAGCCTTTGAGACCACCGGCGAAGCCCTGGATGAAGCGCTTCTGCGCGAACATGTAGAACGCCAGGATCGGGATCATCGAGATGATCACGACCGCGAAGATCTTGTTCCAGGCCGAGACCAGGCCTCCGACGTACGTGTACATCGCGACCGGGAGCGTCTGGGTGGTCGAGCCGCCGAGGAAGATCAGCGAGTTGAAGAAGTCATTCCACACGATGAGGCCGGCGAGGATCGCGACGGTTCCGGTCGCGGGCGCCATCAGCGGCAGCACGACGCGGAAGAAGGCCTGAGTGGGGGTGGCTCCGTCGATGACGGCGGCCTCCTCGTACTCGGTCGACAGACCGCGGAAGAAGCTCGCGTAGAGGAATACCGACAGCGGCAGCAGGATGCCGATCCACAGCAGGATCATGCCGATCGCGTTTCCGGTCAGGCCCACCGAGCGGGCGCCGATGTAGAGCGGTACGGTGCCCAGCTGCGCGGGCAGGATGATCGCGATCAGCACCAGGTAGAAGGTCCAGGTGGTCCACCGGCGCGTGCGGCGGGCGATCACGTACGCCGCGACCGAGCCCAGCAGGACGAGGCCGAAGATCGAGCCGGCTGTGATGATCAGGCTGTTGAGGATGCTCATCGGGATGCTGTTACGACCCGTTGTGGTCAGCACCTCGACGAACGCGCTGAAGTCCAACGAACTTGGCGGGGCGACGGCGCTGGTGGTCAGCGTCTCCTCGTCGGTCTTCAGCGAGGTGACGATGAGGATGTAGAAGGGCAGCAGCATCGCGAGGGTGATGATCCAGACGATCACTTCGCGGACTGCGGTGGCTTTGGTATAGCGGAACATGACTCAGACCCTTCCGGCGGCGTCGCGGTCGCGGGTGACGTACTGCTGCAGGATCGCGAACGCGAGGATGATGATGGTCAGCACGAGCGCCAGCGCCGAGCCGAACCCGAACTGACCGAGCGAGAACGCCTGCTTGTAGACCTCGGTCGCGAGCGTCTCGGTCGCCCCGGCAGGACCGCCGCCGGTGAGCGCGAGGATCTGGTCGAAGATGCGCAGACCCTGGATGATGCCGAGGGTCGTCGCGATCGCGATCGAGGGACGGATGGCGGGGACGGTCACGTTCCAGAAGCGACCCCAGATCCCGGCGCCGTCCAGCGCGGCGGCCTCTTCGACTTCGACCGGCACCGAGGCGAGGCCGGCGAGGTAGATGACCATCACGAACCCGGTCTGCTGCCAGACCACCGTGATCAGGATCGCCCAGATCGACCATGTCGGATCCGCGAGCCAGACCTTCTGAAGGTCCTCCAGACCGATGAGAGCGAGGAAGCCGTTCAGCGGACCGTTGAACTGGAAGATGAACTTCCACACGTAGGCGACCGCCAGCGGGCTGAGCACGACGGGCATGAAGATCAGGGTGCGCAGGATGTAGCGCGTCTTGAGCATCCGGTTGATCGCGAGTGCGAACAGCAGGCCGAACACGTTCGTGAGGATCACGGATCCGAACGCGAGGAAGAGAGTGTTCCAGACGGCGCCGAGCAGCTGGGGATCGTTGAAGATGCGAACGAAGTTGTCCAGGCCGATGAATTCCCAGTCACCGAGACCTGTCCAGTTGGTGAAGGCGAAGAAACCGCCCGTGAGCGTCGCGAGGTAGTGCACGCCGATCACGAGGACGATCGCGGGCAGCGCCCACCACCAGTGCCCGTAGGTGATCAGTGACTTGCGCCGACTGGCGGGGGGCGGCGTGCGCCGGGCCCGAGGGGGCACGGTGAGGGTGCGAGTACTGTTCTCGTCGATCGTCACGTCATCTGCTCTCTGACCTCGTCGTCAAGGCGCTCTGTCTGCCTGTATGTGCGCCTCGGTCCACTATCACACGCTTGCGTCGAAAAGACACATTAGTAGTAGCGATATCCGGTATAAGTCCCGGTGCACCGCGACGGTGCCGCCGTCTCCGGGTGCGAGTGACAGGATGCATCGGTGTGAGCATCAATGACGACACCGGCGGCTTGCGCACCGACAGCGGTGACCCGCTCTGGGAGGCGTTCGTTTCGCCGCCCGACGAGGCCCGGCCGCGGGCGTGGTGGCATTGGATGGACGGCAACATCGACCCAGCGGGGATCGTCCGCGATCTCACCTGGCTCTCGGATGCCGGGATCCGCGGGGTGCAGCTGTTCGACGGAGGCATGGGGGTCCCCCTCGTCGTTCCGGAGGTGGTGCGGCCGGGATCGGTCGCGTGGGACGAGGCGGTGGACACCGCCGTGCGCACTGCGGCGGAGCTCGACCTGGAGCTCGCTGTCGCGACCTCCTCGGGGTGGAGTGCCGCGGGCGGACCGTGGGTTCAGCCCGTCGATGCGATGAAGAAGGTCGTCTGGTCGGAGGCCGTGGTCGATGGGGGCCGGCATCTGGAGATCTCAGTGCCGCCGCTGCCGTCCGTGCCGGGCCTGTACCAGGACTGCCCACGCTGGGCAGCCTCAGACCCGACGCGGTTCGCCACGGACTGGGTCGTCCTGGCGTTCCCCCACGATCCGGCGCACGACGTGCTCCGCCCGGACGACGTCTTGGCGTCGGCGCCCGTCGAGGACTGGTCGAGCCTGGTCGACGATTCGTTCGATCGGAGCCTCACCCTGCCCCGCGACCCGGATGCCTGGTCGACAGCGTGGATCGAGCAGTCTTTCGCCGAGCCGGTGACGATCAGCTCGGTCGTCGTCGGACTGCCGGGACCTCGAGGATTCGGGGCGGCACCTGCGCCCACCGCCGTTCTGCAGGCGAGCGACGACGGTGTCGCCTACGCCGACGTGGTCGCTCTCGGACCGACGAACGTTCCGGTCCGCTCGGCGACCTTCCTCCCCGTCACGGCGACCCGGTTCCGGCTCGTCGTCTCCGGCGGCAGCGCCGCGGATGCCCTCCCGACCCTCGCAGCCGGTGTGCGTCTGCCACCGGTCCTGCGGCGTTCCGACGCGTTCGTCATCTCCGAGTTTGCGCTTCGCGCCGGTGCCCGCGTGCATGCGGCGGAGACCAAGGCGGGTTTCGGCGTCGTGGCCGACTACTTCGAGGTCGACACGGACCCTGGTGCGGATGCCGGATCCGTCGACGCCGGCACGGTGATCGACGTCACGCCCTTCACTGTCGACGGCGTGCTGCGGTGGGATGCCCCGCCGGGACGATGGCGGATCCTGCGCATGGGCGCATCGCTCACCGGGCACACGAACGGGCCCGCGCCGGCCGACTCGACGGGACTCGAGATCGACAAGCTCGACGGCGGACGTGTCGCGGCATACCTCGACGTGCACCTCCGCCGGTTCCGCGCTGACGCGTCCGCGGACTCCGGGCTCCGCTTCGCGGCGCTGCTCAGCGACAGCATCGAGTCCGGTGCTCAGAACTGGACGGATCGCATCCTCGAGCACTTCCGTTCCCGACGCGGATACGATCCGCTCCCCCGCCTTCCGGCTCTGGCAGGCTTCCTCATCGGCGGCCCCTCCGAGTCCGACCGGTTCCTCTACGACTACCGGCGGACGCTCTCGGAGCTGCTTGCCGCCGAGTACTACGGCACGCTGGCCGCGGCCGCTCACGCGCGTGGGATGAGCTACTACTCCGAGGCACTCGAGGACGGGCGGCCCCAGCTCGGCGACGACCTCGCCATGCGCTCGCACGCCGACGTGCCGATGGGTGCGATGTGGACCTTCGAGCCTGCCGATGGCCCGAAGCCGACCTACGTCGCCGACCTCAAGGGGGCCTCGTCCGTCGCGCACGTGTACGGCAAGTCGTGGACCGGCAGCGAAGCCTTCTCATCGTTCGGCAAGCCCTGGACATCATCGCCGAGGAGCCTCAAGCACGTCGCTGACCTGCAGCTCGCCCTCGGAGTGACCCGCTTCTGCATCCACACGTCGCCGCACCAGCCGCTCGCGGCGCCGCCGCCCGGCATCGCGCTGGCCCCTTTCCTCGGCCAGGCATTCACCGTTCACGAGACGTGGTCCGACATGGCTCGGCCGTGGATCGACTACCTCGCACGCTGCAGCGCTCTTCTCAGCCGAGGCAGGCCCGCGGTCGAGATCGCCGTCTTCATCGGCGAGGAGGCACCGGTCACCGGCCTGTTCGACGACGCCGTCGACACGGCTGTGCCGGTGGGCTTCGACTTCGACTACATCGGGCCGGAGTCGCTGGCCGAGGTGCTGCGGGTCGAGGACGGGATCCTCGTCTCGGCGGGCGCCGACTATCGCCTCCTCTTCCTGGGCGGGTCGAGTCGTCGCATGACGATCCCCGCCCTGTCGAACATCGAACGGCTCCTGGATGCCGGTGCCACCGTCGTCGGCTCTCGCCCGGAGTCCTCGCCATCACTGGCCGACGACCCGATCGCATTCCGCGAGGTGTGCGACCGCATCTGGGCACCCCACCGGCGCGCGGGTCGCATCCTCACGGGTGACCTCGCATCCGCGCTCGAACAGCTCGGAATCCGGCCGGCACTCGAGGTGGAGGGTGGCCGCGTGCTGCGAATCGCCCGACTCGTGGACGGCAGGCGCGTGACGTTCCTCGCCAATCCGTCTGACGATGCGATCCGCATCCGGATCCTCGCGCCGTCGGCATCCGCGGATCTGGTGGGGTGGGATCCCGTCGAGGTGCGCCGCGTTTCCCTGTGGCGGACAGGGAGCGGCTTCGAGGTGACCCTTCCGCCGTCGGGTTCCCTCTTCGTGCTGGAAGGAAGCTCGCCGGCGCCCGATACCAGCCTCGAGCGCCTCGCGCTGGAGGGTCAGTGGACGGTGGAGCTGCAAGGGAGCGCGCCGTGGTCGATGAGTCCGCATCCGCGGCTGTGGACCGAGCTCGATGCCGCCGGGCGGGCGTTCTCGGGCACGGGCGTGTACCGCCACGAGTTCACCCTGACCGCGACGCAGGCGGGGGCGAGGGCGCTGCGGCTCGAGCTGGAAGAGGTGTGCGACATCGCTCGAGTGGCGCTGAATGGAATGGACTGCGGGGTGTCGTGGACTCGTCCCTTCGGGGTGGACATCACCTCGGCAGCGCGGCCCGGAGTGAACCTCCTCGAGGTGCACGTCGCCACGCCGTGGCGCAACCGGCTGATCGCCGAAGCCGGCGCGCCGAGCGGAGAGATCTTCGCGCCGATGACCTCGGTGTACGAGCCGACAGCAGCAGTGCAACCAGCTGGACTCGACGGGCGCGCTGGCCTGGTGATCGGCTATTGATCCGCTCGAACCCGCGGGTATGACGGATCAGTCACTCTATTGCCGCACATAAGCGACCGTTATGTCGGAATGAGGCAAATGATGCAAGGGTGGAGATGCGGCCCGAAGCCGAGCCAGCTGCACCGCTGGCGACAAAGACGTCACGAAAGGTTCGAAATGTCACAGCTCTCCAACAACCGGCACTTCCGGTGGTCGCTCCTTGCGGCACCCGTCGCCGGTGTTCTGATCCTCGCCGGCTGCTCCGGTGGCGGCGGCGGCACCGATGACGGCGGCAGCACCGAGGAGCCTGCCGCTGGCGTCGGCTTCTCGCTGATGGTCGCTCAGGCGAATGACGCCGACGACTACTACGCCCAGCTCGCGGAACAGTACACGGAAGAGACGGGCACGGCCATCGAGGTCATCCCCTACCCCTCCGACGCGTACAACACTCAGGTGACGACGCAGCTGCAGGCAGGCAACGCGGCGGACATGATGATCCTGTCGCCTGGAACCGGTCAGGCGATCTCGGTCATCACACTCGCCGAGGCGGACTTCCTCGAGCCCCTCAACGATGCGTCCGCGGGTGTGATTCCTGCGGGATCCGAAGCCCAGTACCAAATCGACGGCGAGACGTTCGCGCAGCCGGTTGCTTTGGCACCCGTGGGACTCGTCTGGAACCAGGCCGGCGCAACAGAGGTGGGCATCGACGAGTTCCCGACGACCTACGAGGACCTCCTCACCGCATGCGCGACCGCTCGCGAGGGCGGCAAGTCCTTCACGGTCCTCGCCGGCTCATTGCCGCCGAACACCGGCCTCATGGCGCAGCTCATCTCGGCGACGCGCGTTTATGCCGAGACGCCGGACTGGAACGAGCAGCGCGCCGCCGGCGACACGACCTTCGCCGACAGCGAATGGCGTCAGGTGCTCGAAGACATCAGTCAGCTCAACGATGAGGGATGCTTCCAGGACGGTGCCGCGGGCGGCACGTTCGACTCCATCACCCAGGGCGTCGGCAGCGGCACGTCGCTGAGCGCCGCGGTGCCTGGCTCTGCGGCCTCTTCCATCGGCGCGGCGACGGGACTCGACCTGAACATCCAGGCATTCCCGCCGGCCGAGGGGCAAGAGCCCTTCACCGTCACGTCGGCCAACTATGCATGGGCGATCAATGCGGCATCCGACGACGCGGTCAAGGCCTCGGCGCAGGAGTTCCTCGATTGGGCAGGCTCACCCGAGCAGACTGCCGCCTTCGCAGAGCTGTCCGGATTCGTGGACGTCTTGGCCCCGACCGATAACCTGGCGCCGGCCTACGAGCCCATCGGCGAGTTGCTGGAGACCGGCGCCTTCGTCGGCCTGCCCAACTCCTCATGGCCGAACCCCGGTGTCTACGACGCGCTGGGCACGGGCGTGCAGGGCCTGCTGACCGGCCAGAAGACGGTCGACCAGGTGCTGGATGAAATGGACGCGGCCTGGGACGAGTAGACCCGGCAGCTCCACGCCGCAGCCCAGGGACTCCGGTTCCTGGGCTGCGGCTCTCTTGTGAACGTCCCGCCCGAAAGCGACCCCATGACTAGCGCACGAATCCGATCACTCCTGGCCGGGATGACCTGGCAGGAGAAGATCGGCCAGCTGCAGATCATCTTCCGACCGAAGCCCCGAGGATGCAGCATCTCTCGTCCGCGACGGGGTCGGTGCGATGTTCTGGCCGCGCTCGGCAGCGGCCGCCAACGCGCTGCAGCGCGAGGCGGTCGAGAACACGCGGCTCGGCATCCCGATTCTGATCGGCCTGGACGTGATCCACGGCCACCGCACGATCGCACCGGTGCCGCTGGCCATGGCGGCCTCGTTCGACCCGGAGCTCGTGGAGAGCCTCGCCCGACTCTCAGCGACCGAGGCACGTTCGGGCGGAGTCACCTGGACGTTCTCGCCCATGGTCGACGTCTCGCGGGACCCCCGATGGGGCCGCGCGGTCGAGGGCTTCGGTGAGGACGTGCACCTCACGGCGGTGCTCGGGGCGGCGATGGTGCGCGGCTATCAGGGGAATGACCTCTCGGCGCCCACGGCGATCGCCGCGACCGCCAAGCACTTCGTCGCCTACGGCCAGCCCGAGGGGGGCCGCGACTACAACGGCGTCGACGTGTCGTCGCACCGGCTGCGCAACGTCTACCTCGAGCCGTTCCGCGCGGCCGTCGACGCCGGGGTCGCGTCGGTGATGGCGTCGTTCAACACCGTCGCGGGGGTGCCGATGCACGCGAACCGTGCGCTGATGACGGCAGTACTGAAGGACGAATGGGGTTTCGCCGGCGTCGTCGTCGGCGACGCGGACGGCGTGCGCAACCTGCTGCCTCACGGCGTCGCCGGGAGCCTCCCCGATGCCGTGCGCGGCTCCTACTCCGCCGGCCTCGACGTCGAGATGGGGGGCGCTCCGACCGAGGTGGCATTGTCGGCGGAATCCGTCGACCCGGCGCGCATCGACGATGCCGTCGCGCGGGTGCTCGGCCTGAAGGAGGCGCTCGGACTCTTCGACGATCCGTACGTCGCCGAGGGTGCGGAACTCGTCGAGCCCACCGAGGCCGCCCGCCGGCTGGTCCGCGTCGCCGCGGCGCGGGCGGCGGTCCTCCTGAAGAACGACGGCACGCTTCCGCTGAGCGCTCCCGCGCGCGTCCTGGTCACGGGCCCCTACGCCGAATCGACCGACCACCTCGGAGCCTGGACGCAGTCGTTCGCGGCACCCTCGACATCCATCGTGGACGAGCTGCGGCACCGTCTGCCCCAGTCGGATGTGCGGGCGATGCCCGGCGTTTCGTTCTTCGGCGATCGGCGCGACGACGTCGACGCCGCGGCGACCGCGGCGCTGGACTGCGAGGTCGTGATCGTGTGCGTCGGCGAGCCCTCAGCGCTGTCGGGTGAGGCCGCCTCGCGAAGCGAGCTCTCTCTGCCGGGCCGTCAGGCGGACCTGATCCGCGCGATCGCTGGAACCGGCATCCCGTTCGTCGTGGTCCTCGCCAATGGCCGGCCGCTGGTCGTGGCCGACTGGATCGACGTCGCACCGGCCGTGCTGGAGGTGTGGCACGGCGGCACCGAGGCGCCCGCGGCGATCGTCGATCTGCTGCTGGGCGACCAGGAGCCCGCCGGACGGCTGCCGATGTCATTCCCCCGCTCGGCGGGTCAGGTGCCCATCTATTACGCGCATGAGAACACCGGTCGCCCGGCGACCGTTCGCGGATCGCTCGACCTCGAGTCGGCCGACATCGGGCTGCACGGCCCCGACAACGTGCAGGAGAAGTACACGTCGAAGTACTTGGATCTCGACCTCGGACCGCAGTTCGCGTTCGGCCACGGTTCGGGCTATGCGGCCTTCACTCACTCCGCGCCGCGCCTTTCGCTTGCGGAGATCGACGCGGACGATCTGACGGCGGGTGCGACTGTCACCGTCGCGATCGACGTGACCAACACCTCCAATCGGGCGGGCGACGAGGTGGTGCAAATGTACGTGCACGACGTGGTGGCGAGTGTCGCGCCGCCGGTGCGCCGCCTCATCGCCTTCGAGCGTCGCACTCTCGCGGCCGGGGCCACCGCGACCGTGGAGTTCGCCGTCGGGGGCGATCAGCTCGGGTTCTGGACGACGGATGCCGCGGCCGCGACGTTCGTGGTCGAGCCGGGGCTGTTCCGCCTCCACGTGGGCGCGTCGCTGGACTCCACACAGCCGGTCGAGCTGCGCGTCGTCTGACCCCGCGCCGCCGAACCCACATCCTGCTCGCGAACCCATGCCTTCCCGCGTGCCCGGGCATATGGGCTCGCTGCGAAGGTATGGGTTCGCGCGGGAGGTGCGGGGCTAAGCGGGCAGCGGGCGGTAGCGGAAGTCGCGGAAGCGCGCGCTGCCGACGCCCGTCGCGTACAGCGCGGGGCGCAGGCTCAGCAGGTCACCGGTCGTGTTGGCGTGGTAGCCGGAGGTCTCGTAGCGGATGGCGTGACGGATCCATTCGCCGCCGGGAACCCGGTACCACCCGGTCACGATGTGCTCGTCGTTGCGGATGCGCAGCGTGATCCGCCTGGTGGCGGGCGCCGGTTCGCGCCAGTGCGTGCGGATGCCGCCCGAGTAGCTCAGCATCCGTTCGCCGTCGATACCCATGCCGCAGAACAGCCGGTTGTTGAAGAAGAGGAGAAGGCCCGCCTCGGTGCGGGTGTCGGAGACGTCGACGTCGACTTCGATCTCGTAGGAGTGGTCTCCGGTGAGGATGGCGAGGGGTGACGTGTCGGAAGGCGACGTGCCCTTCCCCGCCAGAACGAGGCCATCGTCGAGCGAGAGCCGCTCAGCCTCCCCCGACGCCGGCGCGTGGAACGCCCACCGCTCGCCGAGCCGCAGCTTCGAGAAGTCGTCCGTGAACGCCGATGACGGATGCTGCGGCCCCGCGCCCCGCGGTACCTCCAGCTCGCCTCCCGGATCGCCCGCGACGGTCTCGGGCCAGCCGTCTTCCGTCCACCGGATCGGCTCCAGCAGGATCTGACGGCCGAGCGTTCGGAAGCCGTTCTCGTAGCCGTGCGAGACCATCCACCACCCGTCGTCTGGCGCGGGGCCCGGTACGAGCGTCGCGTGCCCCCTCGACCACCAGAGTTCCGCGGCATCCACCGTCCGTGCGATCGGGTTGCGCGGGTGGTTCTCCCACGGTCCGTGCACGGACCGCGAGCGCGCGACGATCACCATGTGCCCGGTCGGCGGGCCGGCGGTGCCGCCGACGGCGCTCACCAGGTAGAACCAGCCGTCCTTGCGCAACAGCTTCGGACCCTCCAGCGCATAGGCCTCGGTGACCCAGTCGTCGGGATAGCGCCAGCCGTCATACACGTGCTCGAGCTCGCCGACGGTCGACAGGCCGTCCGCTGCGAGCGCGATGCGGCGCACGCCGCTCACGAAGAGATAGCGAATGCCGTCCTCACCCACAACGTGGCCGGGATCGATCACCCCGCGGATGCCGAGATCGATGGGCTCCGACCACGGTCCGCTCATCGACGGTGCGTGGATGACGTAGATCGACGCGTCTGTCAGCGTCGACCACGGCGTGGGGATGAAGGGGATGTAGATGAAGTAGCGCCCGTCATGCTCGGCGATGTCCACGGCGAACGTGTTGCCGACGGGGTTCGGCAGTGCCGCGCACTCGTATGTCCAGTTCACAAGGTCCGTGGAACGGTACAGAAGCAGGCCGGGCGCGGCTTCGAACGAGGAGTATGTCATCCAGTACTCGTCGCCGACCTTGATGATCGCGGGGTCGGGCCGGTCGCCGGCAAGGATGGGATTGGTGAACGTCGCGACGGTGCTCACGCGCGGGCGCCTATCCAGTCCGCGATCGCCTCGATCGTGGGCAGAGCGGTGGGGTCGGCGGGTTCGTTGATGTGCGCGTGGTCCGCTCCGAGCTCGAGGTGCACGCGCACGTCCACCCCCGCCTCGGCGAGCATCGCCGCGAACGCCTCGCCGGAGGGCCGCAGCCCGTCGTGCTCGCACACGACGACCAGGGTCGGCGGGAAGCACTCCCCCGAGCCCAGTCCGGCGAAGACGTGCGGATCGGCGAGCATCTCTGGGGAACCCGCGAAGTTCAGCGCGATCTGAGTCGTGGCCGATGCCGGGTCGGGGATCTCCCCCGGGCGGCCGCCGTCGGGATGCGCGGCGGGGTAGACGCTCACGAGGCCCGCGGGCACCTCCGCTCCGGCATCCCGTAGCCGCGCGACGGCTCCGGCGGTCAGGGTACCGCCGGCACTGGCTCCTCCGAGGAGGAGCGCACCGGGCTCGACGCCGAGCAGCTCGGCCGAGTGCTCACGCGCGTACTCCCACGCGGCGAGCACATCATCCGAAGGCACCGGGTAGTGCACGTCGCCGAGGCATTTCGTGTAGTCCACCGCGAACACCGGGATGCCGCGAGCCGCGAGCTCCAGGGCCACCCAGTTGGACTCCGGCATGTCGAGATAGCCACCCATGAAGGCGCCCCCGTGCACCCAGACGAGCGCGCGGCCGGACGACGTCGCCATGTCGTCGCGATAGATGCGGGCCGGCTGCGGGCCGTGCGGCGCGTGGACCACCCGGTCGGTCACCGTCACGTCGGCCAGCCGTGGAAAGCGTCGTCGCAGCGACTCGGTGTCGACGTCGCGACGCCTCTCGGCGGGCTCGCCGTTCTCGCGCAGCCATCGCAGCGCCTCAGGGAACGGCAGCGACCGGATGTCGAAGCCCGCTTCCGCCTGGGTCTCGGTCATGCCGGCTGCAGCTCCCGCATCGACTTGCGGATGAGGTCGTGCTGCTTGCGCACGAGCACCAGCGGGTCGACCTCGCCCAGCTCGGCGA
>NZ_DASUNI010000299.1:0-2672 GCF_036277215.1 Microbacterium sp. | reverse complement strand
TTCCCCCCCGCGAGCATCGCCAGCCGACGCATCCGCCTGCTCGAGGCCGACGAGGCGCTGTTGCCAGGCGCCGACGAGCAGGCCCGTGGCCGTCTCACGGCCCCGCTGCTGCGGGTGCGCCGGGGCGCCTGGAGCGTTCCGGACATCCTGCGCGAGCGCCGCGAGCACTGGCTCGGGATGCTGATCATCGAGGGGCTGATGATCAGGACCGTCCGCGTCAGCGAACTCGAGTGCTGCGAGCTGCTCGGCCCGGGCGACGTCATCCGCCCCTGGGACGGGGACGACGATCTCGCGCCACTGACCTCGGGCGTGAGCTGGCGCGTGATCGAGGAGACGCGTGTCGCGATCCTCGACGACGTCTTCACTCGACTTGCGTGCCAGTGGCCGGCGGTGCTGGCCGAGCTCATGGAGCGCGGCCTGCGCCGGAGCCGCTCGCTCGCGGTACTGCTGGCCATCGCGCAGGCCCGCCGCGCCGACGTCCGCCTGATGGCGCTCTTCTGGCATCTCGCCGACCGCTGGGGCCGCATGACCGCCGACGGTGTGGTCGTGGACCTCGAGCTCACGCACGGCCTGCTTTCTCGGCTCACCAACCTGCGGCGTCCGACGGTGTCCCTCACGCTCAAGGAACTGCGCGAGAGCGGCGAGCTCATCCGGCTGTCGAAGTCGTGCTGGCTGCTCCAGGGCGCCCTGCCGAGCAAGCCCCAGCGGGCGATCGGCCTGCCTGCGGCGGCATGACGTGCGAGCCGGCATCCTAGGACGGGCCATCCCATCGCCGTGGATGGCCGCGCGCCGACCCGGCCGAGGACGGTTGCTGGAACGGCTCTTGCCGCGCCGTGAGTCCGAGTGGCTGATCCTCTACGTCGCCGCGCGACTGGCCGCGACGATCGTCGCGGCCGCATTGCTCGCCTGGGGCGGCGTCGGCGGGCTCGACGTCCTCCTGCTGCTCTATGGACCGATCAGCACGGCGGTCCTCGTCGCGTGGCCCGCACTCCGCCGGTTGCCCGCCGTATGGATCCTCGACGCGGCGATCACCCTCGGACTCGTCGTCCTCTCGGGCGATTGGCGCAGCCCCTACTATCTCATGTGGCTCGCGTCGCTGGCGTTGCCCGCGATCTACCTGCCCCTGCGTCGCGCGATCCTGCTCGCGATCGGCTCTTCCGTGCTGTTCCTCGCCGTCGCCGTCGCCGGTGGCCCGGTGCCGGGACGTCTCCAGCTCGTCTCGACGGAGACGCTCGCCATCCATCTTTCCCTACCGCTATTGCTCGTCAGTGCGCTGGCCTACGCGGCGGACTCTCTGCGGCGCTTGGCACGGGAGCGCCACGAGCGCGAGCGGCTGGCGATCGAGGCCGAGCGGCGGCGGATCGCATGGGAGCTGCACGACTCGGCCAAGCAGCGGATACACGCCGCTCATCTGCTGGTGAGCTCGCTGCAGGATCGTGTCGAGCCCGAGCTCGCCGGCTTGGTCGCGCGCGCGACGATCGAGCTCGAATCCGCGTCCTCGGACATGGACACGAGCCTGGCGGAGCTGCGCTCTCCGCTGGAGGGTCGCCGCCTGGACGAGGCGCTGCGCCTCCGCGTCGACGAGCTCGCCCCCGCGGGGAGCCCGAGCATCACCGTCCACGGGGCGGCGCCGCCGCTGCCGCCGCTCGTCGCGGCGCACGTCTACCGGATCGCGTGCGAGGCGATCGTCAACGCCCTGCGGCATGCCGACGCGAGCTCGATCTTCGTGCAGATGCTCGACGGCGACCACGTGTTCGCGATCTCGGTCCGTGACGACGGCCGAGGACTCCCGATCTCGAAGCGCCCCGGCGCCACCGGACTACGTGCCATGGAGAACCGCGCCGCGAGCATCGGCGCCGACCTGATCCTGACCAACCCGGCGGACGGCCCGGGCACGCTCGTGGAGCTGCTCGTGCCGTACCGCCGCGCCGAAGGAGGCCCCAAATGATCCGCGTGGTCATCGTCGACGACCATCCCGCCCTGCGCGCGGGACTGCACGCAGTGCTCGACGCCGAGCCGGGGATCGTCTTCGCCGGCGAGTCGGCCGGCGACGAGGAGAGCCTGTGGCCGATCATCAACCGCAGCCGGCCGGATCTGATCCTGCTCGACTACCACCTCCCGCGCGGCGACGGCTTGCAGCTCTGCTATCGCATCAAGCACGAGGTTCCCGCCCCGCGCGTGATCGTGTTCTCCGCCTATGCGAGTCCCAGCCTGGCGCTGCCGGCGTCGCTCGCGCAAGCGGACGGTCTGATCGCGAAGGACCTCGGCGCGCGCGATCTCTTCCACTCGATCCGCGCGGTTCACGGTGGCGAGCGACTCGTCCCCCCGGTGTCCGGCACGGTGCTCGAAGAGGCGTTCACCCGCATCGACCCCGCCCACCACGCCGTGATCGGCATGCTGCTCGACGGCACCAGCGAAGCCGAGGTGGCCGAGACGCTCGGCGTCGAGCGCCGCGACGTACGGCACGCCGTCCACCGCATCCTCCACACGTTGCGACTGGACATCCCGACTGCAGGCGCCCGCGGCTGAGCCGTTAGCCGGCTTACGACCTTAGGTCGTGTTGAGCCTTCCTGAAGCTGGTCTCAAACGACGTGGGCAGGACCTCTCAACTGACCCACCGGAGGTATGAGATGACACCCACCATCACGCACGATCCCGCGACGCGCCAGATC
>NZ_DASUNI010000298.1:0-4273 GCF_036277215.1 Microbacterium sp. | reverse complement strand
CTACACGCTGCTGGTGACCACCGCGGACGGGTTTGCCGTGGTCCGCGACGCCATCGCGTGCAAGCCCGCGATCATCGCCGAGACGGACGACTGGATCGCCATGGCATCCGAGTATCGCGCCCTCGCCGGCCTGCCCGGCATCGAGGACGCACGCATCTTCGAGCCCTCGCCCGGTGTCGTCTACACCTGGCGCCTCGACGCCCCCATTCTGGAAGGAGCCGCCGCATGACCATCGCAACCGCCCCCCTGGACGCGACCGCGACGACCATCGACCTGTCGCGCTCGACCGTCCGCGAGCTCAACCAGCTGCTGCACGACGCGGAGGACGGGACCTCGTGGACCGTCGACTCGCCGATGGGCAGCCACAACATCGCGGTCGGCATCACCGCCGATCTCGACGTGACGGTGCACGGCAACGTGGGGTACTACTTCGCCGGCATGCACCAGACCGGTACCGCCACCGTGCACGGCAGCGCCGGAGTCGGCCTTGCCGAGAACATCATGTCGGGCGTCGTGCACGTGACCGGCGACGCGTCGCAGGCCACCGGCGCCACCGGCCACGGCGGACTCGTCGTCGTCGACGGCAACACCGGAGCCCGCTGCGGCATCTCGATGAAGGGCGTGGACATCGTCGTGGGCGGCAGCATCGGCCACGCCTCGGCGTTCATGGCCCAGGCCGGGCGCCTCGTCGTCTGCGGCGACGCCGGCGAAGCGCTCGGCGACTCGATCTACGAGGCGCGCATCTACGTGCGCGGCGAGGTCGCCTCGCTCGGAGCCGACTGCGTCGAGAAGGACGTCCGCCCCGAGCACCTCGCCGAGCTGACCGAGCTGCTCGCCCGCGCCGGTCGCAGCGAGCGCGCGGAGGAGTTCCGTCGCTACGGGTCCGCCCGAAACCTCTACCACTTCAAAGTCGACAACGCCGGCGCGTACTGAGCCGCTGCGTACTGAGCCCCAGGGAGTCACCATGACACACGACCTCGCCGCGCTCGGCCTTCGCGAATCCGCGACGTTCGACCGCGCCACCATCTCCGACATCCAGCGAGCCGCCGCCACCGGCATCTACGACATCCGCGGGTGGGGTGCGAAGCGCTCGCTGCCGCACTTCGACGACCTCCTCTTCCTCGGGGCGAGCATGTCGCGGTACCCGCTCGAGGGCTACCGCGAGAAGTGCTCCACCGACGTCACCCTGGGCGGGCGGCACGCGCTGGAGCCCATCCACCTCGACATCCCGGTCACGATCGCCGGGATGAGCTTCGGTGCCCTGTCGGCCAATGCCAAGGAGGCCCTCGGACGCGGTGCGACCGAGGCCGGCACGTCCACCACCACGGGCGACGGCGGGATGACGCCGGAAGAGCGGGGGCAGTCGAAGACCCTCGTGTACCAGTACCTGCCGTCGCGCTACGGCATGAACCCCGACGACCTGCGCAAGGCCGACGCGATCGAGATCGTACTCGGCCAGGGTGCCAAGCCCGGCGGCGGCGGCATGCTGCTCGGGCAGAAGATCACCGAGCGGGTCGCCGGCATGCGCACCCTGCCGGTCGGCATCGACCAGCGATCGGCCAGCCGGCATCCGGACTGGACCGGCCCGGACGACCTCACGATCAAGATCGCCGAGATCCGCGAGATCACCGACTGGCGCAAGCCCATCTACGTCAAGATCGGCGCCTCCCGCCCCTACTACGACACCGCCCTCGCGGTGAAGGCGGGTGCTGATGTCGTCGTGCTCGACGGCATGCAGGGCGGCACCGCCGCGACCCAGCAGGTCTTCATCGAGCACGTCGGCATCCCGACCCTCGCCGCGATCGGGCCCGCCGTAGCCGCGTTGCAGGAACTCGGGGTGCATCGCACTGGAGTGCAGCTGATCGTCTCGGGCGGCATCCGCACCGGCGCCGACGTCGCCAAGGCGCTCGCGCTGGGCGCGGATGCCGTGGCCATCGGCACCGCGGCGCTCATCGCCCTCGGCGACAACGACCCGCGCTACGCCGACGAGTACGCCGAGCTCGGCTCCGCCGCCGGCTTCTACGACGACTTCCAGGACGGACGCGACCCCGCCGGAATCTCGACGCAGGATCCTGCACTCTCGGCGCGGCTCGACCCGGTGGCCGCCGGGCGGCGGCTCGCCAACTACCTGCGCGTCCTCACGCTCGAGGCGCAGACGATCGCCCGCGCATGCGGCAAGTCACACGTCCGCAACCTCGAGCCGGAGGACCTCGTCGCCCTGACCGTCGAGTCCGCCGCGATGGCGGGCGTCCCCCTCGCGGGCACCTCCTGGATCCCCGGACGCAGCTGAGTCCCATGTCCCCCTCCTCCCCGCCGCCGAGAGTGCACCTCCCGGCTCGCGAGAGTGCACCTCCCGGCCGCCGAGAGTGCACGATCCCGGTCCCGAGAGTGCACCTCGCATGACCGCGCTCACCGAGTTGGACGTCGTCACGCCGCAGGACGCCAAGTCGGAGTCCTGGGCGAACGGCCTCGGGGTGACCCGGGTGCTGGCGAAGACGCTCGCCTGGCGGCTCAGCATCGCCGAGCTGAGAGGACGGATGCCGTTCTCCCAGCTCGGCGGGATGGATCGCATCCTCATCCCGCTGAGTTCTCAGCCGCTGCGCCTCACGATCGACGGGATCGAGCACCAGGTCACCCGCGACGAGGGGATCCGGTTCCGCGGGGAGTCTCGCGTGATCGCCTCCGTCGACCGCGGCGGCGTCTCGGTGATGAACCTCATGGTGAAGCGCACCCTGGCGGAGGCCGCGTGCCACATCCGCGCTCACCGCAATCGAGTCCCGGTCAGTCCCTCCGCGACGATGACGGTGCTGCTCGCAGGAAACGCCACCGTCGACGACCTGCCGCTGCCGCCGGGCAGCGCGCTCCTCCAGGCTGCCCGACCGCGCAGCATCCTGTGCGAATCGGCGCTCGTCGCCCGTTTCGACATCGCACCCGTCGCCGCCTGACCGACGGAGCCACGAAAGGCATCACATGTCCGCCCATCCGATCGTCATCATCGGAGCCGGTCTCGCCGGAGCCGCCACCGCCTGGGCCCTCGCGCGCCGCGGCCGCGACGTCGTGCTTCTGGAGCGAAGCACGCCCGCGAACGAGTTCGGCAGCTCGCACGGCTCCGCCCGCATCTTCCGCTATACGTACCCCGACCCGTTCTACACGGAGCTGGTGCGCGAGGCGCGCGGGGGCTGGGACGACCTCGAGAACGAGAGCGCCCAGCGACTCATCAGCAGCGCCGGCGCGCTCGACTTCGGTGCGCTGCGGAATCCCGCCGGGCTCGCCGCGGTGCTCGCGGCGAACGACGTCGCGCACGAGCTGCTGAGCGTCCGCGAGGCATCCCAGCGCTGGCCCGGCATCTCGTTCGACGGTCCGGTGCTCTGGCACGAGGGGGCGGGCGTGATCGATGCCGAGTCGGCGGTGAAGGCGATGGTCCACCTCGCCGTTCGCCTCGGCGCGCAGCTGCGCCACGACTGGGTGGCATCGCGAGTCTCGCGAGACGGCGACGGTTATGTCGTGGAGTCCGAGTCCGGCGACTCGGTCGTGGCATCCCAGGTCGTCGTCGCCGCCGGAGGCTGGCTCCCCGCGCTGCTCGACCGGCTCGACTTGCCGGCCGAGGCGCTCGACCGCTTCCCGCCGCTCGAGGTGCGGCAGGAGCAGGCACTGCACTTCCCCTATCGCGACCCGGACGGCGACTGGCCGACCTTCATCCACAAGGGAGCCGACATCCAGGTCTACGGTCTGCCCGGTGGCCGCGACGCCGACTTCCGCGGGCAGAAGGTCGCAGAGTACAACGGCGGCCCGGTGATCGGCTCGGCCCTCCAGCACGACCGCGTCATCGACGGCGCACGTCGCGACCGGGTCGTCGACTACGTCGCCCGCACCCTGCCCGGCCTCGTGCCCGAGCCGTACGCCGAGACGACGTGCCTGTTCACCAATGCCCCGGACGACGACTTCATCATCGACCGGGTCGAGGGCATCACGATCCTCTCCCCCTGCTCCGGCCACGGGGCAAAGTTCGCGCCGCTGTTGGGGGAACTCGCCGCGCGGCTCGTCACGGGTGAGGATGCCGGGCTTCCCCGGTTCCGCCCGCTCGCAGCATTGGCCGGCGCATGACGGGCGTAGCGCGGATGATCGAGGAGATCTCCTCGATCGGACGGGACACCACCCGGGGCGGGTTCAGCCGGCCGGGCTACTCGAGCGCGGATCGGGAGCTGCGTGAGTGGTTCGTCGCGCATGCCGAGCGGCGCGGGCTGGATGTCGAGCGCGACCGCAACGGCACCCT
>NZ_DASUNI010000297.1:0-16228 GCF_036277215.1 Microbacterium sp. | reverse complement strand
CCGACCTCGAGTACACCGACGTGCATCGCTTCGGGCGCGGCTGGCGGACGATCTCGGGGATGTTCGACGTGCACCCCGCGGAGTTCACCGAAGACGTCGACATGGTGTTCTCGTGGGTCGATGGCTCGTCCAGCGAGTTCCAGCGTCAGCGCGCCGCGCAGCTCGAGGAGTACGTCGTGGGCGAAGGCGACGACGGGCCGGCGCGCTACCGGCATGTGGACGAACTGCGCTACGCGCTGCGCAGCGTGCACATGTACGCCCCGTGGGTGCGCCGCATCTTCATCGCGACCGACTCCCCCGCCCCGTCATGGCTCCTCGAGCACCCGCGGGTCACGATCGTGCGCAGCGAGGAGTTCTTCGCCGACACGTCCGTGCTGCCGATCCACAACTCGCACGCCGTGGAGGCCCAGCTGCACCGCATCGACGGGCTCGCCGAGCACTTCCTGTACTCGAACGACGACATGTTCTTCGGGCGGTCGGTCGAGCCGGAGCTGTTCTTCTCACCCGCCGGCCTCACCCGCTTCGTGGAGTGCGGCGTCCGCATCGGCACGGGCGGTTCGACGCGCGACCGCAGCGGTCATGACAACGCGCTGCGCGTGAACCGCGACCTGCTGCGCGAACGCTTCGGGCGCACCATCACGCGCGACCTCGAGCACTGCGCCACTCCCCTGCGCCGCAGCGTGATGAGCGAGCTCGAGCGCGAGTTCCCGCAGGACTTCGCCCGCACAGCGGCGTCGCGCTTTCGCTCCGCCACCGACATCTCGGTCACGAACAGCCTGTATCACTACTACGCGCAGTTCACCGGTCGTGCGCTCTCGAGCAGCGCGCCGCGCGTGCGCTACATCCAGACGACCCTCGCAGCGTCGCTGGCGGGCATGGAGCGCCTCGCGCGTCGCCGCGACGTGGACATGTTCTGCCTCAACGACGGCGGGGAGGCCGAGATGCCCGAAGAGCTGCGCGTGCGCACGGTCACCGAGACGCTGGAGCGCATGTTCCCGGTGCGAGCCCCGTGGGAGGTCGCCGAGGTCAGCGCAGGACGGGGATCGGCTCCGTCGGCGGAGCGATCCGCCGTCGGGCGCTGAGCGGGACGACGCCGGCGTCGGCCAGGCGACGGCGCGCCTCGCTCGCGTCGATGTGCTCGAGCGTGTTGGGCGCGTCCACCGGCACGACCGAGTGCACCACCGTGTCGTCGTAGACGTGCACGAGGTTGAAGGCCTGCGCGCCGTCCTGCGGCCGGCTCCCGCCGGTCGGCACGGTGAGGTCCTGCGCGTAGCAGGTCGACGACGCGACTGACACCGGGATGCCGGCGAATGTCGCGAACGTGGAGTAGTGCAGGTGCCCGGCGATGATCGTGCGCACGTCGGTGCCGCGAAGGACCGCTGCGAGCCGGGACTGGTCGCGCAGCTCGACGCTCCCGGCGAGGGGAAGCACGCTCGGCACCGGCGGGTGATGCATCGCGAGGATGGTGCCGAACGGTGCCGGGGTGGCGAGGACCCCTGCGAGCCATTCGAGCTGCGCGGGCCGGATCTCGCCGTGATGCGATCCGGGAACGCTCGTGTCGAGCGTCACCAGCCGCAGCCCGTCGAGCTCGTCGACGCGGTCGATCGGGTCGACCGCGGGCTGCTCGTCGAGCAGGCGGGCACGGAAATGCGAGCGGGCGTCGTGGTTGCCCATCACCCAGAAGACGCGCGTGCCGAGTCGCGCGGCGAACGGCTCGACGAGAGCCCGGAGCTCGGTGTACGCATCGCTCTCGCCCCGGTCGACCAGGTCGCCGGTGAAGACCACGCCGTCGGGGGCGATGCCGGAGGCCTCGATCACCGCGAGCGCCTGCGCGAGTCGTTCTCCCGCATCGACGAGGTCGAACAGCCGCGAGCGCGCCGCCCGCAGATGCGTGTCACTGAGGTGCAGAAGCACGCGTTCGGCTGCCGGATACTCGGCGGTGCGCATCGGGACCCTCTTCCCTTCGGCGCCGCGTGCGCCTCTCCACCAAGATGGCGGACCAACGCAAATGTTACAGGCGTGTTTCCTGAACAACGTGTGAGCGGCACGCGAACAGTCTGGAAATGTGATGTCAGGACGCGCGTGCGATGCGCAGGAAGTCCTCGACGCCCAGCTCCTCGCCGCGGGCGGTCGGTGCGACGCCGGCTCGTTCCAGAACGGCGGATGCCGCAGCCGACGAGCCGCCGAGCACACCCGAGACCGCCTGGCGGAGCATCTTACGACGCTGCTGGAACGCCGCATCCACGATCTGGAACGTGCGCATCCGCTCCGCCTCGGTCCCCCGCGGCTGCGGGTCGCGGGTGAAGGCGACGAGGACGCTGTCCACGTTCGGCACCGGCCAGAACACCTGGCGTGACACGGTGCCGGCCAGGCGCCACGGTCCGTACCACGCCGCCTTGACGCTCGGCGCTCCGTACACCTTGGAGCCGGGCGGCGCGGCCAGCCGCTCGCCCACCTCGGCCTGCACCATCACCACTCCGCGCTGCAGCGACGGGAACGTCTGGAGGAAGTGCAGCAGCACCGGCACCGAGACGTTGTACGGGAGGTTGGCCACCAGGACGGTCGGCTCGCCCGGCAGTTCGGACAGGCGCAGCGCATCGGCATCCACCACGACGAGGGCCGACTCGGGTACGCCGTGCGCGGCGGCCGTCCGCGGCAGCCGTGCGGCGAGCCGGTGGTCGATCTCGACAGCCACCACCGATGCGCCGGTCTCGAGGATCGCCAGCGTGAGCGATCCGAGACCGGGACCCACCTCGACGACCCGTTCACCGGCCGTGACGCCGGCGACCTGGACGATGCGACGCACCGAGTTGCCGTCCACGACGAAGTTCTGCCCGAGCTTCTTGGTCGGGGTGACGTCGAGTTCAGAGGCGAGCGCGCGGATCTCGGCCGCGCCGAGAAGCGTCACGGGCATGTGTTCACTGTAGCCGGGCGGGTGCCGACAGTTCCCTTGACAGGTCCGCGCCGGGCACGACAGGGTGGGGCCCAGGCGAGCGGGTCTGTTCGTCGGGGGACTTCACCGAGGAGGACCACTCATGAGTTCGGCTCAGAATTCCGACGGCGACGTATCCGTTCCCATCGCGCGGGTCATACTCGTCGCCGCGACCGCCGCGCTCGGCGGCCTGATGTTCGGGTTCGACACCGCCGTCATCAACGGCGCCGTGAGCGCGATCGGCGAGCAATTCGAGACCGGGCCGTTCCTGCTCGGTTTCGCCGTCGCATCCGCCCTCATCGGCTGCGCGATAGGCGCCTGGTACGCCGGCCGCATCGCGGACCGGTACGGCCGCATCCGTGTCATGGTCATCGCCGCCATCCTCTTCATCGTCAGCGCCATCGGCTGCGCCCTGGCGTTCAGCGTGTGGGATCTGTCGTTCTGGCGTGTGGTGGGCGGACTGGGCGTCGGCGCGGCCTCGGTGATCGCCCCCGCCTACATCGCGGAGGTCTCCCCGCCGGCCTACCGCGGTCGGCTCGGCTCACTGCAGCAGCTGGCGATCGTCTCGGGCATCTTCATCGCCCTCCTGAGCGACGCGGCGATCGTCGCGTTCGCCGGCTCGTCGACGGCTGACTGGCTCCTCGGACTCGAGGCGTGGAGGTGGATGTTCCTGGTGGCGGTCGTCCCGGCCCTGCTGTACGGCGCGCTCGCGCTGACGATCCCCGAATCACCGCGCTACCTCATCGCCCGCGGGCAGATGAGCAAGGCGAAGGAAGTCCTGACGCGCTATGTCGGCGGGAACGTCGAGAAGACCTCGACGGACATCCTCAAGACCGTCGAGGGCAAGGAGGACCGCCCGCGGTTCCGGATCCTCCGGGGCAACAGGTTCGGACTGCTGCCGATCGTGTGGGTCGGCATCGGCCTGTCGGTCCTGCAGCAGTTCACCGGCATCAACGTGATCTTCTACTACTCGTCGACCCTGTGGCAGGCGGTCGGGTTCACCGAGCAGGACTCCCTTACGATCACCGTGATCACCTCGGTGACGAACATCGTCACGACGATCGTGGCCATCATGCTCATCGACCGGGTGGGCCGCAAGCCCCTGCTGCTGGTCGGCGCGATGGGCCAATTCGTGTGCCTGGCGGTGCTCACGGTGATGTTCTCCACCGCGACGGTCGTCGACGGGCAGCCGGTCCTCGAAGGAGCGGCGGGCACGACAGCGCTCGTGGCGGCGAACCTGTACGTCGTGTTCTTCGGCGCGTCGTGGGGTCCGGTCGTGTGGGTCCTCCTCGGCGAGATGTTCAGCAACCGGATCCGGGCGGTCGCGCTCTCGGTCGCGGCTGCGGCACAGTGGGCGGCGAACTTCGTGATCTCCACGACGTTCCCCGCGCTGGCCGCGGTCGGCCTGGGGCTGGCGTACGGCGTGTACACGTTCTTCGCCTTCGTCGCGATCTTCTTCGTGATCAGGTTCGTCCGCGAGACGAAGGGACGCACGCTCGAGTCGATGAGCGACACTCACGTCGATCAGAACGCGCCGTAGACCTCGACGGTGTTCGCGGCGAGCTGCGCGCACAGCTCGTCGAGCCCGATCGCGAGCTCGGCGGCCATGAACCGCACCGTCAGCGGCACGAGGTAGGGCGCGTTCGGACGCCCGCGGTGCGGGATCGGGGTGAGGAACGGGGCGTCCGTCTCGACCAGGATCCGCTCGAGCGGGGTCACCGCGAGCGCGTCGCGCAGGTTCTGGGCGTTCTTGAACGTGAGATTGCCCGCGAACGAGAGGAAGTAGCCGCGGTCGGCGGCGATGTGCGCCATGTGCTCGTCCCCCGAGAAGCAGTGGAACACGGTGCGATCGGGCGCTCCCACCCGCTGCAGGGTCTCGAGGACGGCGTCGTGAGCTTCGCGGTCGTGGATCTGCATCGCGATGCCGTGCGACTTGGCCAGCTCGATGTGAGCCTCGAACGAGCGGAACTGAGCCGCGAATCCGTCCTCGCCGGTGCGGAAGAAGTCCAGGCCGGTCTCGCCGATGGCGCGGACGCGCGGCTGGGCCGCGAGCTCGTCGATCACCGCGATGGCGGCATCCAGCCCGCCCGCCGCCTCATACGCGGGCGCCTCGTTCGGGTGGATGGCGACCGCGGCCAGAACGCCGGGGTGGGATGCAGCGGCCCACGCTGACCATCGGCTCGAGTCGACATCGCCGCCCGCCTGGACCACGCCGATCACGCCGACCGCGGCCGCGCGGGCGAGCTGCTCGTCGACCGTCAGAGGCTCGTCGCCGTCGGCGATCTCCAGGTGTGCGTGGTTGTCGTAGACCGGCACCGCGAGCGGTTCCGGCGCGGCGGGCCACCGCACGTCGCGGCGTCCCTCCTGCGTGCGCTCGCGGACGTACTGGCTCGCATCCGGCGCTTCGGCAGGCTCGGGGACCGGGGAGCTCGGGAGGGTCATACGCTCTGTTCGACGCGCGGGAACAACGGGGCCAGGCCGTTCACCGAGGAGCCCGGGGGCAGGATCCCCCAGCGTCCCGCCTCGCGGATCGGCTGCTCGGAGAGCAGGCCCACGGTCTCAGCCGCGCCGAGTGCCATCCACAGCTTCTCGGTGGCGATCGGCATGACCGGCGACAGCAGCACCGCCAGCGCGCGAAGCCCCTCCGCGGCGGTGTACAGCACCGTGCCGAGGCGAGCCCGCTGCGCGTCGTCCTTCGCCAGCGCCCACGGCTCGTTCTCGGTGATGTAGAGATTCAGGGCATCGACGATCGTCCAGATCTCGGTGATCGCCTCGTCGATGCGGAAGCGCTCGATCGCCGCGTCGGCGGCGGCCGCGGCATCCGCCACCGTCTTCTGGATCGCGACCTCGGCTTCGGTGTACTCGTCGGCAGGCGGCACGATGCCCTCGAAGTACCGCTCGAGCATCGCGGTGGTGCGCGAGGCGAGGTTGCCGAAGCCGTTCGCGAGCTCGGCCTGATAGCGCGCGGACAGGTCCTCCCAGGAGAACGATCCGTCCTGCCCGAATGCGATCGCCGAGAGGAAGTAGAAGCGGTACGCGTCCGAGCCGAACACGTCGGTGATCTCGCTCGGACCGATGCCGGTGAGCTTGGACTTGGACATCTTCTCGCCGCCGACCAGCAGCCACCCGTGTGCGAACACGCCTCGGGGGACCTCGACGCCCGCGGCGAGGAGCATCGCCGGCCAGATCACGGCGTGGAAGCGCAGGATGTCCTTGCCGACCACGTGATACGCGGGCCAGCGGCGCGCGAACTCCTCAGGATCGCTGCCGTACCCGACGGCGCTGACGTAGTTCAGCAGCGCATCCACCCACACGTAGATGACGTGCGACTCGTCCCACGGCACCTTGATGCCCCAGTCGAAGGTCGACCGCGATATCGAAAGGTCCTTGAGCCCTCGCTTGACGAACGAGATCACCTCGTTGCGCGCCGACTCGGGCCGCACGAAGTCGGTCTGATACAGCGCCAGCAGCTGGTCCTGGAACTCGCTGAGCTTGAAGAAGTAGTTCTTCTCCTGAAGCAGCTCCAGCGGCTTGGAGTGGATGGCGCAGACCTTGAGACCCTCGAACGGCCCGGTGCCGTCCACGATCTCGGACTCGGTCTTGAACTCTTCGCAGCCGACGCAGTACAGCGCCTCGAACTCCCCCGCGTAGATGTAGCCGCGGTCGTAGATCGCCTGCACGAATTGCTGCACGCGCTCCTCGTGACGCAGCTGCGTCGTGCGGATGAAGTCGTCGTTGGCGACGTCGACGGTCTTGAGCAACGGCAGCCAGGATTCCGCCACGAGCCGGTCGACCCATTCCTGCGGGGTGGCTCCGTTGGCCGCCGCGGCGCGGAGCATCTTCTGCCCATGCTCGTCGGTGCCCGTCAGCATCCAGGTGTCGTCGCCCGCCTGGCGATGCCATCGCGCAAGGGCGTCGACCGCCACCGTCGTGTAGCCGTGCCCGATGTGGGGCACATCACTCGGATAGTAGATCGGCGTCGTGATGTAGAAGGATTCGCCGGTTCTCACCCGAGAATTCTAGTTGTGCGCGATCGGGCGCCCGGCCGTGTGTCGGAGCGGCCGCGCACGTCCCGGCGCGAGAGCCGGTTCTGTAACAGTTCCTCAATCCCGGACAGCCAGCGAAGCCTGGTAGAGCTCCCGAGACGAGTGACCCGTATGGGCCGAGACCTCGCCGGCGGCATCTTTCAGCCGGGCTCCCCCGCGGACGAGCTCGAGCACCTGGGTGACCGCGTCGGGGAAGGCGATCTGGGCGGCGGGCGCGCCTTCGACGACGAGGACCAGCTCCCCGCGGACGCCGGCCGCAGCCCACTCGATGAGCGACGATGCCGTCCCGCGAACGACCTCCTCGTAGAGCTTGGTCAGTTCGCGGCAGACCGCGACGCGCCGCTCGGCGCCCAGCGCGGCGGCGATGTCGGCGAGGGATGCCGCGAGGCGCGCGGGCGATTCGAAGAAGACCATGGTGCGCCGCTCGGCCGCGAGAGCGGCCAGCGCGCCGCGGCGATCGCCGGGCTTGCGAGGCAGGAAGCCCTCGAACGTGAACCTGTCCGTCGGCAGCCCGGAGACGGCGAGCGCAGCCAGGACCGCGCTCGGGCCGGGGATGACACTCACCGTCACACCCGCCGCAGCCGCCGCGGCGACGAGCCCGTATCCCGGATCGCTCACGGTCGGCATGCCGGCGTCGCTGAGCACCAGCACATCCTGGTCGCGGGCGAGGGCGACCACCTCGCCCGCCCGCTCCTTCTCGTTGTGGTCGTGCAGCGCGATGAGCCGGGGACGGTTCGAGACTCCGAGGCCGGCGAGCAGCCGCTGCGTCGTGCGGGTGTCTTCCGCGGCGATGATGGCGGCCGCCTCGAGCGCCTCGACCAGTCGTCTCGACGCGTCACCGAGATTGCCGATCGGGGTCGCGGCGAGGATGATCACGGTCCCACCTTAGGCTGGTGCCTGTGACGGCCACGGCTCCTCTCCTGCCTGAGACGCGGCCGTCCGCCTACGACCGTTGGTCGACCCGTGTGGCCGCGAATCCGCGGATCGCCCGGCGCTGGGCATGGCTCGCGCCGACCCTGGTGACCCTGCTCGCCGGCATCCTCCGCCTGTGGGATCTGGGGCATCCGCACGCGTTCGTGTTCGACGAGACCTACTACGTGAAGGATGCCTGGAGCCAATGGCTCCTGGGCTACGCCGGCACCTGGCCGCCGGAGGACGCGAACGCGAGGTTCCTGGCCGGTGACACCGAGGCCTTCACGCCGACCGGCAGCTTCGTCGTGCATCCCCCGCTCGGCAAGCTGCTCATCGGGGCGGGGATGGCGGTCTTCGGCCCCGACTCCTCGTTCGGATGGCGCATCACCACCGCCCTGTTCGGCACGGCGATGGTGCTCGTGTTCTACTTCGTCGCGAAGGGGCTGAGCGGCTCGCTCGTCTTCGCGACCGTCGCATCGTTCCTGATGGCGATCGACGGCCTGGCGATCGTACTCAGCCGGGTCGCCCTGCTCGACGTCTTCCTGGCCTTCTTCGTGCTGGTCGCGTTCTGGTTCGTGCTGCTGGATCGCCGCCGATACCCGGACCGGCTGGTCGCGCTCGTCGAGGCGCGTTCCGCGGACGGCGAGGCGCCCGCGTGGGGGCCGGTGCTGTGGAACCGGCCGTGGATCATCGCGGCCGGCGCCGCCGTGGGGGCTGCGACCGCCGTGAAGTGGTCGGGCGTCTATGTGCTGGCCGGACTGGGTGTCTACCTCATCGTCACCGACGCGCTCGCCCGCCGGAGGGCCGGCGTCGGCTTCTGGCCGGCGGATGCCGCGATCCGGCAGGGCCCGGCCACATTCGCGCTCTTCGTCCCCGTCGCGTTCGTCGTCTACCTGACGACGTGGACGGGATGGCTGGTGACGGACGGTGGTTACGACAGGCACGAGGCCGACGCCGTGGCCGGCGGCGGGTTCTGGTCGTGGGTGCCGCCCGCGCTGCAGAGCCTGTGGATCTACCACCAGTCGATCTACGGCTTCCACGTCGGACTCGACGCCTCGCACGGATACGCCAGCCCTGCCTGGCAATGGCCGCTGCTGCTGCGGCCGACGTCGATGTACTTCCAGTCGACGCCGATGGGCGAGGCGGGATGCGACACCGCGAAGGGCTGCATCGAGAACATCTACAGCATGCCCAACCCGCTGATCTGGTTCGGGGGCGTGGCCGCGGTGCTGTACCTCGTCTACCGGTTCGTGCGGACCCGCGACTGGCGCTTCGCCTTCGTGCTGACGGGCGTGGCCGTCACGTACGTGCCGTGGCTGCTGTATCCCGAGCGCACGATGTTCCAGTTCTATACGATCGCGGTTCTGCCGTTCGTGCTGCTCGCGCTGACCTTCGCCCTGCGGGACATCTCGGGGGCCCAGCAGGTCGACAGCCATCGGCGCCTCAGCGGGCAGCGCGTGGTGCTGGTCATCCTGCTCTTCGCTGTCGTACTGTCGGCGTTCTGGTACCCGATCCTAATCGGCGCGCGCGTGCCGTACGACTTCTGGTACGCGCACGCCTGGATGACCGGCTGGGTCTGATCCTCAGTCGACGAGCGCCGCGGCATCCGTGACCGGGAGACGGCAGGCGAAGTCGCGGCAATCGTAGGCGGTCGCCGCGCCATCGATCGAGACTTTGCCCTCGAACAGGCTGAAGCCCGCCGCCGCCCATCGCGAAGACTGGTTCGCGGTGACGATCGCCAGCACATCGGTTCGGATGCGCCGCGCGGCGGCGACCAGCGGGGCAGCCGGGTCGCCCCCGACGACCACGAGCTGTCGCGGGGGCCGTGCCAGCTCGGCCGCGACGCGCAGCAGCGCGCCATAAGCGAGCGGCTGCGCGAGCGCTGCGCTCGCGTGCTCCGCGACGACGCGCTCCGCCAGCGCCCGGAACGCGTCACCCGCCCCGAGCAGCCACAGCGCCGACGACGCCCCGGCCACGGCGGCGGCACCGGACGGCTCGTCGCCGTCGGAGGCGGCGTCCGCGGTTGCGATGCCCTGCGCCGCCAGCACCGGATCGCCGCCGCCCGGCGTGCGCAGCTCACCGTCGGGGCCCACGCAGGCGAGGACGAGGTCGCGAGCCCGCTCGGCGTAGGCGGCTTCGCCGGTCGCGGTGGCGAGCGCGGCGAGGCCGCATGCGAACTGCCCGTAGTCGGCGAGTGTGGCCGCCGCGGGAGAGGGGATCTCATCCAACGAGGCGCGCACCAGCGCTCCGTCTGCGCGGACATTGGCGCCGATGACCGCGTCCGCCGCCCAGCGCGCAGCCTCGATCCACTCCATCCGGTCGAAGCGCGCGCCGGCGCGCGCGAGCGCGCCGATGGCCAGCCCGTTCCAGCCGGTGACCACTTTTCCATCGACCGCGGGAGGCTGCAGCGTGGAACGGGCCTCGGCATCCCGCTCGTAATAGCCGCCCTCACTGCGGGCCCCGTCGATCCACGACTCGGAGTCCTGGGCTGCGCCGAAACCGCCGCCCGGCTGCTGCAGCACGTCCAGGAGGAACCGCGCGATGCCGGAGGCGGTCTGCTCGTCCCCCGCGTCGGCGGCGACGTCCAGCAGCTGGGAGTTGTCGGTCAGCATCCGCTCGTAGTGCGGGACGGTCCAATCGCCACGGGTCGTGTAGCGGAAGAACCCACCCTCCACCGGATCACGGAGCTCGGACGAGGACATCGCACCGAGCGCGCGGTCGGTGACGGCGGACGCCGCCGGGTTCGCGCTTCGAACGGCCGGCGATTGGAGGTATCTCAGGGCGGTCGCGACCGGGAACTTCGGAACGGCGAGGTCGCCGCCTCCGAATCCGCCGTACCGGCGGTCTTCGCGCGCGGCGATCGCATCCGCGGCCGCGGCCAGATCGTCGACGTCCGGCAGCCGGGTCTCCGTCGGCATCGCTGCCCGGGCGTCCGCGAGCGCCGCAGCCACCGCGCTGGCGGTCTCATCGACCTGCTCGCGGCGCTGTGTCCACGCCTCCCGGACCGCGCCCAGGATCTGCGTGAAGGACGGCATGCCGGCGCGCGGCTCGGGCGGGAAATAGGTTCCCGCGTAGAACGGACGGCCGCTCGGGGTGGTGAAGACGGTCAGCGGCCAGCCGAGGTGCGGTGTGAAAGCCGCCGCGGCCGACATGTAGGCGGCATCCACCTCGGGGTGCTCTTCGCGGTCGACCTTGACGGCGACGAAGTCTCGGTTCATCGCGTCGGCGGTGCGCTCATCCTCGAAGGACTCCCGTGCCATGACATGGCACCAGTGGCACGTCGAGTAGCCGATCGACACGATGACGGGCACGTCGCGCCTGCGAGCTTCGGCGAAGGCGGCCTCGCCCCACGGGTACCAGGCGACCGGATTGCCGGAATGCGCCCGCAGGTAGGGGCTTGCAGATGCCTCGAGGCGCGGATTCACGGTTCCACGCTACGTCGGGTTCGCGCGCGGGGGCAGGCCCTCAGCGCATCCCGTCACCAGGTGGCGACGTACTCCGAGATCCGCTGGGCCGCCGCCTGCCGCACGAGCGGCAGCGAGCGGGTGACCGCCTGATCGATGCGGCGCTTCACATCCGGGGACGTCAGCTCGTAGCCCGCGAAGTCCGCATCGGACGCGTAGACGCCCACCGGCAGCGTGAGCGCCTGGAAGAACCCGAAGAGCGGACGCAACTGATGCTCGAGGATCAGCGCGTGACGCTCGCCGCCGCCCGTGGCCGCGAGCAGGACGGGCGTACCGACGAGCGCATACTGCCCGACGAAGTCGAACAGGTGCTTGAACAGGCCGGTGAAGGATGCCCGGTAGACGGGACTGGCCACGATGAGCAGGTCGGCCGTCTCGATCGCGCGCAGCGCGTCCTCGACCTCGGGCTCGACATCCTCCCGGCGGAGCGCACCCGCGAACAGAGGGCCGAGCGTGGCCACCTCGATGAGCCGCGTCTCGACCGCTTCGCGCTCGGTGACCTCCTCGATGAGTGCGCGCACCAGAGCGGTCGTCTTGCTCGGCTCGCGGAGCGATCCCGAGACGCCCACGATGCGCAGCGGTTGGGTCATGGTCCGAGGCTATGCGCGGCGCGCCCGTGCCACCCGGCCAGACGACACGGGGCGTCATACACCGGTCCTGCGGGTCAGTTGACCTCGTCGGGGTGCGAGCTGACCCGGCCGGTCCCGTCGCCCGGGTCGAGCGCGTCGATGGCCCTGAGCTCGGCATCCGACAATTCGAAGTCGAACACGTCGATGTTCTCCTCCAGCCGTTCTCGCCGCACCGACTTCGGGAAGACGATGTTGCCCTTCTGCAGATGCCAGCGCAGCACCACCTGAGCTGGGGATTTCTGATGAGCGGATGCCGCCTCGCGCACCGCCGGGATGCCGAACAGGTCGTATTTGCCCTGGCCGAGCGGTCCCCAGGCTTCGATTCGCACATCCTGAGCAGCCGCCCAGTCGGTGACGTCGCGCTGCTGATGCGCCGGGTGCAGTTCGATCTGGTCGACGGCGGGAACGACACCGGTCGCCGCGACGATGCGCTCCAGATGCGGCACGAGGAAGTTGGAGACCCCGATGCTGCGGGTCAGTCCGGCGGCGCGCAGCTCGATGAGCTGCTCCCAGGCGTGCAGGTAGTTGTCCTTCGCCGGTGTCGGCCAGTGGATCAGGTAGAGATCGACCCGCTCTAGCCCCAGGCGGTCCAGGCTCTCGCGGATCGCGTCGTGTGGGTCGTTCCCGTCGTGACGGTCGTTCCAGAGCTTGGTCGTGACGAAGAGCTCGCGGCGCGGGATGCCGCTGTTCGCAATCGCCGCCCCGACGCCTTCCTCATTGCCGTAGATCGCCGCCGTGTCGATGTGGCGATAGCCGACCTCGAGCGCCTCCGAGACCGCGCGCTCGGTGTCGCCCGCTGGAACGCGGAAGACCCCGTAGCCGAGCTGGGGGATGTCGTAGCCGTCGTTGAGCTGAACCGTGGGGATCGTCATCGTTCCAGCCTAGGAGCTCCGATTCCACCCCTGGTCGGGTTCGCTCGCGATCGGCGCGTGGGACTGACGTCCTCTGAGCCCTCGTTCGGGCGACCGGCCTGGACCTTTGCGCGGGACGGGACGCGCGAACGCCGCCAGCGGGTCTCGCTTCCGGCTCACACAGCATGCTCCGGCGGAATCGGGCGACGGGACGTCTCGCGTGTGAGCCGGAAGTTCAATGCGTTTTGCGTCGATCCGCGAAGATCCGATGACCGAGCGAGGCAACACCGCCCGAAACCCGGCACGCCCCGGCGCACGGGCGGTGGGTACGATCGAAGGCTATGCCCGCGCCCGAACCCGTGATCTCCTACCCGCCGGAGCTGCCCGTCACCGCCGCTCGGGACGAGATCGCGCGCGCGATCCGAGATCATCAGGTCGTCATCGTCGCCGGCGCGACGGGCTCGGGCAAGACGACGCAGCTGCCGAAGATCTGCCTGGAGCTGGGCCGCACCCGCATCGCGCACACGCAGCCCCGGCGCATCGCGGCGCGCACGATCGCCGAGCGCGTCGCCGATGAACTCCAGGTGCCGCTCGGGACGACCGTCGGCTACAAGGTGCGCTTCACCGACAAGGTCTCGGAAGACACGCGTGTCGCTCTCATGACCGACGGCATCCTGCTCAACGAGATCCATCGCGATCGGCTGCTGCGGCGCTACGACACGATCATCGTCGACGAGGCCCACGAGCGGTCGCTGAACGTCGACTTCCTGCTCGGCTACCTGACTCAGGTGCTGCCGCGACGACCCGACCTGCGTGTCATCGTCACCAGCGCCACGATCGACCCGCAGAGCTTCGCGGAGCACTTCTCGGACGCCGCCGGCAACCCGGCTCCGATCATCGAGGTGTCCGGTCGCACCTACCCCGTCGAGATCCGCTACCGTGCCCCAGTTGCGACCGATCCGTCCCCGAGCCCGTCGAAGGGTGGCGAGAAGTGGCCGGTCGTTGAGCGAGCCAAGCGAGACGAAACGCGTGACGGGGAGGACGACATCGACGGGATAACCGCCGCCCTACGGGAGCTCGATCGCGAGCCTCCTGGCGACGTGCTCGTGTTCCTGCCCGGCGAGGCCGAAATCCGCGATGCGATGGATGCCGTTCGCGGCATGTACGCGAAGGATGCGTCTCCGACGGAGGTGCTCCCGTTGTACGGACGCCTCAGCGCGGCTGAGCAGCACCGTGTGTTCGAGCGCTCGACTCTGCCCGGCGTGCGCCGTCGCGTGATCCTCGCGACGAACGTCGCCGAGACGAGCCTGACCGTTCCCGGCATCCGTTATGTGATCGACACCGGCACCGCCCGCATCTCCCGCTACAGCGCGCGGTCGAAGATCCAGAGGCTGCCGATCGAGGCGGTCTCCCAGGCGTCGGCGCAGCAGCGGGCAGGACGCGCCGGTCGCACGTCGCCGGGCATCGCGATCCGGCTGTACTCCGAGGAGGACTTCGAGCGTCGTCCGGAGTTCACCCAGCCGGAGATCCTGCGCACGAGCCTCGCGTCGGTGATCCTGCAGATGCTCGCGCTCGGCTTCGGCGACATCACCGCCTTCCCGTTCCTCACACCGCCTGATTCGCGCGGCGTGAAAGCCGCGTTCGACCTGCTGCTCGAGCTCGGCGCCGTGCGCCCATCGACAGGCTCGGCGTCCCGAAGGGACTCGGGTCTGCAGCGCGGCTCGGGGCCCGAGCGAGCCGGCGGGACACGGCTGACCGACCTGGGACGGGAGATCTCGCGCCTGCCGATCGACCCGCGCTTCGCGCGCATGCTGATCGAGGCGAAGCGGACGGGGGTGCAGCGGGACGTTCTGGCGATCGTGGCGGGCATGTCGATCCAGGACGTGCGCGAGCGACCCGAGGAGCGTCGCGAAGAGGCTGACCGCCTGCACGCCCGGTTCGTCGATCCGACGAGCGATTTCATCACGCTCCTCAACCTCTGGAACCACCTGCAGGAGCAGCAGTCCGCCCTCGGCTCCAGCGCCTTCCGGCGTCTGTGCCGGTCTGAGCACCTCAACTACGTGCGGGTGCGGGAGTGGGTCGATGTGCACCGGCAGCTGCGCATGCTCGTCGGCGCGCCGCGAACCGACCGAGCGACGACCGATGCGACATCCGACCTCTCGATGGGACCCGGCCACGCCGGAGACGATCTGCACAAGGCGATCCTCTCCGGGCTCCTGTCGCATCTGGGCATCCTGGATGAGCGCAGCTCGCCCAAGGCGATCGGCGCCCGACCGGATTCGGGGCGGGGCGCGAACAAGCGCGAGCCCGCCGGCGAGTACATCGGCGCGCGCGGAGCGCGATTCGTGATCTTCCCCGGTTCCGGACTGCGCAAGAAGCGCCCCTCCGCCGTGATGGCCGCCGAGCTCGTGGAGACCTCGCGACTGTTCGCACGCACCGTCGCCGCCGTGGACCCGGCGTGGGCCGAGTCCCTGGCCGGCGATCTCGCCAAGCGCCAGCTCAGCGAGCCGCACTGGTCCAAAGCGGCGGGGGCGGCGTCCGTCTATGAGAAGGTGACGCTGTTCGGGGTCGACATCGTGCCGCGGCGTCGTGCCCAGCTCGCGCGCTTCGACCGGCCGCTGGCGCGCGAGCTGTTCCTGCGGCACGCCCTCGTGGAAGGCGACTGGGATCCGAATGGGCGCCGCGTGAGCGAGCCGGGGGTCCAAGGCGGAGCCCCGGTGGGCATGGACAAGCGGCTGACCGCCTTCGAGCGGCGCAACCTCGAGCTGCGACGTCGGCTCGAGAAGATCGAGGAGCGCGAGCGCCGTCGCGACATCCTCGTCGGCGATGAGGCGGTGTACGCGTTCTACGCCGCGCGCATCCCCCGTGACGTGTTCGACGTCCGCTCGTTCGAGGCCTGGTGGCGGGACGCCTCGAGTCGGACGCCGCGGCTGCTCGACATGACCGAGGCCGACCTGCTCGACGATGCAGCGCGCGGTGATGAGCGCGACTTCCCGGCCCGGTGGACGCAGGGCGACCAGGTGCTCTCGCTGCAGTACCGCTTCGAGCCGGGAGCCGACGACGACGGCGTCACGGCTGTCGTCCCGCTCGCCTTGCTGGCGCAGCTGCGTCCCGACGGCTTCGACTGGCAGGTGCCGGGAATGCGGGACGAGCTGATCACGGGGCTCCTGCGCGCGCTGCCGAAGGCGATCCGCCGCTCCGTCGTGCCCGCGGCGGACTGGGCCGCGCGGTTCGCTGAGGAACTGAGCGGCCAGGGCCCGGAATTCCACGACGGGATGCCGCCCGTGGCGCTTCTGGATGCGCTCGCGGTGCGGATCCAGCGTGTGGCGAACCAGCCGGTGCGTTCGGCCGACTTCGAGATGGACCGCGTGGCCGGGCACCTGCAGGTGTCGTT
>NZ_DASUNI010000296.1:0-2836 GCF_036277215.1 Microbacterium sp. | reverse complement strand
CAGATCGTGTGATGCTCTCGGGACGATGGCCTCAGAGCAACAGTGAGCGCGCCCGACCGATGGACGCGAGCGAGCAGCCACGAGGGAGCGAAGCGACCGGAGTGACTGGGTGTCAGGGACGATTTCCGCAACTGGCTGCTGACCGCGGCGTGATCGGCACCGGCTTCCCGTGGAGCTCGTCTGCATCGGGTTGGCCGACTACGGCTCCCCGATGTACCCTCGCCGCGTGGACGCCCCCGTTGCATTGATCGAAGCGCTCGCCGATCGCTATCGCCTCGACCGCCAGCTCGGCGCGGGCGGGATGGCCACTGTCTACCTGGCCCGCGACGTCAAGCACGATCGGGAAGTCGCGATCAAAGTGCTGCATCCCAATCTCGCCGAAACGCTCGGCCGCGAGCGCTTTCTTCGAGAGATTCAGCTGGCCGCGCGGCTGAATCATCCGAACATCCTCCCGCTCTACGACTCGGGCGAAGCCAGCGGCTGCATGTACTTCGTGATGCCGGTCATGGCGGGACAGACCTTGCGGGATCGTCTCTCGAGCGGCTCACCATTGCCCGTGGACGAAGCGGTCCGCATCGCCATGGAGGTGGCTGATGCCCTCGACTACGCGCATCGGCGCGACATCGTCCACCGCGACATCAAGCCAGAGAACATCTTGCTCCACGAAGGCCACGCCGTGGTGGCCGACTTCGGGATCGGCAAGGCGCTGGTGGCGGCGTCGGCAGCGACCGGCTTGATGTTCACGCAGGTCGGCGTGACCGTTGGCACCCCAGCCTACATGAGCCCCGAGCAGGCCTCGGGCGGCGACCTCGACGGGCGCAGCGACCTCTTCGCGCTGGGCTGCGTGATGTTCGAAATGCTGACGGGCGAGATCGCCTTCACCGGCTCGTCGGCGCAGGCGGTAATCGCCAGGCGTTTCGCCTATTCGCCTCCCCCCATCATCGACTCGCGCCCGGAGATTCCGGCCGCCGTCGGGGACACCGTGAGCCGGCTCCTGCAGCGGTCGGCCGACGATCGATTCGCCAGCGGTGCGCAGGTGGTGGCGGCGCTGCGCGCACAGCCAACGCCGCCGGTTGCGACGGCGGTCGGGCCTGACCGTGCCCGCCTCGACAGCTCGATTGCAGTCCTGCCGTTCACGAACCTGAGCGCTGATCCGGACAACGAGTACTTCAGCGACGGACTCACCGAGGAGCACATCACCGACCTCTCGGGCGTTAAGGCGCTGCATGTGATCTCGCGGACCTCGTCTTTTCAACTCAAGGGCACGACCAGGGGGATGCGCGAGATCGGCCGGACCCTCGGTGTCCGGTATGCGCTGTCCGGGAGCGCGCGGAAGGCCGGGAATGCGCTGCGGATCACCGCGCAGCTGGTCGATACCACGACCGACGCGCAGATCTGGGCCGACAAGTACAGCGGCACCATGGACGATGTGTTCGACGTGCAGGAACGCGTCTCGCGCGCAATCGTCACGGCCTTGCGGGTGAAGCTGTCGGCGTCCGAGGACGACCGGCTCTCCGAGCGTCCGATCAAAAACCCGCGGGCATTCGAGTTGTACCTGCGGGCCCAGGTGCTGGTGCGGCGATACGGTTCGTCGATGCATCAGGTGAACGCGCTGCTGGATCGCGCGATCGAGATCGAAGGATTGTCGCCGCCGTTGCGCGCGTTACGCGCCTACCTGTGGGTCACTCAGCTGCGCGCCGGGATGAGCACGGAGGCGGTTCATCTCGCCCGTGCCGAGGCCGAGGCGCGAGCCTTGATCGACGTCGCCCCGAATGCGGCGTACGGGTACTCACTGCTCGGCTTCATCAGCTATGAGCGCGGTGCGCTCGCCGACACGGTCCGACATCTCACCAAGGCACTGGAGTTGGACGGGAGCGATGCGGACGCCATGTTCTTTCGGGGCATCGCGCTCGAGGCGGCCGGCCAGGGCGAGGCGGCGATCGCGGCGGGCAGACGCTTTCTCGACGTGGATCCGCTGGCGCCGATGGCGGGTGTCCTGCTCAATTCCGCGCAGTGGTTCGTCGGACAGCCGCAGGAGGGGCTTGACGCGCATGAGCAGAGCCTCGTGCTCGACCCTGAGAATCCCATCATCCACTGGTCGCTGGGCTACACCTACGCGCTCCTCGGCCGCATCGCCGATGCCAGGGTGCGAATGCAGTGGATGCAGGCACACGCCCCTCAGATGCCGTACACGGTGCAGCTCACAGCGTTGCTCGAGGGTGTGGCGGGGCGAACCGCGGAGGCCCGCGCCGCGCTGGAAACGCTCGCGCACATGTCGTTTGACGGGCACATCACGTTTCACCTGAGCGAGAGCTTCGCGGTCGCCGGCGACATGCCAACAGCGCTTCATCTGCTCGACCAGGCGGTCGAACGTGGGTTCTACCCGCACGGCTATATCGCGGTGCACTGCTCGTTCCTGGCCTCGCTGCGAGGCAGCGCCGAGTTCGACCGCATCACCGCCCGGGCAGCCGAACGCGTAGCGGCATTCAACCGTGACGTGCGAATGAACGAAACGGAGGGCTGATGAGCGGGCTGGATGTTCGGGACGATTTCCGCACTGGTTGTTGACCGCGGCGTGAAGTCCCCGGGTCATGTTGCCATGGCTGGCAGCTTCATACGCGCAGCGAGCTCGAGCCGATGATTTCTTCAGCGAGACCGTCACCGAAGTATTCGTTCTCCCGGTCAGCGCTCAGACTGGCAAACGGCAGCACCGCGATCGACGCCGTCGCATCGGCGGTCCCACCCGTCAGGTGGTGCAGGGCGTGCCTGACGGCGGCCATCGTCTGGAATCGGCGGTCTGGATCCTTGGCGAGGCAGCGCTTGATGATCTGCTGCA
>NZ_DASUNI010000295.1:0-14255 GCF_036277215.1 Microbacterium sp. | reverse complement strand
CCCCGACGACCCGACCGGCCGATCGACCATGCGCCGCGTCTCCGACATCCTCGACGTCTGGTTCGACTCCGGGTCGATGCCGTACGCGCAGGTGCACTATCCGTTCGAGAACGCCGACTGGTTCGAGCACCACTATCCCGGTGACTTCATCGTGGAGTACATCGGCCAGACCCGGGGCTGGTTCTACACCATGCACATCCTGGCGACGGCACTCTTCGACCGGCCGGCGTTCGCCTCCTGCATCAGCCACGGCGTCGTGCTGGGCAGCGACGGGCAGAAGATGAGCAAGTCGCTGAAGAACTACCCGGACGTCAACGAGGTGTTCGACCGGGACGGCTCCGACGCGATGCGCTGGTTCCTGATGGCCAGCTCGGTCCTGCGCGGCGGCAACCTCGTCGTGACCGAGGAGGGCATCCGGCAGGGAGTGCGCGAGTTCCTGCTGCCGCTGTGGAACGCGTGGTATTTCTTCTCGACCTACGCCAACGCCGCGTCCGGCCCCGGCGGCGCCGGCTACCAGGCAACCTGGCGAACCGACTCGACCGACGTGCTCGACAGGTACATCCTGGCGCTGACCGGCGACCTCGTCCGCGGAGTCGCGGCGGACATGGACGGGCTCGATTCGACGATGGCCGCCGCGAAGCTGCGCGAATTCGGCGAGGCGCTCACCAACTGGTACATCCGGCGCTCGCGCGACCGGTTCTGGGTCGGCGTGACCGCCGACCCGGAGAGCCGCGAGGCGTTCGACACTCTGTACACCGTGCTCGAGACGCTCACGCGCGTCGCGGCACCGCTCATCCCGCTCGTCTCCGAGCGCGTGTGGCAGGGTCTGACCGGCGGTCGCAGCGTCCACCTGCAGGACTGGCCGGATGCCGACGCGTTCCCCGCGGCGGATGACATCCGCGCGGCGATGGACGCGGTACGGGAGGTCTCGTCGGTCGCGAACGCGCTGCGCAAGCGCGAGGGCAAGCGCGTGCGCCTGCCGCTCGCGCGTCTGACGGTGGTGGTGTCGGATGCCGCTGCACTCGCGCAGTTCGAAGACATCCTGCGCGAGGAGCTCAATGTCAAGACCGTTGAGCTGGTCGATCTGGAGGGCGACACCGCGTCGCGGTACGGCATCTCGAACCGGCTCTCCGTCAACGCCCGCGCGGCGGGACCGCGCTTGGGCAAGCGGGTGCAGCAGGCGATCCAGGCGGCGAAGGCGGGCGACTGGTCTGCGACCGAGGGCGTTGTGACGGCCGGGTCGATCGAGCTGGAACCCGGCGAATACGATCTCGTCCTCGAGACCACGGGCCGCCCGGAGGGCGAGGCATTGGCCGTACTGCCGCGCGGCGGCTTCGTGCTGCTCGACACGACCTCGACTCCCGAGCTGGAAGCGGAGGGTCTCGCGCGCGACGTCATCCGGGCAGTGCAGGACACCCGGAAGGCGGCGGGCTTCGACGTGAGCGACCGCATCCGACTGGTTCTCTCATTCCACTCGGCGACAGACGGCGAGGCGGTCGCCTCGGCGTTCGACATTGCGGATGTCGCGGGTGAGACCCTCGCGGTGGAGTACGCGGTCACGGACTTCGACGGCGAGACGATGCTCGGAAACGGCGACCACCGCTCGATCGCGTCGCCGGCCGGAGTCGACCACGCCACGGAGTTCGCGAAGGGGACCTTCGGGAACGCGGGCGACTTCACCGTCGCGGTGACGAAGGTCGAGGCGACACGATGAGCGACCGGAGTCGCGCCGACGCCGTCTACGACGCGCTGCTCGAGCGGCAGGGCGAGCAGTGGGTGCAGCCGCGGGTGGAACGCACCCGGCGCGTGCTGGAGCTCCTGGATGACCCGCAGCGCACCTACCGCGTCGTCCATGTGACCGGAACGAACGGCAAGACCTCCACGAGTCGCGTGATCGAGAGCCTGATCCGCGCGCACGGCCTGCGTACCGGCCTGTTCACCAGTCCCCACCTGGAGCGCTTCACGGAACGGATCATGATCGACGGTGAACCGGTGTCGGATGCCGCCGTCGCAGACGCCTGGGACGAGATCGCCCCCTTCGTCGACTTCGTCGACGCCGAGCTCGCGGCGGCCGATGACGCGCCACTGACGTTCTTCGAGCTGCTGACGGTGCTCGCCTTCGTCGCGTTCGCGGACGCGCCGATCGACGTTCTCGTACTGGAAGTGGGGATGGGCGGGTCCTGGGACTCCACCAACACCGCCGACGGCGACGTGGCGGTGTTCACCCCCATCGACATCGACCACGCCGACCGGCTCGGCGACACCATCCGTGCGATCGCCGAGGTCAAGGCGGGGATCATCAAAGTCGGCGCCGCTGTCGTCTCGGCTCGGCAGGACGCCGCCGCTGAGGCCGTGCTGCGCGCCGCCGCGACGGCGAAGGATGCCACGATCGCGTTCGAGGGCCGGGAGTTCGCGCTCACCGACGCACGCCTCGCCGTGGGCGGCCAGCTGATCTCGGTCCGCGGCATCGCCGGGGTGTACGACGACGAATATCTGCCCCTGTTCGGCGGCCACCAGGCGCAGAATGCCGCCCTGGCGATCGCGGCCGTGGAGTCCCTGATCGGCGGAGGGTCCCAGCCCATCACGGGCGACGTCCTGGCCGAGGGGCTCGCCCAGGCCACCTCGCCGGGACGCCTCCAGCTGGTCGGTGTCAGTCCGACCGTCATCGTGGACGCCGCCCACAACCCGCACGGCGCGCGAGCACTGGCCGCGGCGCTCGGCGCATCGTTCGACTTCGACGAGTGGGGCGTCGTGCTCGGTGTGCTCGCCGATAAGGATGCCGCCGGCATCGTCGCGGCGCTCGCGCCGCTCGCCGCGCACGTGTTCGCCACGGCCCCGGATTCGGAGCGGGCGAACGACGCGGACCGCATCGCGGATCTCGCCGAGGCGCAGGGCGTGCCGGTGACGGTGCACGCCGGCGTGACGGATGCGGCGGAGGCCGCGCGCGCGTGGGCCGCGGCATCCGATCGTCGCGCCGTCGTCATAGCCGGTTCGGTCGTGCTGGCCGGTGAAGCGGTCGGCCTCGCCGCGGAAGAGGACTGGAAGGCGGGGTGGAGCGAGTGAGCGGTCGTGCAGCCGAAGTGCCACGCAGGCGTCGAGCACGCGGTGCCGCGGAGTCGCTCGGCTCGATCGTGCTGGCCTTCGAATCGGTCATCGTGTTCCTGGGCGGACTGGCCGTCTACGGATTGCGTGCGCTGCCCGAGCCGATAGCGCCGTGGTGGGGCATCGTCGGCGGAGCGGTTCTGGCGATCGTGATGGTGCTGACCGCGCGGGTGCTCCGCTACCGCTGGGGAATCGTCCTCGGGTGGGTGCTGCAGGGGATCGTCGCCCTCGCCGGCTTCCTCGTGCCCGGCCTCTTCCTCGTGGCGCTCATTTTCGGTGGCATGTGGGCGTATGCGACGATCAAGGGGGCTTCGCTGGACGCGCGCAACGCGCGGCTGGCCTCCGAAGCCGACACCGCGAACGGAGACTGACACATGGCCACCGAAGAGACTCTCGTGCTCGTCAAGCCGGACGGCGTGGCGCGCGGGCTGACCGGCGCGATTCTCGCCCGCATCGAGGCGAAGGGCTACTCGCTGGTCGACATCCGTCTGGTCGAGCCCGATCGCGAGACGCTCGAGCGGCACTACGCCGAGCACGAAGGGAAGCCCTTCTACGAGCCCCTGCTGGAGTTCATGATGTCTGGACCCTCCGTCGCGATCCGGCTGGCCGGCAACCGCGTGATCGAGGGCTTCCGGTCGTTGGCCGGGACGACCGACCCGACGACGGCCGCCCCCGGCACGATCCGGGGCGACTACGGCCGCGACTGGGGGCTCAAGGTGCAGCAGAACCTGGTCCACGGTTCCGACAGCGCTGAGTCGGCCGGACGTGAGCTGGACATCTGGTTCCCCTGATCGAACACCTGGTCAGAAGACCGCGCCGAGGACGTCGAGGCGCACCTGCGCGATGATCGCGATGATCGCGTAGCTCAGCACGGCCAGCAGCGGCAGCCAGCTCATCAGCCGGTCCGCGGCGCGGCGCACGGAGGGCGATGCCGGCACGATGCCCCGTCGCAGGATGTGCAGCGTCACGGCGTAGAACGTCGGGATCGTGACCACCCACGTCACCATGCACCAGGGGCACAGCGTTCCGAGCACGAAGACGCTCTGACCGATCAGCCACAGCACGAATGCGAACGCGAACGCCAGTCCGATCTCGAAGAGCAGCCAGAACCAGCGGGCGAAACGTGCGCCCGCGAGGATCGCAACCCCTACCACGACAGGCGCCATCCATCCCGTGAGGCCGAGGATGGGGTTGGGGAAGCCGAAGACGCTGCCCTGCCACGATTCGAGATTCTTCCCGCACTGCACGAGAGGGCTGATGTCGCAGCCGAGAATCGCATCCGGATCCTCGAGCAGCTGCAGCCGCTCCATCGTCAGCGAGAACGCCGCCCACCAGCCGATGACGCCGGCGACGATCAGCCAGATCGCCAGGGCCGTCGGGCGTGCGGACGTGCGCGGCTGCGTCATGCCTCGGATTATGACATCGAGCGCTGAGCGTGAACCCGAGGGAGGCCCGTCAAGATGCCGCTGGTGCGCCACGGCACATTCGCGCGGTGAAAGTGCGATAATGGCAGCGATGCGTCGCGGCCGCGCCGCAACACGCATCACAGAAGACTTCGGGCTATGAGAGCCCTTCGCAGCACGAGCCACGGGCCGGCTGCAGACCGAGTGAGCAAGCGGCACCGCAGGTGCGGCACCGCACGAGATTTCGTCGGGCGACGCGCGGTGTCGCCCGCAGGGAGTAAGCCAGTGATGGCCGATGAGAACGATGCACACACCGAACCCGACAACGACTCAGACACACCGGTAGCGCACGACGCGGCCGATGCGACGGGTCTGGGCGCCGAGCCCGGGGTCGACGAGGCCGTAGTTGGTGAAGCCGCAGCCGACGAGGCCGCAGCTGGCGAAGCTGCAGCCGACGAAGCCGCAGTCGACGAAGCCGCAATCGACGAAGCCGCAGTCGACGAAGCCGCAGTCGAGGAGCCGGCCGCAGGACCGGACGAGGCTGAGGCCGCAGGTCCGACGGATGACGTCGGAGAGGAGACGTCCAGCGAGGCGGGCGAGCCCGAAGCACCCGCAGAGGATTCCGCGCCCAAGACGGCCGTCGATCTGGGGCTCCTGCCGGAGGTCTTCGTGTCGGCCGTGTCGACCGAGCTCGTCTTCTACGCGCCCGAGATCGCCGCGCTTCCGCCGCGGCCCGAACCGGAGCCCGTTGCCGATCAGGCGTCATCGACGAGCGCGCGGCGCCGCAATCGCCGCCGCACTGGAGAGAATCGCGACGAGACGTCCGGTCCGCCCGAGCCGCAGCAGCCCCGTCAGCGCGCCGTCGAGCTGATCACCGAGCCGCAGCGCATCAAGGGATCCACGAGGCTCGAGGCGAAGAAGCAGCGCCGCAGGGACGGCCGCGAAGCCGGCCGTCGCCGCGCCGTCGTCACCGAGGCGGAGTTCCTCGCCCGTCGCGAGGCAGTCGATCGCGAGATGATCGTCCGCTCGAAGAACGGTCGCGTGCAGATCGCGGTGCTCGAGGACAACGTGCTCGTGGAGCATTACGTCGCGCGCAACCAGGATGCGTCGCTCATCGGCAACGTCTACCTGGGCCGCGTTCAGAACGTGCTGCCCAGCATGGAGGCCGCGTTCGTCGACATCGGCCGCGGACGCAACGCGGTGCTGTACTCGGGCGAGGTCGACTGGGACGCCGTCGAGACCGGCAACCAGCCCCGGCGCATCGAGCTCGCGCTCAAGAGCGGCGATCGCGTGCTCGTGCAGGTCACGAAGGACCCGGTCGGGCACAAGGGTGCGCGCCTGACGAGCCAGATCTCCCTGCCGGGCCGCTACCTCGTGTACGTCCCGGGCGGCGCCATGAACGGCATCTCCCGAAAGCTGCCCGACACCGAGCGGGCGCGCCTGAAGAAGATCCTCAAGGAGGTGCTGCCCGAGTCGTCGGGCGTCATCGTCCGAACCGCGGCCGAAGGCGCCACCGAGGACCAGCTGACTCGCGACGTGCAGCGCCTGACGACGCAGTGGGAGCACATCAGCCGGCAGATCGAGTCCATTCAGGCCCCGGCCCTCCTGCATTCCGAGCCCGACCTCTTGGTCAAGATCGTCCGCGACGTCTTCAACGAGGACTTCACGAAGATGCTGATCCAGGGTGAGGAGGCGCACCAGACGATCACGGCCTACCTCGAAAGCGTGGCGCCCGACCTGATCGAGCGCGTCGCCGTGTACGACGGTCAGGCGGATCCGTTCGACGAATTCCGCGTCACCGAGCAGATCGAGAAGGCCCTGGACCGCAAGGTCTGGCTTCCCTCCGGCGGCTCGCTCGTGATCGACCGCACCGAGGCGATGACCGTCGTCGACGTCAACACCGGGAAGTTCGTGGGATCGGGCGGAAACCTCGAGGAGACCGTCACAAAGAACAACCTCGAGGCTGCCGAAGAGATCGTGCGGCAGCTGCGGCTGCGCGACATCGGCGGCATCATCGTGGTCGACTTCATCGACATGGTGCTCGAATCGAACCGCGACCTCGTATTGCGCCGACTGGTCGAATGCCTCAGCCGCGATCGCACGAAGCATCAGGTCGCCGAGGTCACATCGCTCGGCCTCGTGCAGATGACGCGCAAGAAGCTCGGTCTCGGCCTGCTGGAGACATTCAGCGAGCCGTGCGAGGTGTGCGCCGGGCGCGGCATCGTGATCCACCATGACCCGGTCGTCAAGCACCGTTCCCCGATCGGCAACGGATCGCCCTCGGGCCGTCGCCCGCGCACGGCGACGCCGAGCACGAGCGGGGGAGCAGGCGGCACTCACGTCATCACGGAGGGTGTCAAGTCCGCGCTCGCTCAGATCGCCGCTTCCACCATCCACTCGCACCACGAGGAGGAGGCGGCGCCGGTTGCCGCACCCGCCGAGGAGGCGCCGGTGGAGCAGCGTCCCAAGAAGCGCAAGAAGCGCCAGGATGCCGCGTCCAAGTCTCCCCGCACCGAAAAGGACCTGCTGCTGGACTCGGTGCTGAGCGCGCTTCCCGAGCCCAAGGCTCCCGGCCAGGGTCGCTCACGACGGCGCGTGACGACCGCAGCACTGACGGGCACTCCCGTGGCGCACGCGCCTGCGGACGAGTAGAGCCCGGCGGACGTCCGCGACGTTCGCGCCCTTCGGCAGGCTCAGGACAGTCGGCGCTGACGCGCGGTCACCCGCAGACCCGAGCCGATCAGGGCCCGCACGAGCGTGCGCCCGTCGACGTGGCGGGCACCCGCCGCAACCAGCCGGGCGTGCGCGTCGTCGGGCACGTCGTAGTGGTCGCGATCGAATCCACGTCGGGGGATGCCGTTCGCCGCAGCGAACGCGTGCAGCTCGTCCAGGCTCGAATCGCTGACCAGGTGCGCCCACATCCGACCGTGCGCGGGCCAGCGCGGATCATCGATGAGGATTGCCACGCCCCGATCCTACGCACGGCGCGGCACGACACGCGGTTCGGCGCTTTTGCTTGTGGCCCGGGCATCCGGTAAAGTATTCCTTTGGTGCGTCGACGACATTTCTGCTTCCGCACCGAGTCTTGCTCAGGCATCCGGAGCCGCGCGCTCCCCGAAGAAACAGGTATGAAGTGGTTTACGCAGTTGTGCGCGCCGGTGGCCGGCAGGAGAAGGTCGAGGTCGGCACGATCGTCGTCCTCGATCGCCAGTCCGCGAAGATCGGCGACAAGATCGAGCTCCCCGCGGTGCTGCTCGTCGACGGCGATGCCGTGACGACCGACGCCGACAAGCTCGCCAAGGTGACCGTGACCGCCGAGGTTCTCGGCGAGGAGCGCGGTCCCAAGATCGTCATCCAGAAGTTCAAGAACAAGACCGGTTACAAGAAGCGCCAGGGGCACCGTCAGGACCTCACGCGCGTCAAGGTCACCGGCATCAAGTAAGCACCGAGGAGACTCAGGACATGGCACACAAAAAGGGCGCAAGCTCCACCCGCAACGGTCGTGACTCCAACGCTCAGCGCCTCGGCGTGAAGCGCTTCGGCGGCCAGAAGGTCCTCGCCGGCGAGATCATCGTCCGCCAGCGCGGTACGCACTTCCACCCGGGCGTCAACGTCGGTCGCGGTGGCGACGACACCCTGTTCGCCCTCGAGGCGGGCGCCGTCGAGTTCGGCGCGAAGGGCGGCCGCAAGGTCGTCAACATCGTGGTCCCGGCGGAGTAGTCCGCCGCACGCAGATTTCGACGTGGAGGGGGCGGGCTTCGGCTCGCCCCCTCTCGTTTAGCCGGGTCCGGCAAATTCAATCGAGCACGAAGAACCCGAGGGGGAGCGCATGGTCACATTCGTCGACCGAGTGACGCTGCACCTGTCCGCCGGCAAGGGCGGCAACGGCTGTGTCTCGGTGAAACGCGAGAAGTTCAAGCCGATGGCCGGCCCCGACGGCGGCAACGGCGGGCACGGCGGCGACATCGTGCTGGTCGCAGACCCGAATGTGACGACGCTGCTCTCGTACCACCACTCTCCACACCGCTCCGCGGGCAACGGCGGCTTCGGGATGGGCGATCACCGCTCCGGAGCCGCGGGCGAGACGCTCGATCTGCCCGTACCCGTCGGCACCGTGGTCAAGGACGCCTCCGGTCAGACCCTCGTCGACATGATCGAGCCCGGCATGCGATTCATCGTCGCTCCCGGCGGCATCGGCGGTCTCGGCAACGCGACGCTGGCGAACCCGAAGCGCAAGGCCCCGGGTTTCGCGCTGCTGGGCACGCCCGGCTGGGAGGGCGACGTTCTCCTGGAGCTCAAGACGGTCGCCGACGTGGCGCTGGTCGGCTACCCGTCCGCAGGCAAGTCCAGCCTGATCGCCGCGATCTCGGCGGCGCGTCCCAAGATCGCGGACTACCCGTTCACCACGCTCCACCCCAACCTCGGGGTCGTCCAGGCCGGTGAGGTGCGCTTCACCGTTGCGGACGTCCCAGGCCTCATCGAGGGCGCCAGCGAGGGCAAGGGCCTGGGGCTGGAGTTCCTCCGCCATGTGGAGCGCTGCACGGCCCTGGTGCACGTGCTCGACTGCGCGACGCTGGAGCCCGGCCGCGACCCGCTGAGCGACCTCGACGTGATCCTGGCCGAACTCGCCGCCTACCCCGTCCCGGACGGGCAGGTGCCGCTGCTCGAGCGCCCCCAGATCGTCGCGCTGAACAAGGTCGACGTGCCCGAGGCGAAGGATCTCGCCGAACTGGTCCGCCCCGATCTGGAAGCGCGCGGATTCCGCGTCTTCGAGATCTCGACGGTCAGCCATGCGGGTCTGCGTCAGCTGACGTACGCCCTCGGCGATCTCGTCGCCGCGCACCGCGTCGCCGAAGCGGCCAAGCCGGTCGTCGAGCGGATCGTCATCCGCCCCCATGGCTCGGAGCGCGAGTTCACGATCCGCGTGGAGGGCGGCACCTACGGCGACATCTACCGCGTTCTGGGCGTCAAGCCACTGCGGTGGGTGCAGCAGACAGATTTCCAGAACGAGGAGGCCGTGGGCTACCTCGCCGACCGCCTGGAGAAGCTCGGGGTCGAGGACCAGCTCTTCAAGTCCGGCGCCCAGCCCGGATCGACAGTCGTGATCGGTGAGGGTGACGGCGTCGTGTTCGACTGGCAGCCCTCTCTGGGTTCGGTCGCGGAGCTCATGACAGCGCCGCGCGGCACCGACCCGCGCCTCGATCTGAATCCGCGCCGCACGACTTCCCAGCGGCGCGAACGCTATTACGAGCGGATGGACGCGAAGTCCGAGGCTCGCGCCGAACTGGAGACCGAGCGCATCGCCGCCAAGGCCACGCAGATCGGCGGCGACGACGAGGGGCAGGCGTGACCGCGTCGACCCGCGCCGACATCCCCACGGCGCGCAGGATCGTCGTGAAGGTGGGCTCGTCCTCCATCAGCGGTGAGAATGCCGGCAAGATCCAGCCCATCGTGGATGCGCTCGCCGAAGCGCACGCGCGCGGCACAGAGGTGGTCCTCGTCTCGTCCGGCGCCATCGCGACCGGAATGCCGTACCTGCGACTCGGTGAGCGTCCGACCGACCTCGCCACGCAGCAGGCCGCCGCTGCGGTCGGCCAGAACGTGCTGATCTACCGATACCAGGAGGCCCTGCGGTCCTTCCGCATCATCGCCGGGCAGGTGCTGCTGACCGCCGGCGACCTCGACAATCCCACCCCGCGCTCGAACGCGCGGCGCGCCATGGAGCGCCTGCTCGGCCTGCGAATCCTGCCTATCGTCAATGAGAACGACACTGTCGCCACGCACGAGATCCGCTTCGGCGACAACGACCGCCTCGCGGCGCTGGTGGCCTCCCTCATCGGTGCCGATGCCCTCGTGCTGCTCAGCGACATCGAGAGCCTCTACACGCGACCGCCCGACGAGCCCGGCGCGCGCCCGATCCAGCGGATCGAGTACGGCGACGACCTGCGCGGCTACGAATTCGGCTCGGTGGTCGTCAACAGCGTCGGAACCGGCGGGGCGGCCACCAAGGTCTCCGCGGCGCGGGTGGCCGCGGCATCCGGGGTGGGTGTGCTGGTGACGAGCGCCGATCTGGTCGATCGCGCTCTCCGCGGGGATGACATCGGCACCTGGTTCGATCCGCATCCCGAGCCGGTCTCGATGCCCCTCACCGGCCCGCTCCGCAGGACGGGCGCGCCGCACGCCGTCGATACACTGGGCGGATGACGACCACCGCGACAACCGCGCGCGAGCGGATGCTGCTCGCCAAGGCGGCCGCGCGCACCGTCGGCCTGCTCGACGATGCGACCAAGCGCGACGCGCTCCTGTCGATCGCGGACGCGATCGACGATGCGACCCCCGCGATCGTCGCCGCCAACGCCGAGGATCTCGAGCGAGGCCGCGCGACCGGACTGTCCACCGCCCTGCAGGACCGGCTCCGCCTCGACGAGACCCGAGTGGCGGCGCTGGCCGCAGCCGTTCGGGACATCGCCCAGCTGCCCGATCCAGTGGGCAGGGTGCTCGATGAGCGGACGCTGCCCAACGGCGTCGTGCTGACGAAGGTGAGCGTTCCGTTCGGCGTCGTGGGCTCCATCTACGAGGCACGCCCGAACGTCACCGTCGACATCGCCGCGCTCGCCCTGCGCTCCGGCAACACGGTGGTGCTGCGCGGAGGATCCGCGGCGGAGTCGACCAACGCGGCGCTGGTCCGCGCGATGCGCGGGGCGCTCGCGGCACGCGGCATCGATCCGGAGGCGATCCAGAGCGTCGACGACTTCGGTCGCGAGGGCGCCCGTGAGCTCATGCACGCCCGCGGCATCGTCGACGTGCTGGTGCCCCGCGGAAGCGCTCAGCTCATCGAGACGGTCGTGACGGAGTCGTCCGTCCCCGTGATCGAGACCGGAGCGGGGGTTGTGCACATCGTGCTCGACGAGTCCGCTCCGCTCGAGTGGGCGCGTGACATCGTGGTCAACGCGAAGGTCCAGCGACCAAGCGTGTGCAACTCGGTCGAGACGGTGCTCGTGCACCGCGCTGCCGCCGAACGCCTCGTGCCCGCTGTGGTCTCCGCGCTCAACGAGCGCGGGGTCACCGTGCACGGCGACGCCGAAGTCGCTCGGATCGGTGCCGGCGTGGTCCCCGCGAACGACGAGGACTGGTCCACCGAATACCTGAGCCTGGATGTGTCGATGCGGATCGTCGACGACTTGGACGAGGCGCTTGAGCACATCAGTCGCTACTCGACGCACCACACCGAGTCGATCATCACCCAGGATGCCGCCAACACCGAGCGCTTCCTCGCAGAGGTGGACTCCGCCGTGGTCATGGCGAACACCTCCACCCGGTTCACGGACGGCGGCGAGTTCGGCTTCGGCGCAGAGGTCGGCATCTCGACGCAGAAGCTGCACGCCCGGGGACCGATGGGGCTGGCCGAGCTGACGAGTACCAAGTGGCTGGCGCGGGGTTTCGGACAAGTCCGGCCCTGACCCGTAAACTGAACACCGCGTTGCATCACGACGCGAATCCCGAACGGAGCACGAATGACCATCGCCTCGCTTCTCGTCCTCGCCGCCGAAGAGACCGAGCACACCGGCAACGTCGCGCTCGAGACAGTGATCTGGGGCATCGTGGCACTCGCTGTGTTCGGTGCTCTCGCGCTGGTGACGCTGTCGTACCGGAACGTCTCGAACCGGCACTCGAACAAGGCGGACGCGTACGCGGCAGCCCACGCGAACGACGCACAGCAAGCGGGGCACGGCCACTAGGCCGACTGCATGTCGGTGACGCGCACCCCGAGGCTCGGGGTCATGGGTGGGACGTTCGACCCCATCCACAACGGTCACCTCGTCGCCGCCAGTGAAGTCGCGCAGTCCTTCGACCTGGACGAGGTCGTCTTCGTGCCGACCGGGCAGCCTTGGCAGAAGGATGACGTCTCGCCCAGCGAGCATCGCTACCTCATGACCGTGATCGCGACGGCATCCAATCCGCAGTTCACCGTCAGCCGCGTGGACATCGACCGCGCGGGGCCCACGTACACGATCGACACGCTCCGGGAATTGAAGAATCAGCGACCCGACACCGAGCTGTTCTTCATCACCGGAGCCGACGCCTTGGCGCAAATTCTCAGTTGGAGGGACCATGATGAGTTGTGGGACCTCGCCCATTTCGTCGCCGTCTCCCGACCCGGCCACGTGCTGAGCACGGCCGGACTGCCGACTGACGACGTCAGCCAACTCGAGATTCCCGCGCTCGCCATCTCGTCCACGGATTGCCGAGATCGCGTGCAGCACGGCAATCCCGTGTGGTACCTCGTTCCCGACGGGGTTGTCCAATACATTGCGAAGCATCACCTCTACCGGAGCAAGGAATGAGCACACCCGAGCAGCCGGCAACACCAGCCCTCACCCGCAAGCAGCTGCGAGACATCCGCAACACCGGGTCCACGCCGATCGTCACGGGCGACGAGCCCGCCGATGCCCAGGAAGCGTCGAGCGAGACCGCGCCCGACGCGGCACCGGGCGCCGGGAGCGAGGCCGCTCCGACGCCTGAGTCGGTGGACAGCTCTGCCCCGGCTCACGCGGCAGCCCCACTGCCGCGTGCCGCCGAGCCGGTGGCCGTCCACGATCTGCCGGGCTCCGATGCCAGCGTCGATCTGGGTGTCCAACCGCTGACACGCCGGCAGGCACGGCAGCAGGAGCGCATCCGTACGGCTTCGGTGCCGGTCATCACGCCGGAGGTCGCCGCGGCCCACGCCGCATCGGTGGCGGCAGCTTCGAGGGACGAGTCCGAAGCGCCGGTGGACGACGTCTCGGAGGATGCCACGTCCGGCAGCGTGAGCCTCGCGGAGATCTTCGGGGTGGAGCCCACCGAACCCCACGCTGAAGTCGCCGAGGACCGGCCCGCCGACGTCCGCGCGGAGGCGACCGAGGCTGAGAACGTCGAGCCGCTCGAGGAGCTCGTCGCAGAAGACTCCGCCGACGCCGAGGAACCCGACCGCGCCGTGGTCAACCCCCAGTTCGGCGCCGACCTCCTGGCGGGCGAGCCCGTGCAGGCGGCGCTGCCTCCATCGTTCGATCAGCTGATCTCGCGGTCGATGAACGGATCCGTCGGCACCGGCAATGCGCTCATCCTCTCGCAGACGCCGTCGGCTCCACCTCTCTCGGCACCCGTCACGGCGACCGGCGAAGTGATCATCACCGGCACGTACAACCTGCCCGACGGTCTCGGATCGACCGGTCACGCGAACGGCACCGCCGACGGCAAAGAGGTCGATGCGGTGCTGGTCGACGGCGAGCTGCCCGCGCATTCGTCTCCGACGCCGATCGCCGCCAGCGCCGCGATCAGCACCGTCAAGAACGGCGGCGACATCATCCAGCCGCCGACCCCGGAGAAGGGCGGACGCCTGATGCTGACGCTGGCGATCACCGCCGGCGTGCTCGCACTCGCGCTGGTCGGGGTCCTCATCCTCGCGTTCGTGACGGGAGTCTTCTGATGACGGCGACCGAGCAAGCGCGCGACATGCTGAACATCGCTGCGGCAGCAGCCGATTCGAAGGGCGGCGAGGACCTCGTCGCCCTCGACGTCTCCGGCCCGCTGCCACTGGTGGACATCTTCCTGCTCGTTACCGGACGCAGCGAGCGGAACGTGGCCGCGATCGCGGACGAGATCGAGGACAAGCTCCTCGAAGGCGGACACAAGCGCCTGCGACGCGAGGGCCGCCAGGAATCCCGATGGATCCTGCTGGATTTCGGCGACCTGGTCGTCCACGTGTTCCAC
>NZ_DASUNI010000294.1:0-5119 GCF_036277215.1 Microbacterium sp. | reverse complement strand
GCGGAGCTGCTCGTTGCGCATCGTGTCGTCGGGAGTGTCCTTGGTCACGAGAGCCTTGAGCATGCCCGCCGCCATGACCAGCTTGCCGTGCTTGGGCTCCCAGAACTCGGCCTCGACCGGAGTGACCTTCAGCAGCGCGATGCCCGGGGTGTCGAGTCCGTCCTCGAACCAGATGTCGAGGGAGGCGGTGTAGAGCTCCTCCATCTTCGCCCGATCGTGCACCACGCGTGCGCGACCCGCGACGGACACGAAGCGCATGCCCTTCGAGTCGAGGTACGCAAGGCCCACGTCATGATCGGCTTCGACCTCGTCGACCTTCTTGGTGTCCTCCGACGTGAAGAACCAGATGGCTCCGCTTTCGTCCATCTGCCGGGTGCTCATCGGTCGTGAGACGAGGCTGCCGGCGGGGTCCTGCGTCGTCAGCATCGTGAAGTCGATGTCTTCGACGAGTTCCTTCAGTCGCTCGATCGCGTCGGTCTGGGTCATCGGTTCATCAGCCATGGGTGAAGGCAAACACGCGTTGCGCGTCCTCGACAGGGGTTGACAGGCCGGATGCCTCGGCCTACTCCGGATCGAGCCGCGCGAAGCGCGCGCGGAACAGGCAGAACACCCCGTAGGCGACGAAGCCGACACCGACGACGCCGACCAGCAGCGGCCCGTAGGCGAGCGCCAGCAGTGCACGGAGCGCTCCGTCCAGACCGCCCGCGGTATCGGCATCCGACCTCACGGCGGCGACGATGAGCAGGGCGCCGAGCACCACGAGCGCGATCCCCTTGGCGATGAAGCCGACGAGTCCGAGGCCCGCGATGCTCCGACCTATGCCGTGGCGTGGGATCTCGATCTTGTTCCGGAACGAGCGGCGCACGCCCATCGCGATGAACGCGATACCCGTGATGCCGATTCCCAGCCCGACGAGTCCGAGGACGATCGGTCCGCCGGGGATCGAGAGCAAACCGCGACTCGCATCCTCGGCGGCCTCCTCGGCGTCCACGCGTGCGCCGAGCGCCACCGCGGCCGCGATCAGGCCGAGGGCGATGAAGATCACCGCCTGCCCCCACGTTCCGATGCGTGCACCCCACTTCTTCGCGAAGCCCTGCGTGTCATCCGACAGCGCCCGCGTGAGGATGCCCTCGAGGATCTGCCAAAGGCCCAGTGCCCACAGGGTGACGGCGATCAGCCACAGCACCGCGAAACCGAGCGGTGCGCTCGCGATGGCCATGAGCGCGCCGCCCTGGTCGGTCTCACCGTCTCCGCCGAACGCGACGACCAGCGCGATCACGCCGATCAGGATGTGCACCAGGCCGCTGGCCGCATACCCGGCGCGAGCGAGCACGCGGAAAGGGGTGTTCTCCTCCGCCTCCTGGGCGACACGTTTCGGTGCTGCGGAGTCCACCGGGTCAGCCTACGTGTCGGATGGACCCGACCGGCGCTCTAGGATTCCCGCGTGACCGTTCAGAACGCGCCCGCCGTCCGCGGGCCGCGCGTGCGACGTCTGCTGCGGCTGATCGAGGCCGCCCCGGCGCCCGTGGTGCTCGTGGTCGGAATCGTCGTCCTGTTCTTCGGCGTCTTCATCGTCACGCGGCCGCTCACCTCGCTCTGGCTCCTCGCGGTCCTGGTCGGAGTCAGCGCGATCGTCGCCGGCGTCATCGACCTCGCGGACTCGAGACGGGCGGCGCAGCTGTGGAGCCGCGTCGTGTCGGTCATCTGGATCATCGGTGGGCTGGCAGTGCTGGTCTGGCTCGGGCGCAGCATCGAGCTGCTGCCGACCGTGCTCGGGCTGCTGCTGATCGTCGGCGGCGTGGGCTCGCTGGCGGCGGTCGGCCGAGGCCGGGTCAGCGAGCGCGTGCTCGCGGTCGCGTCGGGCGTCGGTCAGCTGGTCTTCGGGGGTCTGGCCCTGCTGTGGCCCGACTTGACGCTTCTGATCGCTGCGGTCCTGTTCGGCATCCGCACGGTCGTCTACGGCGCGTCGCTGGTCTGGCGGGCCGGTCGCCGCCTCGCCGGAAAGCCGGCCCGCCTCGGCGAGGGTGCGCGGACGCGGCGCGGGCTGCTGCTCGCCGACGCGGCGCGCTACGCGCTGGCCGTCGGCTTCCTGGTGTTGGCGGGCTCGGCGTGGTGGGTCAACAGCTGGCTGGCCGACGGGTCCCCGGTCGTCGACGCTTTCTACGACGCCCCGGAGACGCTTCCCGACGAGCGGGGGGAGCTGATCCGCTCAGACGTCTACGCGGGGGCACACCCGGCCGGGGGAACGGTGCGTCGCATCCTGTACAGCACGACCGACCGCCGCGGCGTGCGCGCGGTTGCGAGCGCCCTCGTGATCGCGCCCATCGATGCCCCGCCCGGCGCTCGACCGGTCATCTCGTGGAACTGGGGGACGACCGGCGTCGCCCGCGGGTGCGCGCCGAGCCTGATGGACACGGCTGCGACGCACTGGGCCATTCCCGCGGTCGAGCAGGCGCTCGCGCGCGGATGGGTCGTCGTCGGCTCGGACTACACCGGCCGCGGCGCGGAGGGCAGCTTCCCGTATCTGATCGGCGAGGGCGAGGCGCGCTCCAGCCTCGACGCGATCCGCGCCGCAGGACAGCTGGAGAACCTGCGGCTGTCCTCGGACGTGGTCGTGTGGGGACATTCGCAGGGCGGGCATGCCGCGCTGTGGACAGAGCCGGTCGCGGCCGAGTATGCACCCGAGCTGCACATCCTCGGCACCGCGGCGCTGGCGCCCGTCACCGATCCCTTCGCCATGGCGCGAGAGCTCACGCAGCGCGACGCCGGCGCCGAGCTGTCCATCCTCGTGTCCTGGGTTCTCGTGCCGTACTCGGACGTCTATGTGGATGTCGCGGTCGAAGACTACGTCGCGACATCCGGTCGTGCGATCGTCCGCGAGATGACGCAGCGGTGCCTGAGCGAACCCGGACTGTTCGTCTCGGCGATCACCTCGCTCGGGGTGTCTGCCGATCGGCCGCTCTATCCCGCGAATCTGACCGGCGGCCCGCTCGGTCGACGGCTGCTGCAGAACGCGGCCGTGGGCCCGTGGGAGTCGCCGGTGCTCCTGGCGTGGGGTCTGCGCGACGAGGTGATTCCGCCGGCCCTGCCGGAGCGGTTCGTCGCCGACCTCTGCGCTGCCGGGGCGGACGTCCGCTGGGTGCCCTACGCTGCGGCGGATCATCGATCGCTGATCGGCCCGTTCTCGCCGTTCCTGCCGACCCTTCTGCGCTGGACGCAGGCGCGCATCGACGGCGACGAACGTGTGGTCACCGACTGCGCGCAGCTTCCGACGTGACCGCTCCCGCCCGCGGGAGTTCTCCCAGGCCGCGCGCCGGGGCATCCGGTACCGTTGAGGGATGCCGCGCGTGACGCGTCGGTGAAAGCTGAATAGGGAGGTCACTTGTGGACATCGATCTGTCACTGCTGAGGACGATTGAGCGAGAGAAGGAGATCCCCTTCGATGAGCTCGTGCGCATCATCGAGCAGGCGATTCTGACCGCCTATGCGAAGCACACCACGGCGACCGGCGAACTGCCCGAGGGTGCCCGCGCCGTCCTCGACCGCAAGACCGGCCATGTCGCGATCTTCGTGCCGCTGATCGACGACGAAGGAGCAGTCATCGGCGAGGAGGAGACCACCCCCGACGACTTCGGACGCATCGCGGCGTTCGCAGCCAAGCAGGTGATCAGCCAGCGCCTGCGCGACATCGCCGACGACGCGGTGCTGGGCGAATTCCGCGGCAAAGAGGGCGACATCGTCGCCGGAGTCGTGCAGCAGGGCCCGAACCCCCGGATGGTGCACGTCGACCTGGGCTCCGTCGAGGCGATCCTCCCGCCCGAGGAGCAGGTCGCCGGCGAGGAGTACACGCACGGCTCCCGCCTGCGCGTCTATGTCACTTCGGTCGCCAAGGGCACGAAGGGTCCGCAGATCACCGTCTCGCGCACCCACCCGGGTCTCGTTCGCAAGCTCTTCGCGCTCGAGGTTCCCGAGATCCACTCCGGACTCGTCGAGATCGTCTCGCTGGCACGCGAGGCGGGGCACCGGACCAAGATCGCGGTCCGCGCGAACGACCCGACGATCAACGCGAAGGGCGCGTGCATCGGCGAGCTCGGCCGCCGCGTCCGCGCCGTCACAGAGGAGCTCGGCGGCGAGAAGATCGACATCGTCGACTACGACCCCGAGCTGGCGAAGTTCGTCGCCAACGCGCTGTCGCCGGCGAAAGTGACCTCCAGCTTCATCCTGGACTCGTCGACCAAAGCCGTGCGCGCTCTCGTGCCCGACTACCAGCTCTCGCTCGCGATCGGCAAGGAAGGTCAGAACGCCCGCCTCGCCGCCAAGCTCACCGGCGCGAAGATCGACATCCAGCCCGACAGCGTGCTGGACAGCTGACGGCGGCCGCCGTCCGGCGAGCGCTCAGCGCAGAGGTGTAAGATGGATCCCGTACGAACGTGCGTCGGTTGTCGCGTGCGTGCCCCCCGGTCCACACTCCTGCGAGTCGTGGCCGTCGATTCCACTCTCGTCCTCGACGAGCGGGCATCGATGCCGGGAAGGGGTGCGTGGGTGCATGAGACACATGAATGTGTGGATGCCGCAATCCGGCGCCGCGCTTTCGTGCGGGCATTGCGTGTGTCAGGTCCTCTGGATACGCAGACCTTAGAGAAACGGCTGAACGGCTATGGAAAAAAAGTGAACGGCTCGAAATGAGACCCGTCCGCAACTGAGGTCTGCCCTGCCTGGGTGGACCAACCCAGACAGGAGAATTGTGGCTGCCAAACCACGCGTACACGAGATCGCATCCGAACTCGGTGTAGACAGCAAGATCGCTCTTGCAAAGCTCAAGGAGCTCGGCGAATTCGTCAAGAGCCCCTCATCGACCATCGAGCCCCCCGTGGCTCGCAAGCTGCGCGCCGCCCTCGAGGCCGACGGCGCGGCCAAGGCTGCGGCGAGCGCCGCGCCCGCGCCGGCGTCCGCCGCGGCGCCGAGCGGCGCACCTCGCGCGACCACGGCCCGCCCCGGCGCGCCGCGTCCCGCGGCAGCCGCCCCCGCCCCGGCCCCTGCCGCTCCCGCGCCGATTGAGGCCGCTGCGGCGGCACCTGCCGTAGCACCGGCACCAGCAGCTGCTGCGCCTGCGGCTCCC
>NZ_DASUNI010000293.1:0-6194 GCF_036277215.1 Microbacterium sp. | reverse complement strand
GGGAGGGCCTCCGCTGCGATGGGCTCGCGCTGGGTGGGCGTCGCCTCGATCACCGGCAGAGGCTGCGTCCGGGGCAACGCCGTCTCGGCGACCCGGTCGCTCCGCAGACGCGGTGCGGGAGGTTCCGCTCCTCGGCCGGCCGGCGCAGGTGCGGTCTGGCCCGTGAGGGCACGCTCGGCATCCCGTTCACGCTGCAACCTTGCGGCACGGCGGGACGGGAGGGAAGCGTGAGGTTCGGGGGCCGTCACACTCCCATTCTTGCCTGCGCCGATGCCCCGGTCGAGCACGTGCGCGCTGGCCCGATCGAAATCGATACTCTGTACGGTCATCGCTTGACAGACATTCGTATTTCTGTTCCCATGGATCCATGAGGTGGCAAGGGCAGGAACTGGGCGTCGCGGACGCCGCGGCTCTGCCGGGTCTCGAGCGGCTGAACGGCCTCGTGCGCTCGGTGACGACACCGGACTTCGCCGACGTGACGTTCCACGAGGTGATGTGCAAGAGCGCCCTCAACCACGTCCCGGGCGCGTCCGCGATGCCGTTCGACTGGACGATCAACCCGTACCGGGGGTGCACTCATGCGTGTGCGTACTGCTTCGCCCGCGGAACGCACGAATACCTCGAGCTCGACTCGGGTCGCGACTTCGACTCGCAGATCATCGTCAAGATCAACGTGGTCGACGTGCTCGAGAAGGAGCTGCGCCGCGGCACTTGGGCGCGGGATCCCGTCATGCTCGGCACGAACACCGATCCGTACCAGCGCGCCGAGGGGAGGTACCGGCTGATGCCCGGAATCGTCTCGGCGCTCACCGCGTCCGGCACGCCCTTCTCGATCCTCACGAAGGGCACGCTGCTGCGCCGCGACCTGCCACTGCTGCAGGAGGCCGCGGCATCCGTCCGGGTGTCGGTCGCCATGTCGATTGCCGTGTTCGATGACGCGTTGCAGAAGCTCATCGAACCGGGAACGCCATCGGCGGCAGCGCGCCTCGAGACGGTCCGCGCGGCGACCGAAGCCGGGTTCCGCGTCACCGTGTTCCTGATGCCGATTCTGCCGCACCTCACCGACTCGATTCCGGCCCTGGATGATGCGCTGTCGCGCATCCGTGCCGCCGGGGCGGTGCGGGTCGTGTTCGGCGCGCTGCACCTGAGGCCGGGCGCCAAGCAGTGGTTCATGGAGTGGCTGCGGCGGGAGCATCCCGAACTGGTCTCGTCGTACCTCGGCCTCTACCCGGGCGTGTCGGCCACCGCTCCCAAGCCCTACCGCACGTGGCTGTCCAAACGCGTGCGCCCGCTGCTGCGGGTGCATGGGCTCGACGGCAGGGCCGAGGACGACGAGCCGCGCGGATCGACGATGCCAGGACTGGCGGCTCGGCGCCCGGCGTTCGTCACGACGTCGCGAGGGCGAGCGGTGGAGGAAGCCACCCGGCTGTTCTGAGTTCCGCGCGGCTCAGCCCGCGAGGGCGAGCGCGCCGACCCGGCCCCGCCGTGCCGGCGCTTCGTCGACGAGCGATGCTTCGGTCGTCGGCATCGGCGTCGCGAGGAAGCCCAGAACCGCGTCCAGGAACGGGTCCGCCCGGAGAATGCGGCTATGACCGAGACCGCGCGTCACAAGGGTGTGCGCGTGCTCGTTGGCACCGGCGATTCGCGCCGCCTCGGCGAACGGCACCACCCGGTCGCTCTCGTCGTGCACGACGAGGAGGTGCGTGTTCTGCGGGAGAGGATGCCGCACCGGCGAGAGACTCGCGAACGGATCGTCGGCGCCCGGAAAGTAGCGGCGCGCGAATCGCCTGCGCAGCTCGACCGCTGTCCGGTCGTCGATGCCCACCTGGCCCTGGAACTGGGTGAGGAGGAGGTCGGCGTCGGCGGGGGCCGCGACCGTGACCACGCCATCCACCGCGATGCCCTGCGCGGCCGCGACGAGCGTCGCCAGTCCGCCGAAAGAGTGACCGATGACGGCGGTGAATCGCCCGCGGCGCTGCTGCAGCCCGCTGAGGGCCGCGACCCAGTCCAGGAGATACGTGCCGCGGCCCGCCGAGTCACCGTGTGCGGGGGCGTCGAACGCGGCGACCCGGTATCCCTCGCTCACGAGTTCGCGGATGAGGGGCGAAAACTGACTGGCGCGACCGTTCCAGCCGTGGGCGAGTACGACGACGTCGCCGTCCGCGGGACCCCAGTCGTACGCGATGAGATCCCTTCCGCGCCCGTCGACGCCGGGGATGCGCACGGTCGAGCGCTCCGCGCGCCACATCGTGTTCATGTCAGCCGGATCGATCGGGTGCGGCGCCGCGACGCTTCCGAAGAGGGGCAGCGCAAGGGCCGCACCCCAGCGGGGCGAGATCCTCCCGGCAGCGCGTATGGTGGCGGCGGCGATGACGTGAGTGGCGGACATGAGCGGCTCCGGCTTCGGCGGTATGCGTACGATCGTACGTATTAATACGAACGATCGTACGGTAAGATCGAGTCATGGCGCAAGTGCAACTCGACGGCCGGCGAGTCCGAGGCGACGAATCCCGCCGCGTGGTGCTGGCGCAGGCGATAGACACCGCCTCGGTCGACGGCCTCGAGGGGCTCACGATGGGGCGACTCGCGGAAGCGTCGGGCCACAGCAAGAGCGGCGTCGCCACGCTTTTCGGCTCCAAGGAGCAGCTCCAGCTCGCCACGATCGGTGCGGCGCGAGAGGTCTTCGTCGATCGGGTGATCGCCCCGGCGCGTGCTCACGCGCAGCGGGGTCTCGCTCGCGTCTGCGCCCTCATCTCGTACTGGCTGGCCTATTCCGACGACCGCGTCTTCCGTGGCGGATGCTTCTTCGCGGCCACCTCGGTGGAGTTCGACGCACGACCGGGAGCCGTTCGCGACGCCGTCGTCGCCGCGACGACGGAGTGGGAGGACTATCTGACCGCATCGATCGAACGCGCGATGGATGCCGGCGAACTTCCGGAGCTCGGCGACGCGCGACAGCTGACCTTCGAGCTCGTGTCTTTCCTCGAGGCAGCCAATACACGGTCGCTGCGGTACTCGAGCAGCGAGCCGTATCACCGCGCCGCGGCAGCGGTCCGGTCTCGACTGCTCTCCCTCGGCGCGGATCCGCTGATGGTCGATCGCATCGAGCGGTCTGATCGGGCATCCTGATCGGGACCAGCGCGCCACGGTGCGACCGTTCTCCTCTGTGACAGGAACCGAGTTCCCGCCACAATGTCTGCAGGAGGCCTGGATGACGCGTTTCATGCTGACGGCGATGCCGTTCACCGGACACGTTTCCCCCCTGAGCGCCGTCGCCGAGGCTCTGGTCGCGCGCGGGCACGACGTGCGCGTCTACACCGGCTCCGCGTTCCGAGAGCGAGTCGAGTCGACCGGCGCCAGGCTCGTTCCCTGGCGTGCGGCCCCCGACTTCGATGAGAACGACATCTCGGCGACCTTCCCGCGCCTGCTCGACAAGAAGGGTATGCGTCAGCTGCTGGTCAACGTCCAGGACGTGTTCATCAAGACTTCGCCCGCTCAGGTCGAGGATCTGACGGCCGAATGGAAGCGCGAACCGTGGGATGCGATCGCCGGCGATGAGGTGTCGGTCGGTACGGCGCTCTTCGCGGAGCGGACCGCGTGCCCGTGGGCGACCGTCGCCGTCGTCCCCCTCAACATCATCGGGCCGCAAGGACCACCGAGCGGGATGGGCCTGGCCCCGGGCCGCAATGCTCTGACGAGGGCTCGGGATGCCGCCCTCCGAGCAGCCGTCCCGATCTTGAGCCGCTCGCTGTCGCGGCCGCTCGCTCGCGCGCGGCAGAGCGTCGGATTGCCACCCTCGAAGCTCACTTTCGACAGAGTCGTCTTCTCGCCGCGACTGGTGATCGCCAGCGGCTGCCCGCTCCTGGACTACGGTCGCACCGATCGCCCGTCGTCGGTTCACTTCGTCGGTCGACTGCAGACCTCAGCCGCGCCGGCCGTGCTTCCGGCGTGGTGGAGCGAACTCGGCGGCGCGATCGTGCACGTCACGCAGGGTACGTACAACATCAACCCCGATGACCTGATCCGTCCTTCGCTCGAGGCTCTCGCCGAGCGGGACATGACGGTCGTCGTCGCCACCGGAGTCCCGGGTCGCGACGAGCTGCCCTTCCGCGTGCCCGCCAACGCCCGCATCGCGGGCTTCCTGCCGCATGCCGAGGTGCTCCCGCGAGTCGACGCTGTCGTGACCAACGGGGGATGGGGTGGCACGCTCGCCGCGCTGGCGGAAGACGTTCCGCTCGTCATCGCGGGCGGCGACCTCGACAAGCCCGAGGTCGCGAGCCGGGTGGCGTGGGCAGGTGCGGGGGTCAACCTGAAGACAGGCACTCCGACGTCGTCTGCGATCGCAGCCGGCGTCGACCGCGTGCTGACGGACGCGTCCTATCGGGATGCAGCGGCCCGCGTCGGCGCGCAGCTGCGCTCGCTCGGTGGGGCGGACCGTGCTGCCGAACTGCTCGAAACCCTGGGCTGAAGGAGTACCCATGACCGACGAGGCCAAGCGCACCTACCCGCCCGGAGTCCCCTGCTGGGTCGACGTCGAGCAGCCGGATCTGCGCGCCGGCACTGAGTTCTACGGTGCGCTCTTCGATTGGGACTTCACCGATGCCGCGGACGCCGACGCGCCGGGAGACGATCCTCCGTACCTGTTCGCCACGCTCGACGGCCTCGATGCGGCTGGTCTTGAAGCGGGCGATTCGGGGGCGGGCTGGGTGAGCTACATCGCCACCGACGATATCGGGCGCGCGTGCGTCGACGTCGAGCGCGCGGGCGGAATCGTCGGCGTCCCTCCCGCCGGCGGGGCATCCGGTCTCAGCGCGACGTGCGCCGATCCGCAGGGAGCGGTGTTCCGCCTCTGGCAGGCCGGCACGCACACCGGATCGCAGATCGCGAATGTACCCGGCGCCTGGAACTTCAGCGATCTGCGCACGCCGGATGCCGCGGCATCCCTCGCCTTCTACGGCAAGGTCTTCGGATGGCGCCACGACCACGAGCTGGGTGCCGGGATGCTCCGCCTGCCCGGCTACGGCGACCACCTCGCCGCGACGATCGATCCCGAGATCCACGAGCGTCAGGCGTCCGCTCCCCCCGGCTTCGCCGATGTCGTCGCCGGACTGACCCCAGACGCCGGCGCGCCGACTGCGACCTGGGACATCCGGTTCACCGTCGCGAACCGGAACGCCAGCGTCACCCAAGCCGAACGCCTCGGTGCGACCGTGGTGTCGCGTGCCGACACCGAGTGGACGAAGGAAGCCGTCATCCTCGACCCGCAGGGTGCCCGGCTGGTGCTGAGCCAGTTCGCTCCACCGGAGGACGCCGGTTTCTGAGACGGCCGACGCCATCCTTCGCGGACCGGCTCAGGAGTTGTCGCCGGACCCGGCGACGACGAACGCCGGCGCGCGCCCCGTGCGGAGTGCGTGCCGGCGTTCGTTCGAGCCGTGGGCTAGGAGGTCAGGGCCTCCGCGGTCGGAACCCGGCCCGTCAGCTCGTCGATGGTGTCGTCGCCGGGACGCACGTTCTCGAACGGTGCCTCGATCTCGGCGCGCTCGAGCATCTCGTTCATGCGACGCTGACGCTGGCGGGTGATGAGCGTCACGACGCGACCCGTCTTGCCGGCGCGGCCGGTGCGGCCGGAGCGGTGCAGGTACGTCTTGTACTCGTCGGGTGCGTCGGCCTGGATCACCAGGTCGATGTCGTCCACATGGATGCCGCGGGCGGCGACATCCGTGGCGACCAGAACGTTGACGCGGCCTGAGGTCAGCCGCTCGAGGTTGCGCGTCCGGCGGGCCTGATTGAGGTCTCCGTGCAGCGAGACGGCGGGGATGCCGACGTCGGCGAACTGCTCGGCGAGCATCTCGGCGTACGCCCGAGTACGGGCGAAGACCAGCGTCTTGCCGTCGCGGTCGACGAGCTGATCGAGGATCTCAGCCTTGTCGCGGTGCTCGATCACGAGCACGCGGTGCTCGATCGTGCTGGAGGCCTGGTCTTCACCGGCGACCTCGTGCACGGCCGGCTCCACCAGGAATTCGTCGACCAGCGACGAGACCTCACGGTCGAGGGTCGCCGAGAACAGGAGCTTCTGCGAGCCGTCGGCGGTCTCGCGGAGGATGCGCTGCACCGGCTCGAGGAATCCGAGCTCGCACATGTGGTCGGCCTCGTCGATCACGGCCACCATGACCTCGCTCAGGTCCAGCTTGCGC
>NZ_DASUNI010000292.1:0-4012 GCF_036277215.1 Microbacterium sp. | reverse complement strand
AATCCCCGGCACCACCGAGACAGTCGCCACCGCCGGCAGGCACCGATTCCGCGGGCACGTCGACCCCCGCGGGCGCCGAATCTTAGAAAGCGAATCATGACCAGCATCGGACACCCCACTGTCGCCGACGGCGCGCTCACCACCGCGAAGTGGGCCCCCGACACAACCGACGACTATTTCGGAGCGCCGTTCGTTGACGTCGACGAGTGGCGTACTGTGCCCGTCCGGCACCGATACGTACACGGCGGCTTCGACGGGACGGACACCCTGTTCTCGTTCTACTTCCCCGACCCCTCCGACTACGACGGCCGATTCTTCCAGCACGTGACTCCCGTGCCCCAAAGCGAAAACCTCGCCCCGCTCGTGACCGACGGCTATAACAAGGTCGGCTTCGCCGTCGACAGCGGCGCCTACTTCGTGGAAACCAACGGCGGTGGCCCGGCCGCCGCCGACCCGTTCTCCGGACTGGACCCCACCATCGGCGCATACCGAGCAAACGCCGCCGCGGCTCGATTCTCACGCGTCGTCGCCGCGGAACTGTTCGGCACCCACCGCCCATACGGTTACCTCTACGGAGGCAGTGGCGGTGCCTACCGCACGATCGGCGCGTCCGAGAACACGGTGGACGTGTGGGATGGCTTCGTGCCACACGTTCCGGGAACCCCGATGGCCATCCCGAACGTATTCAGCGTGCGCATGCATGCCCAACGCATCCTGCGGGACAAGTTCCCGGCCATTGTCGACGCGTACGACGTCGGCGGCGACCCCAACGCGCTCGACCTGACCGACGAGGAAACAGCCGCGCTGCAGGAAGTCACCCGCATGGGGTTCCCGCCGCGGTCGTGGTTCGGCTGGCAGACCATGGGCATGCACGCCTTCAGCGTTCTGTACCCGGGCGTCATCGCCATGGATCCCACGTTCGCCGCCGACTACTGGAATCTCGACGGCTACCTTGGCGCCGACCCGACCGCATCCGTGCATCGCGACAGGGTGCAGATGACGACCACCATCGCCGCGCTGGACAGCCGTGTTTCGACCGGGGGTGGTCACCTCACGGCCGGCGGTGTCGATGAATCGTTCCTACACACCGCCGCCGCCAGCAACGCACCGTCGACCATCCGCCTCGCGGACATACCTGCAGGGTGGATGCTGGGCGCACAGCTGCACGTCCAAACCGGTGCTGCCGCGGGCACGATCCTCCGGCTCACCAGCATCGACGCCGACACCGTCACCGCCGAGCCGGGGCAAGATGAGCTCCTCACGGCGCTGCGGGTGGGCGATGAAGTGATCTTGGACAATTCCGGATTCCTCGCCGCACAGACCTACCACCGGCATCAGGTCCCTGGACCCGATTACACCGTCTGGGATCAGTTCCGCGACACAGACGGACACCCGATCTACCCGCAACGACCCACCCTGCTCGGCCCGATCTTCACCCAAGGGACGGCAGGCACGCTTCCGACCGGCCAGATCACCGGGAAGATGATCATCGTCGCATGCCTCCTCGACCGTGAAGCGTTTCCCTGGCAAGCGGACTGGTACCGCAAACGCGTCGAGGACCACCTCAGCGCCGACGCCAATGACCGAGTGCGACTGTGGTACGTGGACAACGCCTTGCACGGCGACGACGACCCGCAAGAGTTCCCCGACCGCTCGGTCGCGTACGTTGGCGCGCTGGAGGCCGCCCTCCGCCAGCTCGCCGCGTGGGTGGAAGACGGTCAAGAACCATCACCCACCACTAGTTACGCGATCATCGACGGACAGGTCACCGTTCCTGACTCCGCGGAGGCACGCGGCGGCGTACAACCAGTCGGAGTACTCACCGTCAACGGAACCCCGTCGGCTACCGTCCGAGCGAACGTTCCCGCAACGGTCCGACTCGAAGCGCAAGCTCCCGGCGACGGCACCATCGTCGAGTTGCTGTGGGAAGCAGCCGAACCGACGCGCCCGTTCACCCCGGCACTCGCAGTCGGGGTGGAGGAGCAACGCACCTTCGAGCAACCCGGGGTGTACTTCATCTCAGCGCGAATCTCCGCCCAGGTAGGGGGCGACCCGTCCGACCCCCACGCACGCGTACAGAACGTTGTCCGTGCCCGGGTAACGGTCACAGCATGACGGCGCGGGTGCCTGGTGCGATCACAAGCGTTCGCCCTTGCCAGCAGGGGGCCGCGCTCAGCACCGCAGTCACCTCACTCGGCGCCCAACACCAGGTCTGTGCCTGGACGGCACGTGTCTACCGACGACGGAAAAAGATGACGCGAATCTTTTCAACAATGACTGGACGGTTCGCACGCACCTTCCGCGGATGCCAGGTGTTGTGGGGCACCGCCCGCAAGCCGATCCGTATGCGGGCAATATCCGGACAACCCCGTCGCGGCTAGCGAGCCAACCCGCAGCGGCGCGAGAGTTCTGGGCCGCCTGCGCACAGCACGGCTCGCCTGACGCCATTGTCCTGATGACGGGCAGGCGGTAGGGTCAGCCTCAGCCGCCCCCGGACCCCGGTCGACTCCCGATTTGGGGAGCTTCCTATGAATCCGTTCGCAGGTACCATACCGCGGCACATGAATACCCGCACTGTTCTGCGACCCGCGCTGCACACCGACGCCGTCTGGGAATCCACTGGCCCAGGCGTTCATGTCGCGCATCGCGACGGCAAGGCCCTCGGTGCGGTGATCACGACCGACAGCGGTGCATTCGTGGCTTTGGACGCCGACTCGGGCGGGCTCGGATGGTACGCCACCCTCGACGATGCGAAGCGGTCCGTGGACCTCCACGGCCGGGACCGCGGGCTGGGGATCCCGCACCGGTTCCGGACGAAGTTCATCATCGCTACAGTCGCCGGCGGCATCGCGGTGCTGACGGCGTTCATTGCTGTGCTGGTGCCGCTGATGGCGCGAGCGCCCTTCTGAGACTGGCAGACGCTTAGCAGCTGACGTCGACCCGCCGACGCCAAAGTCACGCACGCCAGCGCTCCAGAACCGCAAGCGCCGGGTCGGGCGACGTCGGCATACGCCCGACAGAGATGCTCGAGTGACACGGGGGTTGCTCTAGGTTCGCTCGATGCCGGCCTGGTGGCCGCCGAAGGAGAGGTCTTCGGTCGCGTGCAGGTCGAATTCCACCGGCCCGAGGAGTTGCGGCACGATGGTCGAGAAGAGCCAGGCTCGAAATGTTGCAACTGGCCAGCCGGCTTCGATCACCAGGTTGCGGTACACGGCATGGCCCAGGAACATGACCACGAGATCGGTGGCCTGCTCGGGATCGAGGTCGGGCCGGAGTGCGTCGAGCTCGACGATGCGAGCCACCATCCGGCGCTGGCCGTCTCGACGGGCGGCGTTGACTGAACTCCAATAGGTCGCGACGTCTGAGTCCGCCGCCGCCGCGGCGGCGACCGCGGGCCAGAGCATCGCGACTCGTTCGTAGATTGCTGTGCCGTGCTCTACAGCCAGCGCCAGCACGCGCTGGGCAGAGGTGACGGAGAGCATGTCGCGAGCCCACGCACGCTCCATGACCGGAGCGGCCTGCTCTCCACCGGCTGCGGTCATCTCAACGAGTTCCCGCAGGAGCAGGCCCTTGGTTCGGAAGGTGTAATACACCGTTTGGACCGCAACCCCGGCGTCGATCGCGATTTGTTCCACCGTTGTCGCGGCATACCCCTGGCTGAGGAACAGTGCGCCCGCGCAGGTGAGCATCCGGTTGCGGGTGACACGAGCGCGCTCAGCCCGACTGACATTGAGTTTCTTGACGGGCGTCTGCACGAGGAGCATTCTACTAGTGCCATCACTAGTGAGCACACTAGCGTGAGGAGAGAGAGGAGCCTGTCGTGACGAGGATTCGCAACGCGACCACGATTCGATGCGCCCCCGAGAAGGCGTTCGACTACCTGAGCGATATGCGCAACGAGCTCCACTGGAACCCAGCGGTGGAGTCGGTGGAGAAGCAGCTCACCACTGGGCAAGTCGCAGTCGGTACCCGATACCGGGCGAAATGGAAGAGTGGCCCGCCCGTTGCAGTA
>NZ_DASUNI010000291.1:0-2260 GCF_036277215.1 Microbacterium sp. | reverse complement strand
GCCACGGCACGCCGTCGAAGTGCTCGGACACGAGCACGACCACGTACTCGGGCCCGCGCTCGCGCTGCGCGGGGGCGCCGCGGACGTCGGCCACCCGGGCGCCGCCGAGCAGCGCGCGCTGGACCGGCCAGCGGTCCGCGATCCGCCGCACGTAGCGCTCGAGCTCGCGGTGGTTGAGCTCTGCAGTCACGCGCGGCGGATTGTGGCCGACGGAGCGGCGGCGGGCAAGGCCGGAGCCTCGCCCGCCGCCGAGAGGCGCTAGTTGAGTCGCGTGATGCGGTTCAGCGGCGGCGGCGCGAGGTTCGGGTGGTTCCCGAGATAGCGCGTGAACGCATCGAGGTCGACCTCGCCGCCGAGCGCGTTCGTGCACTGCGTGAACACGGTGTAGCCGTCACCGCCGTCGGCCATGAAGTTGTTCATGGCGATCCGGTAGGAGGCGGCCTTGTCGACGGCCACGCCGCCGAACGTGAGGGTTCCGTCCACCACCCGCTTCGTGGCGTTGTCCCATGTGTAGCGGACGTTCGCCGACGGCAGCATGATCCGGTTCGAGCCGGTCGACGGGTTGTTGAACTGCTGGTTGAGCACGTCGTAGAGCTGCTGGCCGGTGCACGTCTTGACGACGAGCGTGTTGCCGAACGGCTGGACGGTGAACGCCTCGCCGTAGGTGACCTGGCCGTCCGCCGTCTCGACGCCGGTGCGGGCATGGAACAGGCTGCTGCGCACGCCGCCGGCGTTCATGAAGGCCGCCACGGCACCGCCGAAGTCGGTCGGGGAGGTGGCCTCGAGCATGGCGTCCGCGATCACGTCGCCCATCGGCTGCTCACCCGCGGCGTTCTGGCCGTTGGGCGTGCCGCGCGCGGACAGGATGTCGGCGGAGATCGTGCCGATGATCCGGTTGGCGAGCGGCGCCGACAGGTCCGTGTACTTCTTCAGGAGCGCCGAGGCCTGCGCGTCCTTCGGGACGTCCTGGGAGACCAGGCGGTTCGTCGCGACCGCCGACTCGATCGCCTTCGACCGGTGGCCGATGGTGAGGTCGATGTCCGTGATCAGCCGCCCGAACGACGCGGCGCTGGTCACGAGCTTGCCCGAGAAGTTGCAGACGTAGGGCTGGTGCGTGTGGGCGGAGACGATGACGCCGATGCGCGGGTCGAGCCCCTCGGCGATGGCCTTCATCTCCGGGCCGTTGAAGTCGTCGCACTTGTTGACGTCCATGTACGCGTTCGGCTGGTTCTGCGGCCCCGGGAACACCGGAGCGGGCACCCGCTGCGAGCCGCCCTGGTGCAGCAGCACGACGAAGGACTTGACGCCCTGCTCGCGGCGGAGCTTGCGCACGAGTGCGTTGGCGGTCGTGACCTCAGGCCGGAACTCGAGGCCCTCGACGGCCGACGGGGTGACCACGGTCGGCGTGCCCTCGAAGGTCATGCCGATGAACGCGATCTTCGCGTTGCCGACCTTCTTGACCTCGTACGGAGGGAAGATCGTGCGGTTCGTGCCCGTGAAGAACACGTTGGCGGCGAGGTACTTGAAGAACGCACCGCCGAACGGGCTCCCGTCCTGGCAGCCGTCGACGGGATGGCAGCCGTCGCCGCCCCGCTGGTTGCCGTACTGCATGCGCTGCAGCTCCGCGACGCCCTCGTCGAACTCGTGGTTGCCCACGCCGACGTCGTCCATGCCGATGAGGTTCATCGCCTCGATGGTGGGCTCGTCGTGGAACAGCGCCGAGACGAGCGGGCTGGCGCCGATGAGGTCGCCCGCCCCCACGGTGATCGTGTTCGGGTTCTGGGCCTGCAGGGCCTTCATGTGGGTGGCGAGGTACTCGATGCCGCCCGTGGGCTGCGTGATCGGCGCCCAGCCCGTCTGAGTCCCGCTGGTGTTCCGGACCGGGTTGCAGCACCCGATCTGGATCGTGCCCGGAGTGTCAGGGGCGAGGTGGCCGTGGAGGTCGTTGATCGCGAGCAGCTGGACGCGCTGGTCCTTCTGCTTGCCCTTGTGCGCGGATTTGCCCTTGGCCTGGGCGCCCGGCACGGCGATCGCCAGCGCGGCGAGCGCCAGCCCGAGAATGCGCGCTCCACTGCGCGCATGCGAGATCTGCATTGAGTTGCAACCCCTTCGTCGTTCGTGACCGGGCGCCCCCTCGGCGCCCGCTCCAAGCACAGCGCGGTCTGGAAACCCGCGCGTTATGTTGCCGTGAAGCCTAGTGGTGACTCCGCCGGAGGCAAACCCCCGTCAGCGGAACTCGTCCGCCGAGTGCGGGCCCACG
>NZ_DASUNI010000290.1:0-10584 GCF_036277215.1 Microbacterium sp. | reverse complement strand
CGCTCGCCGAGTGCGGTCACGCCTCCGCCGAGCACGACGGCGTCGACGTCGGCTGTCAGCACGAGCACCCGCACGGCCGCGGCGACGCCCCGCGCGAGGCCCGCCCGGAGTTCGCGCGCGAGCTCGTCGCCGGCATCGGCGGCGTCGAACACGTCGCGCACAGGCAGGGCGCTGGCGCGCCCCCAGCGCTCGGCGATGGCCCCGCCACCGGCGAGCGCCTCGATGCAGCCGCGCTGCCCGCAGCGGCAGAGTGGGCCGTTCGGATCGATCGAGATGTGGCCGACCTCGCCGGCGGCTCCGCGGGCGCCGCGCCACAGCTCGCCGTCGGCGACGATTCCCGCGGCGATCCCAGTGCCCAGGTTGAGGTAGGCCATCGACCCGGCGGCGCCGTGCAGCGCGTAGGCGCCGAACGCGGCCGCCTTCACATCGTTCTCCACCCGCACCGGGACGCCGAGCTCAGGCCCGACAGCCGCCGCGAGGTCGAGCTCCTCGACACCCAGGTTCACCGCGTGGACGACACGAGCGGTGCCCGGCTCGACCTGCCCGGGGATGCCGATGCCCACCGAGTCGATCGGGCCGAGTCCTTCCGGGGCTCCGACCTCCGTTCCCACATCCGCCGCCAGCGTGCGCACCGCCTCCAGCACGGTTCGCACCACGGCATCCGCGCCCCAGCCCGTCGCAAGGCGCATGCGGCCGACGATCGCGCCGCCCCCGTCTACGGCGACGGCATCCGTCTTGGTCCCCCCGACGTCCAGCCCGATCTTCACCGGCCGTCCCCCCGGGAGGAGGCGGTGAGCGTTCCGGCGCGCATCAGCCCTTGACCGCCCCTGCGACCAGGCCGCCGGTCATCCGCTTCTGCACCAGGAGGAAGAAGATGACGACGGGGATCGCGACGAGGGTCGACGCGGCCATGAGCTCCGCCCAGTTGATGCCGCCGTTCGGGTCGAGGAACGTCCGCAGCCACACCGGCAGGGTCATCGCCTCGGGTCGCGGGTTGAGCACGAGCGCGAACACGAATTCGTTCCAGGCCTGGATGAAGCCGAAGATGCCGGTCGCGACGAGACCGGGGGCGAGCAGTGGGAAGGTGATGCGCCAGAACGCGCCGGCGCGACTGAGCCCGTCGATCATCGCCGCCTCCTCGAGCTCGGCGGGAACGCCGTTGACGAACCCGCGCAGCGTCCAGATCGTGAAGGGCAGGACCGTCGCGATGTAGACGGCCGACAGACCGAGCACGCTGTTGAGCAGATGCCATCCGTCGACGAGGCGGAAGATCGAGATGATCATCGCCTCGGCCGGGATCATCTGCACGATGAGGATCGCGATGATGAAGCCGGCCCGCGAGCGGAAGCGGAACCGGGTGACGGCGAGCGCGGCCAGGAAGGCGAAGACGAGCGCCACCGCAACCGTGATGAGACTGACGGTCAGGGAGTTCACGAGCGCGGGCGCGAACGGTGCCCGCGTGTCGCCGAGGATCACGTTGGTGTAGTTGTCGAGCGTGCCGTTGTCGGGCCAGAAGTGCAGCTCGGATCCGCGGACCTGCGAGTTGGGCTGGAACGAGGTGTTCACCATCCAGTAGACGGGGAAGACCGAGGCGACGAAGACGATGAGGGCCGCGAGCCCGGTGAGGATGGACCCGGCCCGGCGCCGCAGGCGGGCGTGGCGATCGCGGGTCGCCCGGGGCGAGGCCGCCGCCTCGCCGGCGGGCGCGGATGCCGTTGCGGTGGTCACAGCGCGTCCTCCTTCACGGTCTGGCGGACGTAGAAGATCGAGACGGCGACCAGCAGCAGCACGAGGATGACCGAGACCGCCCCGCCGATGCCGAAGTCCCCCGATCCGAGCGAGACCCGGTAGATGTACACGCCCAGCGTGTTGGTCTGTTCGGCGAGCCCGCCGATGGATTGCAGGGCGTAGATCTGGGTGAACACGCGAAGGTCCCAGATGACCTGCAGGATCGTCACGATCACCAGGATCGGCTTGATGTAGGGCACGACGACCAGGAAGAACCGCTGGACTCCGCCGGCTCCGTCCAGCTGCGCCGCCTCCAGCACGTCCTCGGGCACCTGGGTCAACCCCGCGTAGAGCATGAAGGCGACGAACGGAACGGCGCCCCACACGATGATGATCGCCGCGACGAAGAAGAAGCTGAGCGGCTCGATCAGCCACGAATGGCCCTCGAAATCGAGACCGAACCAGTCCGTCAGAATGTGGTTGAGCACTCCGTACTGCGTATCGAAGATCCAGCCCCACACGATCGTGGCCGACAGCGGGGGCATCGCCCAGGCCAGCAGCAGGCCGACGGACACGATCGTGCGCAGCACGGTGCCGAGCTGATTCAGCAGCAGGGCGACCAGGGTGCCGAGCACCATCGTCGTGATCACGCACACCGCGGCGAACACGACCGAACGGCCCAGCACGCCCCAGAACTCCGGGTCAGTCAGGATGGCGACGTAGTTGTCGATCCCGACGAACTCAGGCGCAGCACCGAACACCTGCGCGCGGCCGTACTCCTGGAAGGACATGATTCCCAGCTGGAGCAGCGGCCACCCGGTGATGACCAGCAGCGCGATCAGCGCCGGGGTGAGCAGGGCGTAGGGCGTGAAGCCGCCGGCCCGCACGAACCGGCGGCGGCGCGAGGGCTGCTCCTCGACCGGCGGCCGGAGCGCGCCGTCGTCGTCGACGGGCAGCACCGCAGGGGTGAGCCGGCTGGACGCGATGGACATGGGGTCTCCTGAGAAATGGTAGGCACAGGCCGGGCCGGTGGCGAGAGTTCCACCGCCGGCCCGGTCGGCGCTGCGAGGCGCCGGGGAGCGCCCGAGGCGCCTCGGGCGCCGAAGGCGCGTCGGGGATCAGCCGTTGAGGATGTCCTCGATCTTCACGTCGACTTCCTCGGCGAGCGACTGCACGTCGCCGCCCTGGGCGATCTTCACGAAGAAGTCCTCCAGGATGCGGGACGCCTCGACCTCGGCCCAGTTCGGCGATGCCGGGGTCAGTTTCGCGTTGCCCGCGGCCTCGGTGAACGCGAGGGCCTCCGGGGTGTCGCCCAGGGTCGACGCGAGGGACTTCTTGGCCGGGATGAGCCCGTTCTCGCCGTAGATCGTCTGGAACTCGTCGCTCAGGATGATCTCGAGCGCCTTCTCCGCCAACTCGGGGTTGGCCGACTTCGCCGAGATGCCGATGTTGGAGCCGCCCGCGAACACCTGCGCGGCGTCGCCGTCCATCCCCGGGAGGGCGTAGACGAAGGGCGCCGCCGGCGGCGTCGCGGTCTCGCACTCGCTCGCCAGACCCAGTGCCCAGTTGGGCGCCGAGAACTGGATGGAGGTCCCCTCGCAGTAGGGCGTCCATGGCTCTGCATTGTCGCCGTCCTTGGGCGCAAGCGAGGCGTTGGTCATGAGGTCCTGCACTTGCAGAAGGCCCTTGACCGATTCAGGGCTGCTCAGCTGCGCATCCCATCCGTCGCCGTCCGGAACCGCGATCTCCCCGCCGTTCTCCCAGATGAACGGGAGCGCGTTGTACCAGTCCTGCCCGGCGAAGTAGATGCCCGACTTGCCGGCGTTGGCGGCCGCGAGGTCCTTCGCGGCGGTCACGTAGTCGTCCAGCGTCGCCGGGGCCGCGGTGACGAACGCGGGGTCGGCGAACACGACGCGTGCGCCCGAGTACAGCGGGGGAGCGTAGAAGGCACCGTCGTACGACCCGGCTTCGACGAAGCCCGGAAGCAGATCGTCACCGCCGAGCGTGTCGTAGATGCCCGAGATGTCGCGCAGCGCGCCCACCGAGGTGAAGGCGGGTGCCTGGGTGTTGCCGAACTCGACGACATCCGGGCTGTCCGAGCTCGACAGGCTGGTCGTGAGCTTGTCGACGAGGCCGTCCCAGCTCTGCTCCTCGATGACGAGCGTCGAACCGGGGTTCTCCTCCTCGAAGGTCTCCTTGAGGTAGTCGCGGGCCTCCTGCGGCGTGTCGGCACCGACAAGCCAGACCCGGATCTCCGCGCCGTCTCCGCTGTCCGAGGCTGCATCGTTGCCGCCCGCGCATCCTGCGAGGACGAGCGCTGAGGCGCCGAGCAGCGCGACGGCTCCAAGCGTCTTGTTCATTGTGTTCCTTCGTTCTCTCTTGGTGATTCCGGGGGCCGGGTGACCCGTCCGGGGAGTTTCCTGCGGGTTCGTCGTGGATCTGACGACCCTTCGAAAGGGACAGCCGGCGGTGCTACGACACCCCGAGCTGTCCCGACAGCACCATGACGGCGGCTCCGCGCAGGACGATGTCCTGGCCCTGCTCCGTCATCCGCACGCGGACGCCGTCATGGAACTCGGCGAGTGTCCGTGCACGAAGGGTCTCGACGGTCGCCTCCGTCAGCGGGCCGTCGAGAAGCTCAGGAGGGCCGGAGAGCACGATCTCCGACACGTCGAGCACGCCGACGATCGGCGCGAGCGCGATCCCGAGGCGCTCGCCCGCGTCGCGGAGGACGCCCGCGCGGGCCTCTTCGCCGGCTGCCGCCGCCAGCCGCGCCGACAGCGCGGGAACCGCGAGCCACGCCTCCAGGCATCCGACCTTGCCGCACACGCAGACCGGACCGCCGTCGGTCCCCACGGTGACGTGGCCGATCTCGCCCGCGGCGAAGTGCGCGCCGCCCATCGGCTGTCCTGACGCCAGGAGGCCCGATCCGACACCCCGTCCGACCTTGACCAGGAGGACGTCGTCTCCCGCGCCGCCGAAGGTGTATTCGGCCAGCACCGCCGCATTGGCATCGTTGGCCACGAGGACGGGCAGGCCGAGTGCGTCCTGCAGCGCACCCCGCAGGTCGAAGCCGGCCCAGCGCAGGTTGGGGGCGGTGAGGATCACGCCGCGGTCGTCGACGATGCCGGGTGAGCCGACCCCGATGCCGAGGACGGGAGCGTCCGCGTCGCCGACCAGGTCGTGTGCGAGCCGGACGACGGCGTCGAGAACGTCGCCGTCGACGGCCACGGGCACCTCGCGGCGCGCGACGATGCCGCCGTCGAGGGTGAGAACCGCGCCGATGAAGACGTCGCTGCCCGACAGGTCGATGCCGACGATCCGATGCCCGGCGCGATCGAGGTCGACGAGCATCGCGGGCTTGCCGGGGCCGGAAGCCTCCCGCATCCCCATCTCGGCGACGAAGCCGTCGGCGATGAGCTCCGAGATCAGATCGGAGATCGTCACCCGGGTCAGGCCGGTCTCCCGGGACAGGTCTGCCCTGCTCATCGCCCCCTGATGGAACAGCGTCTGAAGCAGCAGAGAACGATTGTGGCCGCGGGCATGCTCAGGCAGCACCTTGGCCCCCTGACGCAGCGCACGACCCGGCCCGAACGGGCGGCCGTTCGCGCTGGCGGGCGTGCGCGGCGATTCGAGGAGGGAAGAGCCACGCTGCGCATCCGTTGCGTTCATGTTTGTTAGTACACCTTACGAACTAACGGACCGCAAGCCTTTCGTCGGGTTTGCACGGCGTGTTTACAAAACCGTTATCTTCGCGCCTCGTCAGACAGGGCGCCTGTGGATCTCCCGGCTCGACCCGGGACCGCGCTCGCTTAGGCTGGGAGAAAGGAGGACCCATGTCCCACAGAGTCGCGGCTCTCACCCTCGCCGCAGTCGCCCTGCTCGGGCTGACCGCCTGCACCTCCCCCGCCTCCGACACGGCGGACAGCCGCAGTTCGGACGCACCGGGCGACGCGGGCCAGTCCACGGCCGATGCGTGTGCGCTGGTGCAACAGGGCATCGAGGACGCGACGGCGCAGTTCGACAACGCGGCGACCGCGGATCCGGCATCCGTGGTCGAGGCGATGAAGACCGCTTCGCAGACCCTCGCCGACACCGCAGCACAGGTCACCAACGACGAGGTCGCCGCCGTTCTGCCGTCGTTGCAGGACATGTTCGCCGAGGCGAGCGAGGTCATGGAGGCCATCGTCAAGGGCGACGTGTCGAAGTTCGAGGACCTCTCGCAGCTGGGCACTGAGTTCACCGAGACCAGCGAGGCCTTTCAGGCGATCTGCGAGCCCTGACATCCGGCCTGCGCGCGGCGCAGCATCCGTGATCCATCCGTTGCAAGACGCCCGGCGCGCATCCCGTACGATTGAGTGACGTGTTCGCAGCCGGGGGGTGTTGGCATGACCGATCTGGCTACCAGGCCCGGTGCCGAGGAGGCGCCCGCCGACGACGCCGCAGCGCCGACGACGCCGGATGCCGCGGCCCCGTCCGGCGGCGACGGAAACGCGCCTGCCTACGCGTGGGCGGCGCCGCCGCCTGAGCCGCGCAAGCGCCGGCTCGGGCTGTGGATCGGCATCCCGGCAGGCCTCGCCGCCATCGCGCTCGTCGTCTCGTCGCTGGTCCTGATCGCGCCGGGCACCTCGATCGCCGGCGTGCCCGTCGGCGGCCTCACTCCCGGGGCTGCCGCCGACGCCATCCAGGGGCGCCTGAACGAGACGACCGTCGTGCTGACCGGCGCGGGCGGCGACGTCCAGGTCAGCGGCGCCGACCTTGGCGCAACGGTCGACGCGAAAGCCCTCGCCGACGCCGCCTTCGCCTCGAAGCCCATGTGGAACCCGACCGCCTGGTTCGCGCCGCCGATCGACGCGCTCGTGCGGATCGACGCGGAGACCGCCGCCGCTGCGCTGCGCTCCGCCGCCCCCGACCTGTACACCGATCCCGTGGACTCGGCGGTCACGTTCGACGCAGCGACCGCGAACTACGTCGCGACGCCGTCCGTCCCGGGCACCGGAGTCGACGTCGAAGCCGTCCGCACGGCACTGGCCGAAGCATTCGCCGCGGGCGAGACCGTGGTCGAGGTCGAGGCGCAGGCCGCGCCCGTCGAGGCGGACAGTCCCACCTTCGTCGCCGCCGCCACGGCGCAGCAGCTCAACGGAATGCTCGACTCGGCCGGCTTCTACGTCGGCGACGAACGCACCGTGCCGATCGAGCGCGCGGTCGTGGCTTCCTGGATCACGGTGGCCCCCGCCGATCGCGGCACGTACACGATCAGCGCCGACTCCGCCGCCATCCAGCCCTACGTCGACGCGCTCGCACCGATCGTGAATCGTGCACCCGAGAACGGCAGGGTCATCACCGACTCCGAAGGCGAAGTGCTCCGCGAGGAGGCGGCGGGCATCTCCGGGCGCGAGCTGGGCGACACCTCGGGCGTCGCGTCCGACTTCGCCGCGCAGCTCGCCTCCGGCAACGGCGTGTACGCGCTGCCGGTCACGGAGGTCGCACCCGTGATCACGACGCTCGCCCGGCGCATCGAGGTCAACCTGAGCCAGCAGCACGCCTACCTCTTCGAGAACGAGAACGTCATCGACTCGTGGCCGATCTCCTCCGGCAAGGAGGGCTTCAGCTCGAGCACCGGGAACTTCCGCATCAGCGCGAAGCTGACCTCGCAGAACATGGGCAACCGCGACCTCACGGTGTCGCCGTTCTACTTCACCCCCGATGTCCCCTGGGTGATGTACTACAACGGCGACGAGGCCCTCCACGGCGCCTACTGGCACAACAACTTCGGCAACGTGATGAGTCACGGCTGCATCAACATGCCGCTCGGGTCGGCCGAGTTCGCCTACGCCTGGGCGCCTATGGGCACCGAGGTCTGGGTGCACTATTGAGCCGAGTCGGGTCAATGTGCGCGAAGCGCACGTTGATGCGGCTCCGGCTCAAGGTTCAGTAGCCGCCGCAGCCGGCGTATCGAGGCCATCGCCCTGCAGAGTCGACGAATGACAGAAGGGTGGATGCCGCGGCATCCACCCTTCGTCGTTTGTCGTGTCAGCCCAGGCCGTCGACGATCTCGTTCAGGGTCTTCGAGGGGCGCATGACAGCCTCGACGAGCTGCTCATCCGGTCGGTAGTAGCCGCCGATGTCCACGGGCGAGCCCTGGACGGCGAGCAGCTCGGCGACGATCTCCTGCTCGCGCGAGGCGAGTTCCTCGGCGACCGGGGCGAAGGCGGTGGCAAGCTCGGGATCGGCCTGTTGGGCGGCGAGCTCCTGAGCCCAGTACAGGGCGAGGTAGAAGTGGCTGCCGCGGTTGTCGATGGTCCCGAGCGCACGTCCCGGCGACTTGTCGTTCTCCAGGAAGGTCCCGGTGGCGGCGTCAAGGGTGTCGGCCAGCACCTGCGCCTTCACGTTGCCGGTGGAGGTCGCGAGGTGTTCGAGCGAGGCCGCCAGAGCGAAGAACTCGCCCAGCGAGTCCCAGCGCAGGTAATTCTCCTCCAGCAGCTGCTGGACGTGCTTGGGAGCCGATCCGCCGGCTCCGGTCTCGAACAGACCGCCGCCCGCCAGCAGCGGCACGATCGACAGCATCTTGGCGCTCGTGCCCACCTCGAGGATCGGGAAGAGGTCGGTGAGGTAGTCGCGCAGCACGTTGCCGGTCACCGAGATGGTGTCCTGACCCTGGCGCAGCCGGTCCAGGGAGTACTGGGTCGCCGCTGCCGGAGCCAGGATCTCGATCGTGAGACCGTCGGTGTCGTGGTCGGCGAGGTAGGTCTTCACCTTGGCGATGAGAGCCGCGTCGTGCGACCGGGTCTCGTCAAGCCAGAACACCGCGGGTGCGCCGGTGGCGCGGGCTCGTGTCACGGCGAGCTTCACCCAGTCCCGGATCGCGATGTCCTTCGTCTGCGTCGCGCGCCAGATGTCTCCCGGCTGCACGGTGTGCTCGAGAAGCACGTCGCCCGCGCCGTCGAGCACCTGGACCACGCCCGGGGACGCGATCTCGAAGGTCTTGTCGTGGCTTCCGTACTCTTCGGCCGCCTGCGCCATCAGCCCGACGTTGGGCACGGAGCCGATCGTCGCAGGATCCAGCGGGCCGCGAGCGATCACGTCGTCGATGGCGGTCTGGAAGACGCTCGCGTACGACGAATCGGGGATGACGGCGAGCGTGTCCGCCTCGCCGCCGTCCGAGCCCCACAGCTTGCCGCCGTTGCGGATGAGCGCGGGCATCGAGGCGTCCACGATGACGTCCGAGGGGACGTGCAGGTTGGTGATGCCCTTGTCGGAGTTCGTGTACGACAGGCGCGGACCGCGGGCGAGGTCGGCCCTGATCCGCTCCGCGATGTCGTCGCCGCCGGGGACGGAGGGAAGCCCGGTGAGGATCGCCGCGAGGCCGTCGTTGGCGGTGAGACCCGCTTCGGCGATCTGATCGCCGTACTTGTCGAACACGTCGGCGAAGTACGCCTTGACGACGTGGCCGAAGATGATCGGGTCGCTGACCTTCATCATCGTGGCCTTGAGGTGCACCGAGTAGAGGATGTCGTCGGATGCCGCCTCCCGCAGCGTCTCGGCGAGGAACTCGTCGAGCGCGGCGGCGGAGAGGAACGTGGCGTCGACGATCTCGCCGGGCAGGACCTTGAGACCGGTCTTCAGCGGCGTCACGGTGCCGTCCTGGGCGACGTGCTGGATCGTCAGGACGTCGTCGCTTTCGATGACGACGGACTTCTCGTTGGACTTGAAGTCGTCGTGGCCGAGCGTCGCGACGCGCGTCTTGGAACCTTCGGCGAAGGGCTTGTTGCGGTGCGGATGCTTGCGTGCGTAGTTCTTCACCGACAGCGGTGCCCGGCGGTCGCTGTTGCCCTCGCGCAGCACCGGGTTGACTGCGGAGCCCTTGATGCGGTCGTACCGCGCGCGGATGTCCTTCTCCTCGAGCGACTGCGCGTCATCCGGGTAGTCCGGGATGTCGAAGCCCTGCGACTGCAGCTCCGCGATGGCCGCCTTCAGCTGCGGGATCGAGGCCGAGATGTTCGGGAGCTTGATGATGTTCGCCTCGGGCAGGGTCGCGAGCCCGCCCAGCTCGGCGAGCGCATCGCCCACCTGCTGCTCCGGCGTCAGCTTCTGCGGGAACGCCGCCAGCACGCGACCCGCGAGCGAGATGTCCCGCGTCTCGACATCCACCCCCGCCTGGCTCGTGATCGCCTTCACGATGGGCAGGAACGAGGCGGTCGCAAGCGCCGGAGCCTCGTCGGTGTGGGTGTAGAAAATGGTCGAATCAGTCACCGGTGTCGTCTCCGTTCGGGTGGTCCTGCCAGCCTATCGCAACGGAAAAGTATCTTGACATCGAGATACTTCGCCCGGTGAATTCCTCGTTACAGGAGGACCCCATCCGTGACGGGCACGTCGTTTCCCTACTACCCTGTGCCTATGGCCGAGCTGAGACTTGTCGAACTTTCCGCCGCGACGATCGTCGCGGTCAACAACATGTCCCTCAAGCCCGGGCAGGAGCAGTTTCTGGCTCCCGTGAGCTACGGGATCGCCGCCACGGTCATCAATCCGCAGACGTCCTGGCAGCGCGTCGTGCTGGACGGTAACGAGGTCGTCGGGTTCGTCAGCGCGAACTTCGACCCCGAGGCATCCGAGGAGCATTTCCGCTCCGTCCTCTGGCGCATCAACGTCGATGCGGACGACCAGGGCCGCGGTGTGGGCAGGTTCGCCGTGGAGGGGCTGCTCGCCGAGGCGCGGGCTCGCGGGATGGATCACGTCGACGTGATCTACGAAGCCGGCGAGGGCGGCCCCGAGGCGTTCTTCAAGCGCGTCGGCTTCACCCCGGTCAGCGAGACCGAGTACGGCGAGGTCATCGCCGAGATCCGGCTTTAGCGCGCG
>NZ_DASUNI010000289.1:0-3002 GCF_036277215.1 Microbacterium sp. | reverse complement strand
CGGATGCAGATCTCCATCCGGTGCAGGCGCAGCTCGTCGAAGCACACGTCGGTGGCGAGGGCGACCGAGGTCGTGGTGATCCCCCGCCCGGCGAACCGCTCGCTCACCCAGTACCCGATCGTCGCCGACGCGAGCGACCCTCGAGCGATGCCCCAGACATTGAGCTGACCGGTCACCTCGCCGTCGTACTCCATGACGAAGGGCACCCCCGTGCCGTCGCGATACTGCTGCAGCAGCCGGCGGACACCGGCCCGCATGTCGAACGACACGGGCCCGTCGGGACTCGTCGCCTCCCACGGCTGCAGCCACGCGCGGTTGGACAGCAGTTCCTGCTGCAGCACGCGCGCGTCCCGCTGGCGAACCAACCGGATCGCCACGTTCCCATGCCGACGAGGAGTCGTCAGGTCCACGAAACCCCCTCGAACGGACGGCGCTACAGAGTCGCCGCGAACTCCTTGAACCAGGGTCGCAGTTCGGGCCCGAGATCATCGCGATCCGCGGCGAGCTGCACGATGGCCTTGATGTAGTCCACCCTATCGCCGGTGTCATATCGACGGCCGCGGAACACCACTCCGTACACGCCGGGGCCGTCGGCCTCGGTCGCCAGCTCCTGGAGCGCGTCGGTGAGCTGGATCTCTCCACCCTTGCCCGGCGCGGTGCGCTCGAGGATGTCGAAGATCGCCGGCGTCAGCACGTACCGGCCGATGATCGCGAGGTTCGACGGGGCGTCCTCGCGCTTGGGCTTCTCGACGAGCCCGGTGACGCGCACGATGTCGGCGTCGTCGGTCGCCTCGACCGCCGCAGCGCCGTACAGGTGGATCTGCTCGGGATCGACTTCCATGAGGGCGATCACCGTTGCGCCGCGGAGTTCGTGCTGGGCGATCATGGTCGGAAGGAGCGGGTCGCGCTCGTCGATCAGGTCGTCGCCGAGCATCACGGCGAAGGGCGAGTCGCCGACGTGACTGCGCGCGCGCCACACGGCGTGCCCGAGTCCGCGCGGGTCTCCCTGGCGGACGAAGTGGATGTCGGCGAGGTCGCTGGAGGCGACGACGCTCTTCAGGCGGTCACCATCGCCCTTCTCGCGGAGCTTCACCTCCAACTCGGGCACCTGGTCGAAGTGGTTCGAGATCGCATTCTTGTTGCGGCCGATGATGACGAGAATGTCGGTGATGCCCGCCTGCGCTGCCTCCTCCACCACGTACTGGATGGCAGGCTTGTCGACGACCGGCAGCATCTCCTTGGGCATGGCTTTCGTGGCCGGAAGGAAGCGGGTGCCGAGGCCGGCAGCAGGGATGACGGCCTTCATGGGCTTGTGTGGCATGCGTCAACTCTACCGACGGGGCCGAACCGGCACGTCTGGCCCTCTGGCCTTGCCGTATGACGAGCGGCGTGGTATTCGCACCTAGAATCGACCCATGTCCGACGCCATCGCCACAGCCAAGCGCGCGCTGCGCGCCGAGCTGCGCGAGCGCCGTCAACTGCACACGGATGCCGCCCGCGAGGCAGCGGCGGAGGGCATTCAGCGTCAGCTGGACACCCTCGTCGACTCGCTCGGGGTCCGGTCGCTGTCGTGCTTCCTCTCCACTCCCACCGAGCCCGGCACCCGTGAGTTCGTGGACGGGGCGGTGAAGCGCGGCCTTCGCGTGCTGCTGCCCGTGACGCGCACCGACGGGCTGCTGGACTGGGCCGTCGCCACCCCGGACTTCGACATCACCGAGGGCATGTTCGGCCTGCCCGAACCCGTCGGCGAGCTGCTCGGTCCGATCGCGGTGAACGACGTCGACCTCCTCGTGATCCCGGCCGCCGCCGTCGACCGCCGCGGAATGCGGATGGGCTGGGGTCGTGGCTTCTACGACAAGACGATCGGGTCGATGGAGGGATGCCCGCCCGTCTATGCGGTCGTCTACGACTCCGAGCTGCTCGACGAGGTGCCCAGCGACCTGCACGACCAGCCCGTCACGGGCGTCGTGACCCCGACACAGACCGTCCACTTCGCGCCTGCCCGGCGCTGACGTCCGAAAGAGCACATGCCTACCTACGCCTACGCCTGCAAGCAGTGCGGCCACCGCTTCGACGCCGTGCAGTCGTTCGCCGACCCCACCCTCACCGAGTGCCCCGAGTGCGGAGGGCCGCTGCGCAAAGAGTACGGATCGATCGGCGTGACCTTCAACGGGTCGGGGTTCTACCGCACGGATTCGCGGGCTGCGGAGAAGAAGGGCGCGGACGCAGCGAGCTCATCTTCGGGTGGCGGCTCGTCTTCGGGCGGCTCGTCTGGCGGCTCGTCGTCCGGCGGTGGCGCGTCCTCCACCCCTGCGCCATCATCGAAGTCCGAGGCGAAGTCCTCACCCGCATCGACAAGCACATGACCGGCCTCGGCCGGAGTTAGGCCAGGTTGTTCACGTGATCCAGGGTTTCAAGGACTTCGTACTCCGCGGGAACGTCATCGACCTCGCTGTCGCGGTGGTGATCGGCGCGGCCTTCACGCTGATCGTCAACTCGATCGTCGCCGGGCTGATCAATCCTCTGATCGCGTTGATCTTCCAGGCCGACAGCCTCAACGACGTCACCTGGACGGTCACCGGTCTGAGCGGCAACGAGGTGGTGTTCGCGTTCGGAACGATCCTCGGCGCGATCATCAACTTCCTCGCGGTGGCAGTCGTGGTCTACTTCGTGTTCGTGTACCCGATGAACAAGGCGAAGGAGCGCGCCGCGGCCAAGGCGGGCATCACGGAGGAAGAGGCGTCCGACCTGCCGACAGAGCAGGAGCTGCTGCTTCAGATCCGCGACCTCCTCGCGACTCCGGGCAACGCGACCAGACCGTAGTCTCCGGCCGCCGGCCCTGTCGCCGAGAGTGCACCTCCCCGCTGCCGAGAGTGCACGTCCCCGCCGCCGGGAGTGCACGTCCCCGCTGCCGAGAGTGCACGTCCCCGCTGCCGAGAGTGCATGATGCCGAAGGCGAGAGTGCAGCTTCACGCCGCCGAAGGTGCACGTTCCCGCAGCCG
>NZ_DASUNI010000288.1:0-8317 GCF_036277215.1 Microbacterium sp. | reverse complement strand
CGTTGTACTCCTCGGGGTAGCCCCACGAGTCCTCCTGCGCGGCGGAGCCGTGGAACCACACGATGCCCTTGCCGTCATCATGGACGAAGCGCAGGAGCGCGGCATCCGTCTCGGCGCCGAACCCTACCGCCTTGTCGTGGTAGCCGTCGCGCCCTTCGAAGACGACGATCACGACGTCGTACTTGTCGATGATCTCCGCGCCCAGGCCACGGGGGTCCTCCACGACCCGCACCCGGAATCGCCCGGTGTCTTCGAGGAGGGTGGTCAGCCACTGGTTGTGCTGGCGGAAGCTGCGGTGCTCGTTGTCGTGCTCGATCGTCATGTGTCCGGACAGGATCAGCACGTTGAGGGTGTCGGTCATGCGTTCGCTCCGTTCAGCGCGCGGCCAGCCAGCGCGAGGTGGTTTCGGGTCATCGTCGTCGGGTCGTCATCGAGCCACTCGTGCCCGCCCCACTCGCTGCACAGCGTGCCGGCGAAGTCGGTGCCCACGAGCTCGGCGCCGAGGTCGCGGATCGGCTGCGACACACGGCCGTCGGTGTCGTCGAGATCCCAGAACTTCAGGTGGAACGCGCCGACCAGGGGAAGGATGCCGCGGAGGTCCGCGGCATCCGACCGGCCGAACCGCACCAGCAGGTTCATGAAGGCGGTGTGCACCTGCGGCGGAACGCCTCCCGAACGGAGCACATCGATCACGGCTGCGTTCGTCGCCGGGTCGCGCCAGTCGGTGGCGAGTCGCTGCAGCAGGGGCTGGGGCACGCCTCCCTCGCGCAGCAGCTCGAGGTAGCTCGGCGGCAGCGACGGCATCAGCATGCTGATGTCGACGAGGAGCCGCACGTGCGGGTCGTCGATGCCCGCGATGGTCTCGATGGCGGGCTTGGCAGCGGCTGAAGCGGGGGTCTGCTGACCCTGGATCTCCTCGAACAGGACGAGGTCGAGCTCGTGCAGCACCGGAAGCAGCTGCTTCAGCAGCGATTCGCCGGCCTGACCGATCGGCAGCCGCACGCCCGCGGCACCGACACGATGCGCGGCATGCAGCTGCGGCAGCAGGAACGCGAGGCGCTCGGCCTCGGTGCGGCGCTGCGTCGGGCTGATCCAGTCGTCCAGGCTCGCGCCGACGATGCTCACACCGCCCCCGACCGCGTCGAGCCCGGCGCGCAGGGCGTCGACCTCGGCATCCGTCGTCGTCGGAAACGATCGCCACAGCTGACCGGGCTCGAGCTCGATCACGGGGGCGACCCCGTCCGCGACGATCGCGACGGCGATGTCGGGTGCGGCGCGTTCGGCGCGGATCACGTCGGGCGTCCAGTTGAAGGCGGATGCCGCGAGCGTCCAGCCGACGGGGGGCGTTTCGTCTCGCGGCTCCGCCGCTCGCTCAACGACCGAGGGCGGGGGCACGTCGGTGACGGAGGCCGCGGCATCCAGCGTCAGCGATCGTCCGATGTGGAACGGCAGCGCGAGCGGGCCGTCCGGTCCGGTCTGCAGATAGGGGATGACGAGGCGGAACGAAACCGCGACGTCATGAGCGCCGGGCGCGAGCACCTGAGGACCGCGGATCGTAAGGCGGTCCTGGAGGAACCACCATCCGCTCTCGTCCGCGAGCGCGGAGGGAACCACGCCACGCCCGCCGAGCTCGACACTCAGTCCTTCGACGGGGTCCCCGTCGATCGAGACGGTCAGGTCGGCCAGGCTGGCGACCGGAAGCGACCGGATCCACGGCAGTCCGAGCCGGAGATCGAATCCGTCGTGGGTCGAGCGCAGGGCATCCTCGCGCAGGGCGGTCAGGGTCATTGCGGGCACGTCCTCGTGGCTCGTTCACCGGGTTGACGACCGGCTTACGACGATAATCTACACGCTTTAGTAGAAAAGCGAAAGAAGTGTCACGCGGTTCCGTGCACGGCCTCGATGGTCGGCCGGCCGTCCGCGAACCACCGTGGGAACGTGACGTCGAACAGCTGTTCGCGTACCATCTCGGCTCCACCCCGCAGCGGCTCGCGAAGGTCGCTCTGCGACTGGACGATGTTCAGATCGCGCGTTGCGAGGGGAAGCGACAGCTCGTACACGCGCTGCCGCACCTCGGCCAGGAACACCTCGCCGGCGCCGACCACCGCGCCGCCGATCACGATCGTGCCGGGGTTGAACATGTTGACCAGGGCCGCGATCGACTCTCCGACTACTCGCGCACACCGCTGGATCAAAGAGATCGCCAGCGCATCGCCGTCCTCGGCCGCACGTGCGATCACCTCCGGGGTCAGCGGCTGGCCCTCCCGCGTGCGCTGGGCGAGGGCACCGGTCGCACCGTCGGCGACCGCGATCTCGGCGTCGCGCACCAGAGCCCAGCCGCCCGCGACCGCCTCGAGGCAGCCGATCTTGCCGCACCTGCACAACGCGTCCGAGCCCGCGACCCGCACGTGCCCGATGTCGCCGGCGGCTCCGTTCGCGCCGCGGTGGATCCGGCCCTGCGAGAGGAGTCCGGCGCCGATCCCGGAGCCGATCTTGCAGTAGATCAGGTCGATGTGCTCGTCGCGACGGCGCGTGCGCTCGTTCATCGCGAGGAGATTGACGTCGTTGTCGACCCACACCGGAGCGTTGTACCGCTGCTCGAAGCGACGCCGGATGTCGAATCCGTTCCAGCCGGGCATGATCGGCGGTGCGACGGGTCGACCGGAACTGAAGTCCACGGGCCCCGGGATGCCGACCGAAACCCCCCACACCGGCACGTCGGGCGTGCGGCCGAGCACTTCGTCGATCATGGCGAGCGCCGTATCGAGCGTCTCCGCGGGTCCGCGCGAGATGTCCCACGTGCGATGCGTCTGCTCGAGAATGTCGCCCTCGAGCATCGCGACGCCCACGTGGATGTGCAGCGCGCCGAGCGCGCACACGATGATGCGTCCCCTGCTGCCGCGGAAGCGGAGGGTCCGAGGGGCCCTCCCCCCCGAAGACGGGCCGAACTCGCCGTCCTCCAGGTAGCCGATCTCGATCGCCTGGTCCACTCGCTGCGTCACGACACCTCGGCCCAGGCCGGTGACCCGGCCGATCTCCGGGCGCGTGGACGCGTCGGCGGTGCGCACCATGTTGACGATCCGCAGAAGGCTCGTCACTTCATCGGTCTGAGCGCCGAAACGCAGAGTGGACTCCGTGGCCATGGTCGATTTTCGCACAACTTCTGGCCGCTTCCGAGCATTTGGGCGCCTCTATAGTCAACGTTCGAAATACTTAGGTACGCTTTAAGCAAAACTGGAAGGCAGTGAGACGTTGCACGGTGTCGGAATCGTCGGCGCGGGGCCTGGGGTGGCCGCGCTGCATCTGCCGACGCTGGCGCGCTTCGGAGCCGAGTTCCAGGTCGTGCATGTCTCCGACAGCGGAAGCGGACGAGCGGAGAGCCTCGCCGCGCGCGTCGGAGCGCGTTGGTCTTCCGGAGTCGCAGATCTGCTCGCCGACGACCGCGTGTCGGTCGTCGTGCTGTGCAGCCCGCCTGCCGAGCACGCCGCTCAGATCCTGGCGAGCGTCGCGGCCGGTAAGCGCGCGGTGCTGTGCGAGAAGCCCCTGGCGACGACAGTGGCGGATGCCGAGGCTGTGATCGACGCGTGCCGAAACGACGGGACCGCGCTCCTGGTCGGTACCAACCACCTTTACGACCCGGCCTGGGGGCGGGCCAAGCACCACCTCCTCGCGGGCGGTCTGACCGTACGTTCCATCTCGGTGACCCTGGCCCTGCCGCCGAACGGCCGGTACCACGACGTCGTCACGGAACTGCCGGCGCCGGCGGTCGCCCCGGGTCGCGGCGGCCCCGATCTGTCGGTGCCGGAGGTCGCGGCATCCGTCGTCCGTCAGCTCATCACGGGTCTCGCCGTGCACGATCTGCCGATGTTGCGGGATCTCGCGCCGGTCCTCGAGGACGTGGTCTTCGCGCGCGCGATCGCTCCGATCGGCTACACCGTCGGCTATCGGGCATCCGGCATCCCGGTGCGCCTCACGACCGTCATGCTTCCGGAGGGCGGGGACGCGGTCTGGCGCCTCAACATCACGACCGAGACCGATCTGATCGAGGTGTCGTTCCCGCCGGCGTTCGTCCATGTCGGCAGTGCGGTGGTGCGGGTCACATCGCCCACGGGCAAGCTGACGACGTATCCGACCGCTGCCGAAGACGGTTACCTCGCCGAGTGGCGAGCGCTCGCGGACGTCCTGCTGGGCACCAGCGTCGTCGAGTACGACGAACTGCTCGACGACGCGCGCTACTGCATCACGCTGGCAGACGCGGCGGCCGCGCTGATCCTCGAGGATGCCGGACGATGACCGGCGACGCCGCAGAGGTCGTCGGCGTGGTCGACCCCACGGGGCGCTACCACGCGGCGGTGTCCGAGCTCCCGCTGAGCACGCGGTCCGCCGAGCGCGTTCCGGGCGCGCTCGTGGTCATCCCGGGGACTGCGGGCTGGACGGATGCCGCGCTCGCGGCTTCGGAGACCGGCGCTGCCGCGCTGGTGGTGGCCGAGCCTGAGTTCGTGCCTGCCACCGAGCTGCGGGCGCTCGCGCAGGGGCTGCACATCCCGCTCATCATCGAGCGGCCGCTGCTGCGGGCGGACGTCGCGGGAGACGCGATCGACCGACGCGCGGGTGGATCGCCGCGAGTGCTCACCGTCGACGGCGGCGCCGGCGAGGCGGGGCTGCTGTCGGTGACGCGCGACGCGGTCGGCTGGCTCCGCGTGCTCGCCGGAGGAGGCCTCGCGGTCGCCTCGTCCGACGGTGCGCTGGCGCTGCTCCAGACGGAGGCGGGCATCGCCGGCACGCTGACGGTCACCGTCACCGCTCGACCCGGGCCGGGATGGATACGCGCGCATGCGCTGGGCGAGACGATCACCGACGTCGAGATCGACGGTCGGGCGGCTCGTGTCACCACCGCATCCGCCGTGGGTCGGCTGACCTCCCCCACCAGGTTCGAGTCCTCGGAACGTCTCGCGCTTCGCCGCGCGGTCGCGGTGCTCGCCGACCGGGATCGTTCCGATGACCTCGGCGAACTGCTTGCCGACACCGACCTCGTCGAGCGGATGCCGGGCCTCGCGCCGTAGTCGGACTCTCGTCGGCAGGGCATAGATGCCGCTGATTCTCGTCATCGGCGATATGGGATTCCCTGATATGCGGGTATGAAGCGAAAGTAGTTAGGGGTTCACCCGCAAGCTTCCTCGAAGGGATCGAAGATGATCAAGCTGCTCTCCCATCTCTCGTACGTCGAGATCACCTCGCCCGATGTCGAGGCGTCCGTCGATTTCTACGTCAACCAGGTCGGACTCACCGAAGTCGACCGAATCGACGGCAAGGTCTACCTGCGCTGCTGGGGCGACTATTACAAGTACTCCGTCGTCGTGTCGCCGGGCGACGAGCCCTCGCTCGTCACCGCCGCATGGCGCACATCGAGCCCCGAGGCGCTCGAAGAGGCGGCCAAGCGCGTCGAGGCCGCGGGCGTGGAGGGCGAGTGGTTCGACGGTCACGCCATCGGCCGGGCGTACCGCTTCACCGGACCCTGGGGCCACACTCTGACCCTGCACTGGGACGTCGAGCGGGTGCACGTCACCGAGGGCGACAGCGCATCGATCTACCCCGACCGCCCCAACCGCCGCAGCAAGGTCGCGGGCGCTCCGCGGCAGCTCGACCACGTCACGATCGCCACGAGCGACGTCGACGCTTTCGCGGCCTGGTACAGCGAGGTGCTCGGCTACCGGGTGATGGCCAAGACCATCCTCGACGAGGCTCCGATCTCGGTCTTCTCCGTCCTCACGACGAACGAGAAGTCGCACGACCTCGGGGTCGTGCTCGACGGATCCACGCGTGCCGGCCGCGTCAACCACTACGCGTTCTGGGTCGACACCCGCGAGGAGCTGCTCATCGCCGCGGACGTGCTCATGGAGAACGGCTACCCGATCGAGTACGGCCCGTCGATCCACGGCATCGGCGAGCAGAACTTCCTCTACTACCGCGAGCCGTCCTCGCTGCGCATCGAGCTCAACACCGGCGGCTACCGCAACTACGTGCCCGACTGGGAGCCCAACACGTGGCGTCCGTCGCAGGGATCGAACAACTTCTACCGCAACAGCGCGATGCCGATGTCGATGACGGAGTCCTTCCCGCCGGCCGACGGCCCGAGCGCAACCGAAGAGGGCGTTCCGGACGAGATCAAGGAAGCCCTGTTCAACCCCTACGCCAAGCACGGCCAGGGCTGATCGACTCGAGGACGGGATCCCGTGATGCGCGGGATCCCGCCCTCCCCACCGGCGACACGAGAGCCAGATAAAGAGAGACTGAGACGATGACGTCGACCGGACCCACCGCCCCCTACGCCCTCGCCCGCTACCGCGACGGCGATTCGACCGTCCTCGGAGTTGTCGCCGGCGACCGGATCCGCCCGGTCAGCTCGGAGGAGCTCGGCGCGCCCGACCTCAACGCCTTCCTCGCGTCCGGCGATTGGAGCTCGATCGCCGCGCTCGCCGACGTCGAAGACGGGTGGAGGCCGCTGGGCGACGTCACCCTCACCGCGCCCGTGCAGCCGCGCCAGGTGCTGCAGGCGGGTGCCAACTACCGTCAGCACGTGATCGAGCTCGTCGCCGCCGGTCTCACGCAGAACACCGACCGCACGCCCGACGAGGCTCGCGAGTTCGCGAGCTCGATGATGGACGACCGCGCCGCGAACGGCGAGCCGTACTTCTTCATCGGGCTGCCTGCGTGCGTTGTCGGCGACGATGTGCCACTCGTGCTGCCGTCGTACAGCGAGGTGCACGACTGGGAGCTCGAGCTGGCCGTGGTCATCGGACGGGAGGCCTTCCACGTCTCGCGTGAGGATGCGCTCGACCACGTCGCGGGCTACACGATCGTCAACGACATCACCACCCGCGACCTGGTGTTCCGCAAGGACATGAAGGAGATCGGCACCGACTGGTACCGCTCCAAGAACGCTCCCGGGTTCCTGCCGACCGGTCCGTTCCTGGTGCCCGCCCAGTTCGTGCAGGAGGGCGAGCTGAATGTGCGCCTCGACCTGAACGGTCAGGTGATGCAGGATGCGTCGACCGAAGACCTGCTGTTCGACATCCCGGCTCTGATCTCGGGCGCCTCGCAGACGATGCCGCTGCTGCCGGGCGACATCCTGCTGACCGGCAGCCCGGCGGGCAACGGGCAGCACTGGAAGCGATTCCTGCGCGACGGCGACGTGATGACCGCGTCGATCGAAGGCCTCGGCACCCAGATCGTCCGGTGCGTCTCGGAGGATGCCGCGTGACCACGCCGTCCGACAACCCCGCCGACCTCGACCGCACCGATCCCGAGGCCGAGATCTCGGCGCGCGCCGAGGCGTACCGCAACTGGGGCCGTTGGGGCCAGGACGACGTGCTCGGCACCCTGAACTTCATCGAGCCGTCGCAGCGGGTGGCCGCGGCGGGACTCGTGCGCGACGGGCGCGTGATCTCGCTCGCGCAGTCGTTCGATACGAATGGGCCGCAGAAGGGCTGGCGGCGCCGCACGAACCCGGTGCACACGATGACCGACACCGGCACCGATGCGGAGCGGGGCAACCAGGGCTTCCCGCACGGGATCGGCGGCGCGGACGACGTCATCTCCATGCCGCTGCAGTGCTCGACGCAGTGGGACGGGCTCGGCCACATCTTCGACCACGGCAACGCCTGGAACGGGCGCCGCGCGGGCGACGTCGTCACGAGCGAGGGCGACCTCGTCACGGGCATCGAGCACGCGGCATCCGTCATCGTGTCCCGTGGCGTCCTGCTCGACGTCGGCCGGCACCTGCGGCCTGACACCGGCGAGCTGCCCGACGGATACGCGATCACGGCGACCGATCTGGACGCCGCCGCCGCCGCGCAGGGTGTCGTCATCGGGCGCGGCGACATCGTCCTCGTCCGCACCGGACAGCTCGCGCGTGCGCGCCGCGACGGCTGGGGCGACTACGCCGGCGGACCCGCGCCCGGGCTCTCGCTGACCACGGCCGGATGGCTGCACCGCACCGAGATCGCGGCGATCGCGACCGACACATGGGGCTTCGAAGTGCGCCCGAACGAATTCGACGTGCCGGCGTTCCAGCCGCTCCACCAGGTCGTGATCCCCAACCTCGGCCTCACCATCGGCGAGATGTGGGATCTCGAGTCGCTGGCCGAGGTCTGCGCGGAGTCCGGCCGCTACGAATTCCTGCTTTCCGCCGCGCCGCTGCCCATCACGGGTGCGGTCGGCTCACCCATCAATCCCGTCGCGATCCTGTAGATCCGACAGCAGTACGAGAACAGGGAGGTTCTGACATGACCGCAGTCCAGAAGGTCGCCATCGCCGG